>JACVXV010000115.1 GCA_015661205.1 Candidatus Brocadiaceae bacterium
TTTTCGAACATTTTGATGAAATAAAGCATTATCCTGATATTGATTGCTCTGCTTTAAGAAGCGGCATCGCTCAGAAGATCGGCCATACGGAACATGAAATCCTGGTGGGAAATGGCTCAACCGAGTTGTTTTACTTAATCCCGCGGGCGATCAAACCGGCGAAGGGCGTGGTCTTCCAGCCCACTTTCAACGAATTTGCCGAGGCGCTGAGATGCAGCGGCGCCGGGGTGACACATTGCGTGCTAAAGGCAGAAGAGGGTTTCCGCTTTCAGTATCATAGCACTCTTTTTGAAGACGACAAGGTGGAAATGGCCTTTCTCTGTAATCCCAACAACCCAACGGGGCAATTGGTGGAAAAGACCGTTATTTTGGATATGGTAAAACGGCATCCCCGGATAACCTTTGTGATAGACGAGGCGTTCACGAGGCGAGCGTCTTACAGAACCTGGTCGTTGTCAGGTCTCTTACCAAATTTTACGGCTTTCCCGGCCTAA
Source organism: Candidatus Brocadiaceae bacterium (assembly GCA_015661205.1). GTDB lineage: Bacteria > Planctomycetota > Brocadiia > Brocadiales > Brocadiaceae > JACVXV01. Next base: position 495 of record JACVXV010000115.1, read on the forward strand.
GGATCGGTTACCTGGTTACGCATGGAGACCGTGTTGAAAAGATGATGGCGCAGAAGGAACCCTGGACGGTAAACACCCTGGCGCAATTGGCCGCCCTGGCCGCCCTGTTTAACGGGCTATCCCAAATCAGCGGCCTTTCTCCGTATCAACCAACGGCCAATTACATCTTCATCAAAATCACCGGGAGAAAAACAACTGCGCCCGCCCTGCGCACACAGTTGTTGGAGTACGATATCGCCATACGCGATTGTTCCAATTTTGTCGGGCTTGACGACACCTATTTCCGCGTGGCAGTAAGAACCAGGGAAGAGAACACGAGGCTGCTTGGCGCACTAAGGGACGTTGTTTTTTAATTTTACTAAAAAGACTTGCAATTTTCTTCGCTTTTGCTATATTGGATACCTCATGGGAAAAAGCAATTTCCTATCATCTCTTTGCACCTCCTGCAAAACACTAACTGTGGTATAATTTACCATCAAGCGTTTATAAGAAAGGAGAATCATGATAACCACGGCAATAGTAAAAAAGGACGGCCTTTACATAACGGATTTTAATGATGTAAGAAAACTCAAAACAAAAACTGTTCAGGTGGACATCACTATTATTGAGAAACCGGCAGCAAAACCTAAAAAGAAAAGACACTTCAATCCTGCGGACTTCCGGGGCCTGATCAGCATTACAAATCTAAAAGAAGAAATTAAGCGGATACGTTCCGAGTGGGACAGATTCTGAGTGTATTTGATTGATACCAATATCCTCATCTACCACTTTGCCGACCAGATACCCGTTCACGCTCAGGAAACAATAGACAAGCTCCTTAAAGATCACTTCAACATATCAGTTGTAACAAAAATTGAGTTCCTGGGCTGGAAAAAAATTCATGGCAAGCAGTTGAAAAAAGCAAAGGAATTTCTGGATTTTGCAAAGGTAATTAATCTGAACAAACCTGTTGTCGATAAGACCATAAGGATAAAGCAGACTCACAATATTAAACTCCCCGATGCAATCATTGCTGCTACCGCCCTTTTGAGAAAACTGACCCTCGTGACAAGAAATGTAGAAGATTTCAAGGGGATAAAAATCAAAATTTATAATCCCTTCAGTGAGACATAGTTTAAAAATGGCTAATTACATCTTCATCAAAATCGCCGGGGGAAAAACAACTGCGCCCGCCCTGCGCACACAGTTGTTGGAGTACGGTATCGCCATACGCGATTGTTCCAATTTTGTCGGGCTTGACGACACCTATTCGCGCTAAAGGACGCCGTTCGTTTATGGCGCTAACAGGGTGGGCATCGCCCCCTTCATTTTGTGTAGACGGAACCTCACAAAATCAAGTTTAACATGTCTTTTCAATTCCGCCCTCCTGTGTGTCTAAAATCGTGGTGAGCAAAGAATACTCAAACCATTCCTTAAACATAGCCATCGTTCTGTTTTGCGGCCACAAGTCTTCGTCAGTGTACCAGTTGTTCAACTGGTCGGTAAAAATGGAGTCAAAATTTCGCTTCAACCAGTTTTGCATCTGGCTGATTTTTTCATAGTCAGGTAACAAATAAACGTCGCCTTCTTGCAACGCGTCACTAAAATCGTTTCCAGGTTCAACGCTTAACAGCCAATCATGAAATGGCTGTTTCGGTTTCAAAACCAAAGCAGTTCGTCTTATATTTTCAAAATATTGGGGTATTAGTTCCATGCTTATTCGATTAGACAATGTGTAGGATGGATTAAGCGAAGCATATCAAACAAACGCAATAATACCGCAAAGACGCAAAGGACGCAAAGAAAAAGGAATTTTTCCCTGTATTACACACATCTTTCCTGCTATCCTTAAAATATATGGCAATCCACAGGGAAAATTAACGGTAAAATTTCACCTGTTTGATGATAGAGAAAGGATATTGTGGAAAACATGCGCGTTAAAAAATCAGCCGGCAAAACGGACCTGCTCCTCATAAACGCCTCCAATTTTCACTATGAGCCCTTTTATCCTTATGCCTTTGTCATGCTCAGCGCGCGCGCCAGACAGCAGGGCATCACGTAAACAGATACAAGCCACGGATGATTGGTTTTACCCTGCGTCAGACGGATTCATATTCACTCCCGGATTACATAAATTATACGTATGAAAAGTACCATCCCCTGGAAATGCTCGATTTTACCCTGAAAAAGGCCAAACAACTCACCGACGTTCCCATGTCTGTGGGCGGATTCGGATTTTCCCTGCACGCAAAAGAGATACTGGAGTATCTTGACATGGATTTCGGTATCTGCGGGTGCGGTGACCCGATGCTTGAACACTTCGAGGATTTAGTCCGGGGGCGCAACCTGCCCGGGGTTCCGAATCTTGTCTACAGAAAAGACGGACAATATGTTAAAAACAACCGTGTGCATTATCCGCCCTTTGAAGGACGGGAATACGATGATGAGCTGATTGACGAAATCATTCACCACTACGGAAGGATCATTGCGTACGGCAGGGCGTATCTGACGTTGTACAGCCAGGGTTCCCCCATTTCTTTCGGATTTGATTCCCGTCACAAAAGGATATTCAACTTCCTGTCGCAGACGCCCACTATTCCCATAGAGGTGGCAAGGGGGTGCCCCTTTAGTTGCTATTTCTGTTCGGAACCTTTAGTGAAAGGCCGCACCGTCAGGTACAGGGACCTGGATATTATTGAGGAGGAGGTGAAGTTCTGTCTGTCAAAAGATTTGCGCAGCTTCTGGTTCGTATGCTCCGAGATCAACCTGGGTTCAACTGATTTCGCCCTCAGTCTTGCAGAGAGGATGATAAAGCTGAATGAAAGGCTGGGCAGCAATCCCTTTACCTGGAAGTCATATCAACTCCCGCGCTGGTTTTCCAAAAAAGACCTGGACGTGCTTTACCGCTCTGGGTTTGAAACAGCCTGGAACGACGTGGTATCACTGGATGACGCTCAGTTGAAAAAAACACGGGTGCCTTACCGTTCAAAGCACGCAGTGAAATTTATCAATGATGATTTTGCCGTAAGAAAAAATCGTGGTAAGCTTCCCCCCTTGCTGTTTTCTGTTTTTCTGGGTGATGTGTCCCTGACCCCGGCGTCGCTGTCCACCACCCTGAAAACATTTCATAGCCAAAAGCTCATGGATAAATGCAGCGGTGCGGTCTGCATTTACGGCACACGTATTTTCGATTCCACGGACAATGGCGTTGACCTGAGTAAGGTGGTTAGCTTTACCTCTTCCGGCGCGACAAAGGCAAGGCTTATCCACCCCTCTTTCCACGTCCCCGCCGGTCTGCACCGTGACTTTGGGAGTTTCAACGCTGTTGTTGATTTTTTCGATTATATCTGCGGCACACTCCTGTCAGAAAGTCATCTGAACGAAAAGGACTGGCCATGGTTTCTTGCCAGAAACTGTTCGCCCCGCCAGTTGAAAATAATGCTGCTGGAGAAACCTCACCACCCGCGCGACAAAACATTTTTAAGTCCCGTAACCGGCGACATACCGAAAGATGCCATACATGCCTTTGATTGTATCGTAGAACGGCCTTCGGTTGACAATCTGCAGGATGTCTTTTATCCATCAGCGAAGGACAAACGTTTTTACAGCACGGTTGCACACCTGCTGATCAGGGGTATCTATGCCCGGTATTTTAAGGAATTTAAGCCGATCCTACAGTTCCTGGGCATTTCTCCGGGCGTTGATGGAGAAGTGAATGTTTCAGCGTATGAGATGCTGGAGATACTGTACAGCCGGTTTAGCAGCACAAAGGAGCTTACCGTCGCCGTTATCAGGCGGTTCAAGTTAAAGAACGGATCGCCGGAATTGTTGTTGCTCCACTACCTGCTTTACCAATTCAACGTGCGGATGAGTGCAAAACACAAGAAGTGGCTGTTTCATCATTTGTGTGCTGGAGAGACGGCGCCATAGGCGGGTTGCCTTGTACCGCACCATTCGTTTTCCCCTTGACTTTTATAATGTTTTTCATGTATATATAGCAAAACATTCTGTTTTTCGAAAACCCAGGTTGAATCCCCCTTTTGGGGAAGGTTTGCGTATCGAATACCGGATGCGACGAGGTATACTAAGCCACACTGCCGTTCCAAAGGTGATCACACGATCAGGTATATCAGCGCCATAAAATAGTCGGACAATCGGTAACTTTTGTGCTTTAAGAGGTGTCGCATGATGATTACAGTATATTGGGTCATATTCAGCCTGCTGATAGGCCTTTTAGGGGCTAATAAAAAAATGGGGTTTTGGGGACTTTTTTTTTGTTCACTGCTCTTGACCCCATTTGTTGGCATAGTCATACTCCTTACCTCAGCCAGGAAACAATCACATTATCATAGTTAAACCTTTATTTGTGTTGCATCCAACGTGTCCCCCGCTGGCGGGGCGCAGGGGGTGGAATGGAACTTGTTCATCGCGTCAACTATCCCTTTTCTATGAATACCAATTTTCATCTTGCATTACACGGTTGGTTCACCAATTATTTCACAGTGAACTATTGTCTAAACAAATAGTATAGATTGTCAGGCGGTAAACATGCCGAAATTTTTGCTTGTGCCAGTCCACCCCCTTAATCCCCCGCCAGCGGGGGACAGTGGCCTGTCACATCTTGTAACATTCGTACCATTGTTGGTCACAAGGCACGGATAAACAGGGTTTGTCCGTGCCACCCAAACGCTTAACTTAACACCTATGACCCCTGCACCCAGACCGGGAGTGTTTTACGAAAAATATTTTTATCATTAACTGGTTTCCATTGTAATACAAGACTCTCAACCTAGCTGATAGAGGCATGAATTTTTTAAAATACCGTGTGTTTTTTCTCTGTTTTTTGATAACCAAGCCAAACTTAATTAAATAAAATAATCTTTGAGTCATAAGAAACATTTAGTTGTTGAAACAATGTCAGAAGAATACATGATTGTTGATATCTTTTCCGATTTGTTCGGGTTGGGGGAATACTGGAGGATGTATTAATTTAAAAAACCGGCCTCAAAGAGTAAATCTGATTTGCCTTCCTTTTAGCGGTGCATCCGTCTATTCTTACCGAAATCTCACAAAGCACGTGGCAGACTTTATTAACGTCATCCCTGTAGAATTGCCAGGGAGAGGAAAGAGGATTTCAGAGCCATTGCTGTCGGACATTCAAAGCATGGCCGACGACCTCTTTCTTCAAATAAAAACACCGATCAGGTCGCCCTACGCATTCTACGGCCATAGTTTGGGTGCTTTACTGGGATATTTACTGGTAAAGCGCATCCTGCATGAAAAATTACCGCAACCTCTTCATCTTTTTTTTAGCGGACGGGCTGGTCCCTCCGTACAAGACAAGGATAAAGACATCTACGCCCTCCCGAAAAAAGAGTTTATAGAAAAGCTGAAAGAGTATGACGGCTCCCCTCATGAGATTCTCAATGACGATAGCATTATGGAGTTTTTTGAACCCATACTAAGGTCCGATTTTAAGGCAATTGCATGGTACGAGTATGAAAAAAGCGTACCCTTTGAGATACCTATTACCGTCATGATTGGGAACAAGGAAAATACCACATACCAAGAAGCCTTGAAATGGCAGGATGAAACCTCAAGAGGCATTTCCGTACGGCAATTCCCCGGCGGACACTTTTTTATCTTTCAGCATTTTCCGGAAATAGGCAAAATCATTACGCAAACCCTTCAAAATAACCCAGAGATTATCGGTGATTGAAATATGGTACACCCATTTCCACGAACCATTCACGGATGAGACGTGGAATGCTTGTCTGCAAAAAATGCCTGAAGCCCTTCAAACACAGACGCTGCGGTTTGTAAGGTGGCAGGATAGACTTGCAAACCTGCTAGGGAAAACACTGCTACGGGAATGCCTAATGAAGCACGGGTATTCCCCCGATTGTTTGAAAAAAATCACCTATACCGAATACAACAGGCCATTTATTGATGGCGCAATGGATTTTAACATCTCACATTCCGGTAATTACGTTGTGTGCGCAATCAATACGGCTGGAAGGATAGGGGTGGACGTCGAGAGAATGAAACCGCTTAAAATTGAGGAGTTTAAAGATTGTATGACGTCTGAAGAGTGGCGGACAATACAAGATGCCCCCAGCCGTTTGGAAAAGTTTTACGAACTTTGGACGTTGAAGGAAAGTGTCATCAAAGGAGATGGCAGAGGCCTGTCATTGCCGCTGCCGGACGTTCGCGTTGAAGGAGAAATCGTCCGTGTCGGTAATGCGTGCTGGTATGCAAAAAAAATAAACCTCGATTCCCACTACAGTTGCCACACAGCCGCCAACCACGAAATTTCTTCCCTTCAGTTGCACAAATATTCGGATTGCTGATTTTATTGCTAAATTTATTGGTCGCGTAGAATTATGGAAATCTTTGGCAAATTTGCAATTGCAACCCCTTTAAATCACGGGAAAAAGGAGCGGAACCCAAATGTCACGAACAGCCATCGTTGGGTTTCGCGCCTTAACCCAACCTTACCAAAGTTTACGTCCTTTGTTCCATTGTGGTGAAGCAGGTTATTCTTTCTCCGTTAGAAAGACGATGCGTTTATTTTCACTACTTACAATCTTTAAATTTAATCCATACCGCTGATTAATTTCCACCGCGTTTTCCTTGATTGTTTTGACCTTATCTTCCATCGTCATATCTTTTGTCTCCGGCCTGAAAGTCCAGGAACTATTTACCCTTGATTTTTCACATTAGTTTTGCTACTGTATCCCTGTATCTTTACACAAAGAAACCTTCCTTTGCCTATAACTGAGGTGCGTGCCGCCTCGGTAGCGAGAAACCCTTGTCACAGGACAAATTCTTTTTCTAACCAATGAATCTATTCGATTTCTATAAAAGGGAAAGCACCACGTCCGGGGGTAATATCCTTGTAATGGCTAGTATTTCCGGGATATCGAATGGCGCCCTGCTTGCAATTATTACCCTTGCTGCAAAAACGGCTTCCCAAGCCGGCGCTGGAATTCAAATTAGATATTTTATCCTCTTTGTTATTTCCTTATTATTATTTATTTCAGGAAAAAGATATGCCCTCAAACAGGCGATTGTTGTCAGCGAAACCCTTATAAAAAAAGTCAGGGTGAGAATTTCGAATAAAATACGCCAATCAGAGCTTATCTTTTTTGAGAATCTTGATAAATCCTACGTCTATACGAGAATCACCCAGGATACCAATTTTATATCACAATCGGCCCTCATTATTATCAACGCCTGCCAATCTGCCATTATACTTGTGTTTTGTCTGATTTATATCGGCTGGTTATCAAAATTGGCGCTTGTTATTACTATTGGCGCCGTCGCCGCTGCAACTTTGATTTATTTCCTTTATCGGAGAGAAGTAATAAAACTCCTGGAAGTAACAACGGAAAAGGAAACGGAATTATTTGAATCCTTAAGCCATGTCATTAACGGATTTAAAGAATTAAAAGTGAACTGGAAAAAAAGCAACGATACGTTTTTCCATTTTCGTGAGATATCCGATACCACGGAAGAAATAAAGGTAAAAACGGGATTTTCCTTCGTCACTGATTTTGTCTTTTCACAGACCTTTTTTTATGTGTTAATTGCTACACTCGTTTTTTTATTACCTTCGCTGACAAGCGTCTATTCTGAGGTAGTTGTAAAGCTGGTAATGGCCGTTTTGTTCATTGTTGCTCCTTTAGAGATGGTGATAGGGGCAATACCGTCTTTTGCCAAGGCCAGTGTTGCGGTGGATAATTTATATAAGTTGGAAGAAAAAATAGATGCGTTTGGAGGTGTTATCCCTGAAACGGAGCATACGCAACCCACTCCCATAGTTTCATTTCAGGAAATACGGTTGGATAAGGCAACGTTCAGCTACATGGGCAAGGAAGACAGGGTGTTGTTTTACCTCGGACCCATTGATCTCTCCATTAAACGAGGGGAGATTGTGTTTCTTGTAGGCGGAAACGGATGTGGAAAATCCACGTTACTTAAATTGTTGACCGGTCTCTATTATCCTTTATCTGGTGTTCTCCGTTTAGATGGAGAGGTGCTGAGTAAACCGACGTATATTTCCTATAGAGAGTTATTTTCTATCATCTTTACGGATTTCCACCTCTTTGATAAGTTATATGGTTTAGGAGAGGTTGATAGTAAGAAGGTAAATGACCTCATAAAACTTATGAGACTTGACGATAAAACTCAATATCTGGATGGGAAATTCACCAACACCAATTTATCCACCGGCCAAAGGAAAAGGCTTGCTCTGATTACCGCCTTTCTGGATGATAAACCGATATATGTGTTTGATGAGGTTGCAGCAGACCAGGACCCCCAATTCAGGGCATATTTTTATAATGAGTTACTCATGGATTTGAAAAAACAGGGGAAGACCGTTATCGCGGCAACCCATGACGACAAATATTTTCACGTTGCGGACAGGGTATTGAAAATGGAATATGGACAGATACAAAACGCCTGATGATATTTCCCGTTTCGCGCAAAGACGCAAAGAATGGATGGAATTGAACGGGTTGGTAACGGCCTATAGTGTTTTACCAATAATATTTTGACACTTTCGGCAAAAATATTTTTATTATTAACTGGGTTCCCTTGTAATACAAGACTCTCAAGCTATCTGATAGAGGCATGAACTTTTTAAAATACCGTGTGTTTTTTCTCTGTTTTTTGATAACCAAGCCGAACTTAATTAAATAAAAGAATCTTTGAGTCATAAGAAACGTTTAGTTGTTGAAACACCGAAAGAATAATACATAATTGTTAATTATCTCTTCCGACTTGTTCGGGTTGGGATTATGTCAATTCAGTATTTATGCTTTTCTTTGCGCACTTTTCGGCTTTGCGCGAGACAGCCTTGAGTAGTTGCAAAATTTTAGAGTAATTGTCTATGAGAAATATCTTCAGGGGCATCAAAAACAGGATTGGCCTTGTGTGGTACGAGGGCCGGATCTGGTTAATATTTTCATTGCTTGGCTTGATATTTATTTTGGTCTTTCTTTCACCACGGATAATTTACACCATCGGTCCCGGACAGGCGGGCGTTTTGTGGCTGCGGTTTTTTGGGGGGACGGTAGTAGACAGGGTGGTTTCCGAAGGCACTCGTTTTATTTTCCCATGGGACAGATTGTACATATACGACGTGAAGGTGCAAGAGGTCAGACACGAAATAGACGTGTTGTCCCAGAATGGGTTAACGTTCCACCTCTTCCTATCCGTCCGTTTTCGTCCTGAATATGATTTTCTAGGTATGTTGCATCAGCGTGTTGGACCGGATTACGTCCGGAAGGTTGTAATACCACAGGTTGAATCTGTAATGCGCACCACCATCGGAAATTTTTTGCCGGAAGAAGTGTATACAACCCAAGGGGCGGTAATTCAAAAATATCTCCTGGAAGCAACGGCGCAAGTCAGCGCAAAATATCTTATTATTGACGAGATTATTATTCGGCAAATAGGCTTACCCACCGAAATCAAAAAGGCCATTGAGGAAAAACTCATAGAACAACAAAGAGCGCAGGCATATAAATATACCATAGAAAAAGAAAAGCAAGAGAAGATAAGGAAAAAGATCGAGGCAGAGGGAATCAGTGCCTATCAGAAAATTGTATCCAGAACCCTTACCGACAGGTTGTTAGCATGGAGAGGGGTTGAAGCAACCCTGAAGCTTGCGGAGTCTCATAATACAAAGGTAGTTGTTATCGGCAGAGGAAAAGATGGATTGCCCATAATACTGGACCTAAAAGATGGCGCTGTGCCAGGCACTCAGCAGAACAATCAAAAAATAACGGGAAAAGATGAAGAGCCGTCCGCGTTACCCGTTACAGGACAAAATGAAAAAACCATGCCTGATGCAAGACCGCTTGACAAAACGGAACCGGCCTTATTGTTGCCGAAAGAACAGGCCATTTCCTCGCCAAACACGAAAGACTCAGAGCCGGTCAATAAACTCGCGGCACAGCATACGTCTGAAAAGAAACAGGAATAGTGTCTAATACCGGAGAGATATCCATGACGAGCAGGCTACTCATAATAATAGTTCTTTTCTTTATCTCCGCTTGTTCAAAAGCAGACAAGGACAGGATATCCCTCGCAGAGAAAGGCGTGGGTGATATTGTCGTCGGAGCGGTATTTCCCAAAAACAGCGTATATCATTTTCTAGAAGGATTTGAGTTGGCTATTGAAGATTTGAACAGGAAGGGTGGAGTCCTGGGAAGAAAAGTAAGGGCAATTGTTAAAGATGATGAATATTTGGTTCAAAAGGGCAAGGAGATTGCCCGTGGGTTTGCAAAGAACCCGGAGGTGGTTGCCGTAGTCGGACATAATGATTCTGACGTTGCTGTCCCTGTTTCTCTTATTTATGAAATGAATAAGATCGTATTTATTAATCCTTGTGCGACAACGCCTTCGTTAACAGCCCACGGATTTAGATATGTTTTTAGGACCGTGCCTACAGATACTGCCTATGCGGAGAATCTGGCTAAGGTTGCGAAAAAGAAATTTAAGGCCGTATTAATCGTATCTACTGATGATCTTTATGGCAATACCTTGTCGGACAACTTTTCTACCTTTGCCGCAAATTTAGGGGTTGAAATTGTCGGAAATATTCATTTTCCACCGTTCGAAAAGGATCTAAAATCGGAATTCATAAGGTGCGCAAACCTTATAGAGGGGAAAAGATTTGCTGATAAATATGATGCCATATTTCTTGCTGCCAAGGAGCAAACCGCAGCCAAAATAATTAAAATAGCCAGAGATTTGAAGATCACTAGCCCATTCTTTGGAGCGGATGAACTTGATGCGCCAGGTCTCAGGGAAGTAGCAGGTGATGCTGCAGTTGAAGGAACGATATTCTGCACAATTGCCTTTCAAGGAACCGATGGATTAACAGCACCTCAAACATCTTTTGCAGAAAGGTTTAATAGAAAGTACCGTATTCTTCCAAATGCCTGGACGGCTCAAGCTTATGATACCATGATGGTGCTGGCGTATGCCATGGAGGTAGCCGGGTCAACCCTACCCAACAAAGTTGCAGAAACTTTGCATTTTATTCAGGATTGGCAGGGAATTACCGGAGTTTATACCTTTGATGAAAAAGGAGATATATTGGACAAAAATTCAGATATCCTGGTGGTGCGTAACGGGGAAGGGGTGTTTGATGCAGAACTTACAAGGCTTATTCAAGAGACTGAGTAGGATGGGGGGATTTTAAAGGAAGTTTGTTATGACAAGCGGGAACGATTGCCATGCATTCCCAATACCATTGCCCTCAATGACGGCGACGGTTACGCGGATAATCCGGCGTTTTGAAGAAAAGTTTCCCGATAGCAAAAATTATTTTGGTTGCATTTTCACACAACAAAGTGTTAGCATAATAAGTTAGGGATGCAAATAACAAGGGCATGAAAATCAAATAATATGATAAGGTAATCATACAAAAGTCTGCGTATTATTTTATAAAACAAATTATGAATGAGAAAGGGGTAGAAAATGACTGAAAAAGAAATAATAGCAAATGAGAAAATAGAAGAAGGAAATAGAAGGATAAAGAATTATGTAATGTATTCTGCAGGCGCTGGTTTTGTGCCCGTCCCGCTATTAGATATGGTAATATTAAGCGGTCTTCAGTTGAAAATGATCTCTTCGCTTTCCAGCCTGTTTGATGTGAAATTTTCTAAAGGTATCAGTAAAAATGTGATCGGTTCTCTTGTTGGAGGCGTTTTGCCGGTATCGATAGCGCCAATGTTGGGAAGCTTATTAAAAATAATTCCCATTGTGGGACAAACGATTGGAGCGGTAACCATGCCCATTACCTCAGGTGCGGCTACCTATGCGGTTGGAAAGGTGTTTTTACAGCATTTTGCTTCAGGCGGTACCTTTTTGGATTTCGACCCGGAGAAGGTGCGAGCCTATTTTGCCGAGCAATTCAAAGAAGGCCAAAAAGTCGCCGCTGATGTAGCCGGAACTGGCGCTGGGAAAGCAAAAAGCGCTTAAAAGCGTAGTTAAAGATTGCCCGTTCTCTTGATCCGCCGGATGGTGTGATCTTTGTAGTTGAGTACGTCCCCCCCCCAGATTATTGCAGCAGGAAACTAACGGTAAGGCAGTAGGTGATATTTTTATCGGTTACTGCCTACCGTGTTTCCACTTCTTTCTTTCCTTTGAAGGCCTCCTGTCTGAGAATGGGAAGGCTCATAGGATCATTCATGATATGAGGGGTTATATAGATAGCCACTTCACTCTTATGCGCCGATTTTGCTATATTTGCAAAAAGGGCTTTCAGAACAGGAACGTTCCTGAGGAACGGGACACCCGCATTTTGATATATCTGCCTGTTTAACACTAACCCTCCTATAATAATTGTCTCGCCACTATTTACTTGCATAACCGTTGTTGCCGCGTTCTTATCAACTTGAATGGCAACGTTGGCGCGCGACTGTCTGGACTGAGAGTCTTCTACGTATACATTCATGCGGATGTTATCATCGGGGAGCAACGTTGGGGTTATTCTCATAATGACACCGGAACTGATCGCCATTGGCGCTGTAATTGTTGCGCCTGAGCTTGATGTTTCCGTAATCACGTATTCATCGGTGGATATGTTTATCGTTGCCTCTTTACCGCTTAACGTAGCAATGTAGGGGCGGGAAAGGAGGAAGGCCTTTTCTTCACTGATTAATATATCGAGCAGTGCGGTAAATTGCGTGGGGTTATTTGCCCCTGAAGTACGGGTTAAGCTTAAGTTTTGCGAGGCAAAGGAACCAAAATTGAGATTGGCTCCGCTAAATTCTTTTGAAGCAATATTGACGATGTTTGCATCCAATTTCTCCAATTCGGTAGAATCGAACTCTACGATAATTACCTCCATCATGATATGCTTTATTTCACGGTCTGCTTTTGCCAGGAGTTGGGACGTCTTTAACACGGCATCCTTCGTCCCGGTAAGATAAATAGAGTTTGTGTTAGGTACCGTGCCAAAATTAAGGCTTGGATTGCCTCCTGTTTGAGGACTCACCGGATACAAGCCCTTTACAAGTTTGGAGACGGTGTCCACGTCCAGATTTTCAAAAGTAACCGCCTCTTGTACAATCGCAGTCGATGGAATACTCTCGTCCGTTAAACTACCGCTGATAACGACGATTCCATTTTGCAGCTTTGCCGATAAGAGGCTGGGTGCGAGGATTACATTTAAGGCATCGATCAAGGGTTGTTTATCAAAACGAGCTGAAACGTAGCCGTTGAGAGCGGCTGCATCTACAAAGTAAGGCAACTTGGTCTCTTCAAGAATTTGATGGATAACTTCATCCACCGGCGCCTTGTCAAGAGATACGCTTACGACGTAACCATTTTGAGTCTTTTTCCCGCTATCCTGAGCATTTCCATCTCCATCCAAAACCTTTTCGACACTTAATTGCTTAATACGTGTCAAACGTCTTGATTCCAACTCCTCTTTCATTTTGGCATTGTGAGATTTGTATGCATTAACCAGTGAGTCAAGCTCTTCGTCTTTTCCCTTTGTATAGGGAGGGGGATCAAAAGCACACCCAACGACACCTATAGACAAAAGAATAGCCACAAACAAAAGACCGCATAGTTTCATATTGTATCTCTCAATTCGTGTAAAAGCAATGCCGCGGCCAGGCGGATGTCTTCAGGGGTGGTAATCTTGATGTTTTCATCGGTGCCTTGCACAATGTAAACGGGATGCCCCGCCTGTTCCACCATTTGTGCATCGTCGGTAAATTCCGTATCGGTGTTTTTAAACTGGTCAAACACTTTTACTATCAACTCCCTTTGAAAACCTTGTG
>JACVXV010000240.1 GCA_015661205.1 Candidatus Brocadiaceae bacterium
GTTACCAAGATTCGACTCGCCTATTACTACAACGGTTTTGATGCATGACATACATAAATGGAGGGCTTTTCTCAGGTCTCCACTTGACAACGCTACTAAGTTATTGCCGGCAATGTCTATTGGGTTCCTTCATTGCATAGGCACCCTCCTCAGACAAAGAGGCTTTCCCTCACGGCGTAATTGCCTGCAAGGGTGGTTCTTCAGGCGGAAAGGCTGATTGGTTGATCTGGTAAACGGCATGGATTCCCTCGCCCACATATCTGATCTGATAGATAGAACCGGGCAGGGTTATATTTCCGGACAAAACGTCCTTCTCAACAACCAGCGTGACCTGGCTATATTCCACGTGATCAAGGTGTCCAATCCACACAAACCCTTCCGGGGCATTCTGGTCGAGGCGGTCAAGTACCGCCTGATAGACGGCATCGTCGAACAGATTCACGGTGAAAGCGATCCGGCTACCGGTATCTTTACCGGCAGAAACACCCCTCTCCAGCAGGCCAAAATCAATCTTAACAAAACAAGCGCGCATAACCGCCAAGGCACTGCGTGCGCTCATATTTTTGGGCGCATTCACGTGAACAAAAAGCCCCCCCTGTTTTGGGGCTGGTGTACATGCCTGTAAAAGCAAAAGACACAAGAGCAATCCGTTCAGACGACAAATCATATAGTCAATTTCTTTAATGGGGATTTTAATGGGGGTATACACTTGACGCAAGGAACCACTACATTATACATGGGTCAATGTCATTATGTTACGGTATAGGCATTTCAAAGTTGCCACCGTCGGGGCGTATTGCAATACGTTCCCACCCAGGGTTTTTCATTGTAGCGTTGAGGCTTGGTGGTATAAACAACTGATAAAGAGTAGGGATAAAATAGTAAGCTGTCGTTGGCTTGGCTTGTAAGAGATATACCCTACCACCTCCCTTTTAGAATGTATCTTAACCATCCTTACTTGCCCACTATTGTTACCAAAACCGAATGTTATTGTCAACGTTTTTATTGACAAAGGGTACGTTTTTAAGGTATATTCGCGCACATGAAGACCGTAAATTAGACCTTTTGGAGATTTTTTGTGTTCACGCGTAAGGACACGGCGCGCCGTGTCCCTACTATTCCCATACACTAAACTATTCGACTATGAGAAATACTATGAAACAACTGCTCATTACGGAAATCCCACAACTCAAGCTATGCAACCGCGGTAAGGTGCGGGACATTTACGAAATCGGCGATAATTTGCTTATTATTGCATCGGACAGGATATCGGCCTTTGACGTCGTCCTGTCGGACGGCATCCCTTACAAAGGCATGGTACTTACGGGTCTTTCGGAATTCTGGTTCACATACACCTCCGATATTGTTGAAAACCATCTCATCACCACACAGATCGACCGCATGAATAATAGCGCCGTTTCTCAGTTTAGCGATATCCTGCAGGGGCGCTCCATGCTGGTGAAAAAAGTGAAGGTGTTTCCGGTAGAATGCGTAGTGCGTGGTTACCTTGCAGGCTCCGGCTGGAAGGAATATCAGAAAACCCAGGCCATTTGTGGCGTAAAGCTGCCTGCCGGGCTTAATGAATCAGACAAACTCCCCGAACCCATCTTTACCCCGTCAACAAAGGCCACCACAGGCCACGACGAGAATATCCCCTTTTCAAAGGTGGTAGATCAGATCGGAAAGAAATATGCCGAAGAACTACGGGAAAAGAGCATGAAGGTATACCTCAAGTCAAGCAACTACGCGAGGGAAAAGGGCATTATTATTTGCGACACCAAATTCGAATGGGGCGTCACCGCGGATAACAAGACCATCCTCATTGACGAGGCGCTCACGCCCGACTCATCCCGCTTCTGGCCACTGGAAGACTACCAACCGGGAAAGCCCCAACATTCCTACGACAAGCAATTCATCCGCGACTACCTCGAAGGCATCCGCTGGAACAAAGAGCCGCCCCCGCCGGCGCTCCCCCCGGAAATCATCCAAAAAACCTCAGAAAAATACCTGAGCGCATACAAGGCTCTTACCGGAAAAAGGCTGATTTAATGTATAGAAATTCCAAAGTAGGGACACGGCGCCCGTATCCCTGTGTGCAAAAAAAGCCGCCGTAGGGTGGATTAAGCGAAGCGTATCCACCAAAATATGACTTTTTTTTTTAAAAGAATAAACGAACCGCTGATTCACGCAGATAGACGCGGATTGCAAAAAGTAGCGGCATGGCGGCTAAATTAAGGTGGGTGGTTGTTTAGCCATGTTTATGCTTTGTTTCTTTTCTTGACATGCAACATGACGCCAATTCCCAGGCGCGGCTACTCCGCAACCAATACCCCTTTAGAAAATTGGAATAATCGGTGGGCTATTTCCATCTGTCCCTCCGGGACAAAACGCATATTTACAAAAATCGAGAATCCATCCGTCTGTATATGCCCCGTAGGGGCAACCGCCAATAGGCAGGCAATTCATTGCCTGTTTTCAAGAAACAAACCACAAAGTCCCGTAGGGACGACTCAAAACCGGTATGACAAGCGTCCCCGCTTGTCATAACAAATTTCCTTATTCAGGGAAAAGGGAAAGTCCATAATCCCAACCCATCCCTGAAAGCGCCAAACCGTAGCGCAGGCTTCCAGCCTGCCGTTTCGTCTGATTAAAAGGAGTTCCAATAGTAATTCGACTATTGCTTATTCCTGCAATTAAGCGCCAGTTCCGTTAGGAACGGAATATTGGTAGAAGATAAAGACAAAAACAGCGTTAGTTCCATAGGAACGAAATATTGACCGAAGAAAATGGCAAATACGTATACACAAATTCACATTCATGGAATTTTTTCGGTTCAAAACATTGCATTTTAAATATATCATGCCTACGGCATTTATGTTTGTATACCCTTACGATTTCTACCGATATTTTGTCCCTACGGGACGTTAAAAAAACAGACACAGATTGCATTTAAAAACCGAATTAACGTCACCCACTACTAGATTTGCAAGTTTTTTAGCCACCCCATCAACATGTCCATAAAGAGAAAAAAGACGTCTGTAGCGCACCTCTTTCGATAAGAGAACTACACGAAGTGTCAACCGTGGAGGGAAAAGGAATCTGCCTCAGAACCATAGGAATTAATGGCAGTAAACGCCTAAAAATATCCCGTCGCTTAAACCCAAACAATTAATTCGTCTTTTGAGGCAGAAAGAAAATGGTGTCTGTTGTTTGCAGAATCAGAAGACGTTCTCAATACATATTCCGATGAAGCAATAAAGGCGCAGAGACAAGGCAAAGCGAGGTTTCTCGATATAGGTACGTAGGTTGGGTTAAGCGAAACAATTCCACCAATCAAACCTCTTCTGCAAGAATGTCTATATGAGTGGAAAAGAGATAATCACACAAAGCCGCAAAGAATAAAGAATGATGCCTTAATGAAGATATATCACATAAACCTTTGTGGCTTGGTGGCTTTGTGTGAGAAAACAGTGCGTTGTTGGGTTGGGGCTCGAAACCCAGCAGATTATTGAATGTAATAAACGTTATGTGTTGGGTTACACTTACCAGACTGGGTCAAATGGACAATTTTACGCTATGTTTTATATTTCTCCCCCACTTTGAGGGTGGAAATGTCGCATAATGCAACGAAATTAGGCTAAAATGGGCAATATTTAAGGAGTCTTCCCCACTTTTAGCCCGACTTTCGCAATTCGCGCAAAAAAACGGTCATTTTTAGGCATTCAACGCCTTGAAACCCTTGATTTTACTGGGGTGGATTTTCAAAAAGCCCTGCAGTGCCGACCTACCCTCTTGACGCGTCCAATAAAAACTGAGAAAATGTTTTCATGTTTTTACGAGTAAAATCAAGGACAAAGGATGGGAAAACGCACCG
>JACVXV010000116.1 GCA_015661205.1 Candidatus Brocadiaceae bacterium
TTGGTTTTCCCGTGTCCCCAGGGCGTTGCCCTGGGCTAAGCTATTTCGCCCCTTCAGGGCTAACAGAAACAAAGGTTTGGTGGTAATTATAGGTTTCTTAACTTAACATGTATGCCGTATACCACGACATAAGCGAGAAAAGACGCCAATTTGCACGAGAAATTACAAATCACCTTTCACTTCTTCTATAGATGAACAAACGGCGCTTGAGCCGTATGGACAAACCGGCGGCTGCTTTTGTGGTTGGAACCAGTAATAACCATCTTTTTTACACCAATAGAGCTTTATTTCCAGCGCCGCTAACTGGTTAGTACGCGATTTAAAAAGTGAGTAAAGGGCGTTGCTGATAGAGGCAAACCCCCCGTAAATTTCGTGCGCGTCCTCAGCGTTCATCAACTCCTCTGCCCCTTGGATCACGTGCTGCATCACACGCACGACGGCGTCCCCCGGCTCCCGGTCAATGCACGCCTTCGCCGCATCGGCCAATTTCCCGGCGGACACGGCTATACCGCCCGTTTCCTTCGCAACAAAACGGCTGCAAATTTCGTGGTAGGCCGCAAGGATTGATTGAAGGTCGTGAACCGTCTTCTTTTCCAGCGGTACCCTTGTATTACGAGTGGTATCCGCGCCGGCATAAGCAAGCGAGGGTTGTGTCCAAACAGGGTGAACGGATAGAAGCAGAATAGAGATTACCGAAGCAGTTTTTACCATAACAACGTGACCGTCGCCCACCCTATAAAATTCCAAGGGCAAGGCTGAAGCCTTGCCCTACGTCCAACAACTTTCCGAAACTTCCCCACGCACCCCACACCAACCCAAAACCTGAAACTTGAAACTTGAAAAAACGATTGCGGGTTCAAGTTTGCAACTTGAACCTCACATTTTATCCCTTTGAGCGTATTATTAATGGCATAACGTTTTTATACTATCAAAATCAGGGTTCAGGTTACAAACCTGAACCCGCCAGCGTAATTACAAACACCACGCGAATGGTTACAAAACGGCGAAACCACAGATTGCACAGATTGCACAGATTTTTAGTAGCCGGTACGGTGAAAGACGTCTCCCCCCACGGGTAAGGCTAAAGCCTCGCCCTACGTCCAACCTCGAAACCCGAAACTCGAAACTTAAAAGAACCTACTGATCTTGTATCACAAAACTAGCCCCTTCATCCTGTGCGGGTATGTACGAACCTATCGGACACAACACTTTGCTGTCGGCGTCGCAGCGTATAAGCGCCTTCCAAAGCGCATCAAGGGTCTCTTTTTCGTGTTTGGTTTCCGGGATCATCTTGATCCTCGTTTTGCTTTCAATTGAAATCTTCACGTTATAGCTCCTTTCACCTCTTGCCTGGTAACTTAGTCATTCCTTGCGGACGTGCAATCGTATCAACGCTTGATACCTCAGAACGTACCAATTTAAATGAAAATCGTCGCAGAATCAATCATCTTTTGTAACAGCCCCGTATTTTGCCGGAAATTGAGTAAGAAAGGAGGAAAAGCAGTGGAAATTATTTGAAAGTGGGTGTCCGGTATTGGCAATTGATACGCTGATATTGTTGCGGGGCGCCGGGCGTTGGAATAAATTAGGCATGCGGCGACATTTAACAGCGCAGTGGCAAGGCGCGCCTTGCCACTACACGTACGTTTGAATTTTCAGTACTTTTAAATTAGGTATTCAGGCGGCTTTTTCATAAATAGAGCGAAGAGGCTCTTCGCTCTATAGCAGGCCCGAAGGGCTTAAAAATTCCTCGCCAGGCGAAAGCCGATGGTGAAGTATGAAAAACCGGGGGTGCCGTGGATGCGATACGTCGTACGAACGAACTCCAACTCATTGAACCAGGAGCCGCCGCGAATGACACGGCTGTTCCCGCCGGAAGGTCCCTGTGGATTGCGCTGCGGGCTTTTTTTGTAATACCCGACACTGTACCAATCCCAGCACCACTCCCATACGTTGCCGGTCATGTCGTACAATCCAAGCTCGTTAGGCTCAAACGAGCCAACCGGGGAGGTATATGTGTGTCCATCATCATACCCCTCCCAAACTTTCCACGGCCATTTGGGAATGGTACGTTTCAGCATTTCGTCGGCGATATTTCCTCCACGCATACCGTCGGGCGCTCCATCTCCCCAGGAGAATTTGTACCCCTTTTCGCCACAGCGCGCAGCATACTCCCACTCGGCTTCGGTTGGAAGACGGTAACCGTTCGCGCTGAAATCGGCTCTTACGGTCTTTCTTTTTATGGTATAAACGGGCGTTAACCCTTCTTTCCTGCTGAGCCAGTTGCAATAGGCTATTGCGTCGTTCCAGCTTACACACACCACCGGATGATGATGAGATTGTGCAAAGTAGGGATTGAGCCAACAGGCATCACTTTTTTGCGCCAATCTGTAGTCAGGAGTAACAACAAATGCGCCTTCTCCTTTTTCCGCATCGGTTTGATAGCCGGTTTCCTCTATGAATTCACGGAATGACTCCCTTGTTACCGAGTATTTCCCCATATAAAAGTCATTAATCTGTACCTTATGCGCCGGTTTCTCAAATATCAAACCGTTGCCGTTGCCCATCTCAAACCAACCGCCGCGAACGTGAACCATGGATGAAACAGATGTTTTAGGCACAGATAATACCTCTACAAATCCATCGTATTTCGGCAAATACGATACGTTAATATTACAATCAATAATTTAATTCTGCAAAGGCAAAACGGTATACGAGCGTCCGGCACCCGGTATCGGGCATCTGGAAACCGCAACCGTTTTTAAATGGTAACTCATTTTTGAAGGCAAATCACGGAAATAATACACACCCTTTTCGGAAAGCATACAATCAATAGTTGAAAGTGTAGAACCTGTTTTGTTATCATAAGGATTATTGTCTTGCATTAGCAAGGGTGAGTATGCGTGTTACGTTGAGAAATGAAATAAAGGCTCGTTCTGTATTACGCCCTTTCAGGGCTTGAATTAACACCTATTGGTACAGGACGGGAAGCCACTGTATATGCGGGGGAGACGTGATGAAGGTCGGGTTTTTGCAAACATTTCCCATTTTTGGGAAAAAGCAGGAGAACGTGGAGGCTGCTGTCTCGTTGATAAAGGGGATGGACGCCGATTTGGTGGTGCTGCCTGAATTATTCAATACCGGCTACCAGTTTACTTCCTGGGAAGAGTCCCTCGCCCTGGCAGAAGCAGTTCCGGACGGAGAAACCACGCAGTCGTTGATTAAGCTGGCAAAGGAAAAGCGTATTTCCATCGTGGCCGGTTTGGCCGAGCGTGAAAAGGGAACCTGTTATAACTCGGCCGTATTGGTTAGCCCGCAAGGCTTTGTCGGCTGCTATAGAAAGTTGCACCTCTTTTATAATGAAAAGCTTTGGTTTGCGCCGGGAGACCGCCCGTTGGAGGTCTATAACATCGGCACGGTAACGATCGGGATCATGATCTGTTTTGACTGGTTTTTCCCCGAGGTTGCGAGGGCTTTGGCGGTAAAGGGCGCCGATATCTTATGCCATCCGGCAAATCTGGTGCTTCCCTATTGTCCCCAGGCAATGATTACACGGTGTATAGAAAACAGGGTGTTTGCCATTACTGCAAACCGTATCGGTACCGAGCGCCGCACGGAAGAGTCGCTTTCTTTTATCGGTACCAGCCAGATTCTTGGCACAAAGGGTGAGATACTCTATCGCGCATCGCCGGACCGGGAAGAATCGATGGCGATTGAGATAAACCCTCACAACGCCCGCAACAAGCACATTACCCCCGTTAACCACCTGTTTGACGACAGGCGGATTACGTTTGGGGTGTAGGAATTTCAAAGCTTGTTATATTATTTCATTTACCAGGAGCTTCACCCCTGGCTATATCCTTTCTGCCCTTCGGAACCGTTGCAGAGCGAAGAGGCTCTTCGCTCTACAGGGAAATGCGTTATTTTGTACGGAATATCAGGTAGTATGAGCAAACGCCGTTTGTCCGCGCCTGTTTGTGTGAATTCGCGACCATTTATTATCTAACAAATCTGTGCAATCTGTGAAATCTGTGGTTTCCGTTTCGTTTTATCAGTCTGAGGCTTCGCCTCGTCGAAATAATCAATAACAGCGTAAGGAGTTTGGAAAGTGGGCGGGTTCCTATCAATTAAGGGGCGATTGTTTTTGTTTGCACTCTGTGTTTCGTTTATACCAATTGCTACCGTTACCTCACTCTATTACTTTTACGCCAGAAGCGTTCTCACGCAACAGGTACAGGAAGACATGAAGGCGGTTGTCGGGGCAAGGGCGCACTGCCTCCTATCCTCCGTTAAAACCCTAAAGTCGCAAACGTTGGAGTCTTCATCCGATGATTTTATAAGAAATACCCTCGAGTCTCTTGCGCGGGGCGCGGATTTCCCGAAAAATACCGCCGCCGAATTAAACCGGCATTTTACGGCAAATACCGCATCGTCCGACAACCACCCCGTTGCAACCCTCCTGGTTGACAACCACGGCAAGATCGTTTGGTCAAGCAACGAACGGGTGGTGGGGCAGGACGTACCTGACCGCACGGCGTTCCTCCGCACTCTGGATAGCCGCCGTGGGGAAATAACCCTTAGCCAGCCAGGCGATTTCCCCGGCATTGACACATGCTGCATCAGCACGACCGCTCCCGTATTTTCCCGGCAAGACACAATCCCGGTAGGAGGCGTCATTAATGCATACAACCCCGCGATTTTAGGCAAGGGCATAACAAGCACCCTTGGTATAGGGGAAATGGCCGCCATGTATCTTACCGATGGACATAAGGCTATAACGATTTACAGGGGAGGCGTTGATGCCGCAAAAGGTATTTCCTCAAAAGATGCCTCCAATGTGTGGTCTGCCGGACGCAAGGCCGCGCCGATTGTTGGCGTTTCCGTTGACATCCCGGAATACGGGTGGACACTTTCGGCTGAAATTGAAAAGGCGCAGGCATTTTCGTCCTTAAAGTCTTTGGGCTTTGTCGCATTGTTCTTTGGGATGGTTGGCATTATTGTGACGTCTCTCGCCGGAATTAAGTTTGTGATTTCAACGTATAAACCCATTCAGGATATGGCTGATGCAACGGCAAGGATTGTCGCCGGAGATTTGGATTGCCGTCTGACGGTAGGCCGCAATGACGAGGTGGGTATTTTGGCCAATAGCCTCAACCTTATGAGCGAGAGGCTTTCGGCGAAGATTGCCGAATATATGTGGACGGAAAGCGAATTGCGGAAGCTCAACGAATCGCTGGAACGCCGCGTAGCGGAACGAACGGCGGCGGTAACGAAGGCAAACGAGAATCTGCAAGCGGAGGTATCAGGGCATAAAGCGGCGTTAATACAGTTGCGCGAAGCGGAAAAAAGGATGTCCAACCAAAAGAAATTTTTGGATGCGTTGATACAAAACACCAACGTGTACGTAATCACCATTTCCGCACAAGGCAACATGTTGTTTGTAAACCATGCTATTGAAAGTAAATTTGGTTATACGCCTCAGCAAATCCTTGAAAGCCCGATAATCAATGTTTTTATACCTCCTGATAAAAAAGAAGAGGTGGGTAATGACATTGAGACCATACTGAACGGCTCCTGCGGAACAGAGATTGCGATTCCCTTTGCATGTAAGAATGGTCAGGTTCGCGATATTTTATGGGACGTTACGTATTTCAAAGATGCGTCAGGCGCCATTACGAGCATCAATTTATTTGGACATGACGTTACCGAACAAAACCTGTTAAAGGAACAGCTTATCCATGCCGACAAGCTGAGCAGCCTTGGCACCATGGTTTCCGGGGTAGCGCACGAACTTAACAATCCCTTGTCCGTTATCATGAGTTACAGCGAGCTGTTAATGTCGTACGAGGGTGTTCCAAAGAAGGCGACCGACAGATTGTGCCGGATTATGGAGGCGTCACAGCGTTGCGCCCGCATTGTTGACAACCTGATCAAATTTGCGACAAAGCGGAAATCCGTTAGAAACATGCAGTACCTGTGCGTCAACGACGTTTTACGGGAGTCGCTTGAATTAAAAGCCAACAACCTGCACGTTGACAACATTGAGGTGGCACAGGCGCTTTCCCCAGTGTTACCCCATACTACGATTGACCGTGCATCGCTTATGCAGGTGTTTATCAATATCATTAATAATGCCCATGACGCCATGAAAGCTGCTCACGGCAAAGGCATCCTATCGCTCCGCACCTTTCAAAGAAGGGGACATATCATCATCGAAATTGAGGATAACGGCCCCGGTATTGCGGAACCGGAGAAGTTGTTTACCCCTTTTTATACCACGAAAGAGGTGGGAAAGGGTACCGGTTTGGGGCTGGCGGTAAGCCACGGGATTATAAAGGAACACGGCGGAACGATTGTTGGAAGCACGAGCAATAAGGGCGCGCTGTTTACGATTACGCTTCCTATCAGGACGCAAACAATCACGGAAGCAAAACCGCTCGTTGCCGGGAAAAACCATGATTTGACGGGTTTGTGCCTGTTAATTATTGAAGATGACGTGAACATCGCCGAGTCTTGCAGTGAGTTACTGACAAATAAGGGTTGTCAGGTAAAGGCGGTATACAATACCACTGACGCAAGGCAGGTACTCCAGAAGGAACCTTTTGACGTTATTATTATGGATTTAAAGATGCCGGGTGAAATGACCGGCATGCAGTTGTACGAATGGATGGCAACTTATAACCCGGTACTGCAAAGCAGGGTAATTCTGACAACGGGTGACGTCCTTTCCCCGGAATCCAAAGAGTTTATTGAAAAGTATTCTGTGAACGTCGTACCCAAGCCTTTTCATTTTGATGACCTGATAAACAGCATTTACCAAATGAAACAGACGGTTGGTTAGTGGCTTGATACGATATGTTTTTTCCAGCGGGTATTATCCGTCTGGGGATAATCGGTGCGGTGGTGTACGCCGCGGGATTCCTTGCGTTTCCGGGCTGCCGACACAATGAGGCCGGAAACCAGCAGCATGTTCTGCAATTCCCACCCGGCCGGATGGGAAAACTCCTTGTCTAAAACGTAACTACACCACATTTGTATCATTTCCTCCGCCTCAAGCAGGCGCATCTCGTCCCGCTCGATCCCAACGTCTCTCCACATAAGGCTTTTGAGGGAATTTCTGATATCGTTGAGGTCCAACCAGCTTATCTTTGACAAACCAAGCGTCTCCTGAACGGTATAAGGCGCCATATCCCGTTTCGTCCTTCGTATGGACTTGCATGCGTCTATCCCTGCGGTATAACCAGTTACCAACCCTTCGAGAAGAGAATTACTGCCGAGCCGGTTCGCCCCGTGCATCCCCGTGCACGCCGTCTCGCCGCACGCGTAGAGTTGTTTGACGGCGGTTTTGCAGAAACGGTCTACCTTGACCCCGCCGATCATATAATGGGCGCTGGGCCGCACGGGAATCAAATCCGCGGCAATATCGATCCCGAAAGAGGCGCAAATTTCCTTGATCTTGGGGAAGCGGGTATACAACCGTTCTTGTGGAATGTGGCGGACGTCGAGGTACACGCACGTATGTCCGGTCTTCTGCATTTCCTTCAAAATGCTTTGGCTGACAACGTCTCTGGGCGCTAGTTCCGCTTGAGGATGGTAGTCGGGCATAAATCGCGCCCCTTTGCTGTTTCTCAGTATCCCGCCTTCTCCGCGCACCGTTTCGGTGATTAGGAATCGCACGGCGCCGGCAATGTAGAGGGTTGTCGGGTGAAACTGGACGAATTCCATGTCCTGGAGGACGGCGCCGGCACGATAAGCCATGGCAACCCCGTCGCCCGTAGCAACGTCAGGATTAGTCGTTTCCCGGTAAACCTGCCCACACCCACCGGCGGCCAGTATTGTCCGCTTGGCCCAAATTAACACATACCCCCTTTTCGCGTGCCAGGTAATAATGCCATGACAGACCCCTTCTTTCGTGATGAGGTCAATGGCAAAGGTATGTTCAAAGATTTTAATGTTCCTGTTTTCTCTCACCGCACGGATAAGGGTGTTTTCCACCTCCCTGCCCGTAGAATCGCCCTGGGCGCGGATGATGCGGGGAAACTGATGGCCGCCTTCCTTGGTAAAGATTAACTTGTCATCCTCACGGTCGAATTTTGCGCCCCATTCGATCAAATCCTTTACCCGGCTGGGGCCTTCGCTTACAATGGTTTTTACCACCGAGGCGTTACAGAGACGTTGGCCGGCATCAAGGGTGTCTTTGGTATGTTTTGCAATGGTGTCTTTGTCCGCCATCGCCACGGCGATACCGCCCTGCGCGTATGTCGTGTTATTTTCATCGAGCTTGTCTTTTGTAACCACCAGCGCGGAGCCGCTTCTTGCGGCCTGTATCGCAGCGCTAAGGCCAGCCACGCCGCTTCCGATGATCAGGACGTCGGTAAATACGTGGGGAAATGCCCGGCTGTCAAAGGAGGTGAGATATTTTTTTTGGTTTTGATGTTTCTTCTTCACGGTGTGAATTCTATCTTTATCAAAGGTGTTTGTCAAAGGAAACCGTAAGGTATTTTGTTATGGAGAGCGGGGACGCTTGTTATACCGGCATCTCAAATATAGATAATGGTGTAGGGAAATTCGAAACTCGAAATCCGAAACTCGAAATCCGAAACTCGAAACCTGAAACCTGAAACCAACACTATTGTATTTGCTTATTAAGCACTTCTGCTATAATATATTTTCATTGCCAAATTGCTACCCAAAAGCCGTGTCGGACTTTTGCAAAACGACATTTATTTAAGGACAAAACATGCGCAAAAAACTATTAAAGATACCTCTGTTGTTGCCGGTTTTCCTGGTGGTTCTCTGCCTCTTTTCTCTAAAACTATACGCCGGTCCTTTGCGCTTCATTGCCTATGGAGATACCCGGCGGAATAGCGATACCGTAGACAAACCTCAAACGAAGCACAATGCAATTGCAAAGGTTATACGGGAGTTGAACCCTGACTTCGTTTTGTTTTCAGGCGACATGGTGTATAACAACGAATTTGAGAAATTCTTAACGGTAGTTATCAATAACTATGCGGGGGATAAAAGGATACCTCTCTACCCGGTCATCGGTAATCATGAAGTTATCGTTAGTGAAAAATGGGGGGGGATAGAGGCGTTAATAAAGGCAAGGAGCCGGTACGTCCTGTTTGAAGCGTTCAAAGGCAGATTGGACGATTCGTACAGTTCGTACCTGAACAATATATTCGATCGTATGAAACCGAAACAGTCCTGGTACTCTTTTGTCAAACAAACAAACGGTGTGGAGTTGCAGTTTATCGAGTTGAACTCCTCATTGCCTGACGATGAAGACCAATTTAAATGGTTTTTAAATGAATTAAAACGGGTTGACGGTCCAAAAGTCGTCCTTGCTCATTACCCACCTTATTCTATAGGACAGCACGGCAATGAAAGCGCTTTACACGGTTCATCAAGAGAAGCAAAGTTTCGAAACCGCTATACAAAGGTTTTTAACGATCCCAAGAATAACGTTGCGATGGTTATCAGTGGTCACGACCACAACTACCAACGCACCTGTAAGACGGATGAAAAGGGGGGCATACGGATGCCCGTGTACGTCGTATCGGGCGGCGGTGGCGCCGATTTGAAGGGAGGAGTGGAAGGCAACGTTTCTCAGATTTTGCCGGAAGGTTTTCAATGCCATGGGCTGGTAACGGCCTATCATTTTGTAGAAGTTACGGCCACTGCAGATAGCAGCCGGAATGTAACTATCAAATGCAGGGCGATGGGTCTGCGCTATGATTTATCGAAGGGGTTGCCGGATGATACAACCTTTGAAACGCAGTTTGTAAAGGAACGCCTGGAACTGATCGATGACTTTACCGTAACGTGGCAAGGTAAGCATGTAATTGGGAATGAATTTTAACCATGGTGCCGTTAAAGAGTTTTTTGATTAATTTTTTGCTGGGTGGCGCCATTGTCAGTGTGGCATCTCTGATAGGCTCTCAGGGAAAGGGCTTGCTGGCTGCCTTTGTGGCAACCTTTCCGACGATGACGGTGTTGACTTTTTCCATGATTTACCGCACGTCGGGATATACGCCAACGGTAAACTACGCCAAAGGACTGCTCCTGATGACGCCGCCGTGGATTGTTTACGTCCTATGCCTCATTTTCCTATTGCCCAGGTGTGGTTTTGTAAAGGCGCTTACTATTGGCATTGTAACTTATATGGCGCTTGCGGGTGTGGCCAGTATGGTGATGAAACATTTTAAGTAGCCTTTATTGCACACGTAGGGCGAACCTCTAGGTTTGCCGCACGCCCCGCAATATCGGTTGAAATTAAGGGACTTGAAACATGAAGGCGGTTGTAAAAACGAAACGTGCAAAGGGGCTGTCGCTTGTAAAAGTACCTAACCCGGTAATTGGGCCGCGGGAGGTTCTTATTAAGGTCAATAATGCCTCTATTTGCGGCACGGACGTTCATATCTACGATTGGACGCGTTGGGCGCAACAACGATTGTCCCCCCCTCGCATCCTGGGGCATGAGTTTGTGGGTACCGTTGCAGAGGTGGGAGAGGAAGTGACCGTGGTGAAGGTAGGCGACTGTGTATCGGCAGAAAGCCATCTTACCTGCGGCCATTGTTATCAATGTAATAACGGCAATGCCGAGGTGTGCCGCAATTTCAAATTGCTGGGGGTAGACCACGACGGCACATTCGCTGAGTTTTTTGTTCTGCCCGAACACGTGTTGTGGAAAAACAGCCCGGATATTCCTCTCGAATGGGCGACTATCCAGGAGCCGTTTGGAAACGCGGTTGACACGGTTATGGTGGAAGACGTTGCCGCAAAGACGGTATTAATCCTGGGCGCGGGGCCGATTGGTCTTTTTGCCGCCGGCATTGCCCATGCGTGCGGCGCGTCGTTGGTCATCGTTTCCGACCCCAATGACTATCGCCTGGCAATCAGTAAAAAAATGGGTGCGCACGCAGCCGTCAATCCTCGGAAGGAGGACGTCGTCGGGCTTGTTATGGAGGCCACCAAGAATATAGGGGTGGACGTCGTTCTTGAATTTTCGGGCAATAACCAGGCACTGAATCAGGGTCTGAAGGTAATTACTCCCGGCGGAAGGATATCTATCCTGGGTATTTATGAAAGGCGCGTAAATATCGATCTCAACAAGGACGTCATTTTTAAAAAGGTGCGCATTTACGGCATAACGGGCAGGAAGATATTTTCCACCTGGTACAAAACGTCACGTTTCTTGTCAACGGGTATGGTAGACCCCGGCCCGGTTATCACCCACCGATTTCCGCTCAAAGACTATGAAAAGGGCATGAAACTGATGAAAGACGGAAAATGCGGCAAGGTGATTCTCACCGTTTCACCATAGTAAAATCTTTGGTGGCGTTGTCAGGTGGAGACCTGACATAGTGGTTTATTAATCAGCATGCAAAGGTATTTCTGTTGTAAAACCCGTTGCCTCATTTACAAACAGAATTTTCCCCAAATCTTCACCTTTTATTTGCTCATTAGCATTTAACATCTCAATACCATAAATTGTCCCATCGGGAGCCATGTCGATAACCAACTCATCACTAATATTAATAGATTCAACCTCTTTCCTTTTTTCATGAAACTTGATATAGGCTATATTGTAACGATCATCATAAGTTAATTTCCTTATTATTCTATATATGACTCTGTTGAAAAACCCTTATAATTGAAAGCCGATGGGAACCATCGTTTTGGTTTTTAAAAAGCTAAAATAAGGCGATTTTCTATCAGAGACATAAATGAGTGATAAAACATGAAGAAAAAATGAGCTAAAGGCCGTTTGTGCAACAGAAACAGCGGCGGAAGGGGTCGT
>JACVXV010000117.1 GCA_015661205.1 Candidatus Brocadiaceae bacterium
CCTTGTATGCGCGTAGGCTCAGACTTCTCTACAAGGTATTAGGCTCGCAGAGGTGATATTTTCAATCACTTGGGTATTCCATACTTCAGGGCACGCCACACCCCCCGCTATATCCTGTCGGCCTTTCAGGACTGACGTTGAATTTTCTGTACATTAAATAATGCCTTCGGCGGCATTCAACGGCGTAGTGGCAAGGCGCGCCTTGCCACTACAACGACATTGAAAGTCCTGTGCATCCACGTAGCGCTAGTTTCAAAACGCTGACTTGGTTATATCAAAAACAGCAGGCGGGACGCCTGCGCTACTTTTATGTTGTTTTAACAGACATTCTCTACCCCAAAAACCTACCATCTGTACTACAATCCATCAACTTCTTGTTTTTTATGCTCGTTTTTCAAAATGCACAACTGTAAGGTATTGATTAGATGCGGCTTACGTAAAGTTTGGAGCATTGAGTTTTTTGTCATTTGAAATTGTTTCGTATTTCGATATTCGTATTTCGAATTTGGTTGCGGCCAGAGGCCGCGCAAGGAAATCTGTGGTTCCAAACGTCTTTCGTGCTTGCCTCGCAAAACGTGCAGATCATTCGATAATTACCTTTTTCACGGGCCTTCTTAATTCCTGCGGGTCGATACCCTCTTTCATGGCGGCAAGAATTCCGCCAACCTCCCAGTAATTCTCCGCCGTAATAACGTTCTTCATCTTCAGCGCCGCCGGCGTTGCCTTCATCACGGTAGTGTTCTCCTTCACGGCAATAATGGGTATTTTCCACTTTTGCGCGGCCAGCGCGGGAATCCCGCCCATGCAGGTATAGGGAAGGACAACCGCGTCTACGTCCTCAACGCGCACGTCCCCGCCTTTGGCAACCAACCGCGGCGCCCTGTCCAGCCCCTGCAGGACGCATCCGAGATACGCCGGGCCTATGGCCTCCGCTGCGGCCCTGGGGTCAACCGTACCGCTGTGTGTCTCTTTGTAAATCTCATATTTACTCAAAAGCGGTGCGTGTGCCGCCGGTATGCCAAAGGTGGCGGTGACAAGATGCGAAATAATAGCCTCTGCCCCTCCGTAGGGGTTTGCGCCCTTTCCAGCAAAATACGCCTTCAAATCCTTCATGTGTATCTGTATTGCGAGAGAAATTGCAAGCGCCTGCGCCCCCTTTTTAATTGCGCTCCGGCAGGCGTCAATAAGCGCGTCTTCATGGGCAATCTCGCCGACGAAGGAATTGCTCTTTGTTTTAACCGCCCGTGTCAGCACCTCTTGTTTTGTCTTAAGCATACAGACGACCTCTACCCCCCCAACCGTACGCAACGCATTTACGGTATTGACGGCCAGGTTGTAGCCATCTTCCTCAATGCCCTTGTCCAGGACAACCCCAATCCGGTTTCTCTCCACCTCCTTTAGCTCGACCTCGCCCTTGAAAAACATATCCAGTGCGTATCCCTCTACGTAGAGGACGTTCTTTCTTGCGAGGTTAAGCACCACTCCATTTACCACGTTCGGATGGGAAATTACCTTGTCGGCAATCGCTGCAATCACATTGGTTGCGGGCGTTGCGTCCCCAACGTATCCGCCGATATCCGCCTTTACGCCCGTGGGAATAATATGGGCAACAATAAATTGGTTAGCCATGTGCGCGCTTGCCCCCGTCTTTTTGGGTCTTTTGAGCTGCGTCTGCCACCTTGATCGAGACGTCCACAACCAAAGTCGCGCCACTCGTCCCTACAATTGCAAACCGCAACACGTCTCCATCCAGGGTATCTTTGAAATATTTCTGGATATGATCAAGCAGTTGTTCGCTGCCAACTTTGCCTCTACGAATTTTAATCCTTTGAGAAACGATCATAAACGCCGTTGTCCTTGAAAATACGAGAAATATCCGTGAACCGTGACCTCAATCCCCGTGGCCGTTGTTTTAAACCGCAGTTAATAGTTCGTTCAATACAAACACGCAACGTTAGCTATTATGATAAACCCTTAACAAGTTCGTGGAACCGGGTTCCCCGATGGGGACACCGCCCGTTATGACGAGTGTTTCACCTTTGCTGATATAGCCGGCATTTCGGGCGGTTTCGATGCTTTTTAACATCATGTCATCTGTGCTTTCTATGGAATCGACAAGGATGGGGATTACCCCCCACACGAGGGCAAGCCTCCTGCACGTATTGAGCGACGGGGTAACGGCAAGGATGTTTTGCCTGGGGCGGTATTTGGAAATATACCGCGCAGTACTTCCCGTTTGTGTGGAGGTAATGATGGTTTTAATGTCAAGGTCGTTTGCAACCTGGCAGGTCGCCATGCTTATTGCGTCGGGCGTTGTTATAGGGTCAGCCTGTGTTCTCCTTAGATTTAAATGGTTTTTCTTTGCCAAAAGAGGTTCAACCTGTCCGGCAATTTTGGTTAGCATACGCACGGATTCGATGGGATAGCAGCCCTTTGCCGTTTCTTCGGAAAGCATAACGGCGTCGGTGCCGTCAAAAATGGCGTTGGCTACGTCGGAAACTTCCGCGCGGGTTGGCCGGTAGTGGTTGACCATCGAGCCTAGCATTTGTGTGGCCGTGATAACGGGTTTGCTGTAACGGTTGGCCGTGCGAATGATGTTCTTTTGCGCGAGGGGCACCTCTTCCAGGGGTATCTCTATCCCTAAATCTCCCCGCGCCACCATAATGGCGGCTGCGGCCTTGGTTATCTCTTCAAGATGGTTGAGCGCCTCGTGTTTTTCAATCTTGGCGATGATGGGAATGTCTTTATCTTTTTTGCGGATAAGTTCCTTTAGCTCCATGACGTCATCCACGTTTTTCACAAACGACAGGGCGATATAGTCCACGTTTTGTTCCATGCCAAACTCAAGGTCTCTTTTGTCTTTTTCCGTAAGCGAGGGTATCGGCAGGCTCCTGCCCGGTATATTGATTCCCTTGCTGGTCGATAACGGGCCTCCAATTACTACCTTGCAATGGATGTTCTCACGGTCTTTGCTGACAACCTTTAATTCGATTTCCCCATCGCAGAGAAAAATGGTATCCCCGGCAAAGACCTTATCCGGCAGGTCGGTGTAGGTAATTGAGGCAATGCTTTTGTTCCCCTCAACAACCGCTGTCGTAAGGGTGAACGGGTCATTGGCGTTTAGAATAACGGTGCCTTTTGAGAGCGCGCCTACCCTGATTTTTGGTCCTGACAGGTCCTGGATAATAGCAATGGTCTTTCTCAGGCGCGTAGAGATTTCACGGATGTTTTTTATGTTTTTTGCGTGGTCTGCTAACGAACCGTGAGAAAAATTGAGCCGTGCCACATTCATTCCCGCATGGATGAGTTCTTCTATCATGGACGGCGTATTGCAGGCCGGTCCGATAGTGCATACAATTTTTGTTTTTGAAGGAAAATTCATGTTGTGGTTCCAGTAGTTGTGCATGTTTAATTTAACGTCGGATGCGAAAGCCCCGTTGGCGATTCGGGGTCGTACGCGCTTACGAAGCGCAAAATGTACCACCAGAGTATTTCCGGTTTTTGGTAAAAGACGATGTTTGCGTTTGCGTCGCCGACCGTCCAGAACTTCATCTTTAATTCATCCTCGAGTTGTCCCGGCGCCCAGCTTGCGCATCCCATATACAGGCGGAAAGGCACGTTGGCGTTGTGGTTGGCCATCAGGTCGTCCATGCAACCCTGGTTTGACACGAGATAGACGCCGTTGCATACTTTTTCGCACGAATGTGCCTTCTTTTTGTGTTCGGCATGGAGGCAAAACAGTTTACTTGTCTCAACCGGGCCGCCGAAAAACACCTTTTTTGCAGGGTCTGCCGTATTGGGATGTTCGGGCAGCGCCTCCGATACGGTTATGTCCAACTCCCGGTTTACAATGAGCCCGAATGTCCCCCGGTCATTATGATGATCACAAATCAGTACCACCGTTTTTGTGAAATTTTGATCCATCCCGTCTGGATTTGCAATAAGGTATGTCCCCTTGCCAAGATTAATACCCATCGGAAGAACTCCGTTTAATGCCCATTCAGTTGCTTAATAAAAGCTTTTTTGTATTAATACCATTTTTAATGTGGGAATACAAGGCCATTGTTACCTTTCGTTGTGTTTCAAGGGCTTTAAGAAAATGTCCCACCCTTTTGATTAGTTCCTTTAAGGTTGTTGTCCTGTATCCGATGAAGCGCTTGATTTCTTGCGCCTTTTTTTCAGCGCATATCCAATAACAAGCATGACCGTAAAGACCGCAAATACTCCAAAAATACCTGCATACCGTCTCGCATTGAACGAGCTTTTTACACCAGGAACGGTATACTTCGGCATAGGGGCGGTTACCACGGGCATGAAGTCGTCCTTCTTCAGAAAGGCAATAGTTTCGTTTGTCACCTTTTCAAGTCCATCTGGTTTTTGTGATACAAACGGCAAAACAATACATACCAGTCCTATAATGAAAGACAAACCCAGTGCAATAAACAACGGCGTTTTTTTAATGTCGGGTAAGCTCATAGCCAATTACCGCTCCTTTTGTTTAAACGGATTATTGGGTGGCATAGGCAAATTCTGTTTGTACGTGCCACCCAATGCCGCACAAACAAACATTTTATTTGTAATAAAAACCTGCTTCCGTTGGGCAACCTTTAGGTTTGCCTCACGCCTGGCAACATCGTTGGGTTTTGCACGAATACGTGCGTGTTTGTACCCAATAGCACATTCCAGGAGCAAGGCTGAAGCCTTGCCCTACGTTTTTGTAGGGCAAACCTTTAGGTTTGCCACACGCCGTGCAATATCGTTGGGTTTTGCACGAATACGCGCGCGTTTGCACCCAATAGCACGTTCCAGGGGCAAGGCTGAAGCCTTGCCCTACGTTGTATTGTAGGGCGAACCTTTATGTATCTTACATTTGCATGATGTCAAACTCAAACGACCAAAAAAGGCATAGTCCTTAAAATCTGCTACCAACCCTTTTCTCACAGGGTTATTGAAGATATAATAAGCAACACCCTTCGTTTCTTCAACTCTTTTTAAAATATGTTCATAATAATTAATCTGCCAGAGAGACAAACCGGTCTTCTTCTTGTAATAAAAACCGGCTTGTTGTTTATAGGCAGAAACAAACCGCCTCATGTCAGAGTCGTCATGTTCGCCTTCAATCAACAAGCGCAGGTGATCCGGCATGAAGCAATATGCCCAGACCTTAAATCTGAATAATTTTGATTGTTCCCTGAGAAGTCCAATAAGCCATGCGACAAGTGCGCTATCGGTAAATAACGGTTTCTTGTCTAAAGTGCAAATCGTCACGAAATACCGATAAGAACCTTTATACTCAAAACCTTTAAGCCGTATGCGTTTTTTATAGTTAAATGACATGTTTTATAAGCGCAATGCTGAAGCATTGCCCTACCTTTTGTGGTTTTCGAATTTTCCGTATGGCAAACCTTTAGGTTTGCCACACGCCTTAGGTGGGTTGAGTGACCAGACTGTGCCAAATGAGCGATTTTACTCATTTCGAGATGTTTCTTCCCCACTTTGATGGTTAAAATGGCTCAAAAAGCCACAAAATGAGAAGGAAATGGGCAATATATAAGGGTTCTTCCCCACTTTTAGTATAAAAAAGTTCATTTGGCACAGTCTGGACGCGAAACCCAACTCCAGCCGTTCGTGGCATTCAATAGTCTGTTGGGTTTTGTGCCGTTTTTTCGATGGGTATTTACCTTGTTTTTAGTCGTCCCGACGGGACTGAAAATCCAGATCTAATGTCCCACCGATAAATCGGTGGGCTATTTCCGTCTGTCCCTACGGGACAAAAAAAATTTACCAAAATTTGGGATGCACCCGTGTTGCCTACGGTCAATTACCCTGGCGTGATCCTGATACCAACAATCTAACCCAATACAGCAAGGCCGCCAGGTACACCCGTACTCTCAGGTAATAATAAAACCTTTTATCCTCTTCACGCATGGTGGACAGCAGCATTCTACCGTATTTGACCACGCCGTGTAAATAGTGAGACGCCTGTTGATACGTTACGGTATTGTTGCACAGAGAGCGGTCGATGAGCGCCATGGTAATACCCTCTCCCTTTGCATGGTCAACAAAATATTTCCTCGTAAGCCTATTGGGAGATATCAGGTGGAGGACGGTGGCGTGAGGTGTGTAAAATATCTTCCACCCCAGGCGGCGTATCTTCAGGCACATTTCGGTTTCCCCCCCGGAGACAAGGTTTCCGCCGCACCTGTCCAGTTTTGGGTTAAACAAGCCCGCTGAAACAATCGCCTCTTTTTTAAACGAGATGTTTGCCCCATACGGGAAATAATTGTTTTCCGTAAGTTCTTTGTTTTGATTGCCCCCCGGATTAAACCCGCTGAAATAACCGTTAAAGATAGGGCTGAGCCAGCGGGGCAACCTGGTTCCTTCGGGAAAGCCAGGCGTAATCTTGCCGCCGACGCATCCTGTCTTTGGATCGCCGTAGACGCTTAAAAGAGCCTGGAGCCAGCTGGTTTCTGGGATGGCGTCGTCGTCGAGAAATACCAGGATGTCCGCCTGCGCCTGTTGCACGCCGAGGTTTCTGGCAAAGTTAAGCCCCTGTTTTTCTTCGAAGAGGTACCGAATGTTTAGCCCGGGAAACCGTTGGATGCATTGTTGCACGGTTTCTTTCGTGTTATCCCGTGAATTGTTATCGACGACGAGCGTTTCGTACTTGTCCGGCGTGAGGCTCTGTTTGCTTAGCGCCTCCAGAACGAGTGTTAGCTTGTCAGGCCGGTTATAGGTGGGGATGATAACGCTTGCCAGTTTAGGCGTCATAAGAATTACACTGTGCTGGTACACTGTAAATTGGAATTTTCAAATCAAAACTAAGCTACTATTAAGGATGGGGCTTTGTCCCAGACCCCAGGGTTTATTTAGGCATAAGAGGAACTCTGGTTCGTCATTCTTTGGTTGTGAGTGAGAATGGAATTGAAGTAACAAATCAATACAGCAGACACGATAAAACTGTGCCGTACTATGTGGTTTCCGGAACAGGCCTCTCGGTCAACTCACCAAAAACAACCTTTAAAATATCCTTTATCTGAATGATTCCGGTGACGACTCCTCTGTCGTTTTTAACAACGGCGATGTGTAACCCTTTTTGTTGAAACTCCTTCAACACTTCGCTGATCTTTTCATCCTCGGTAACAAAATACGGTTCTAACATCAGGTCTTCAAGGATGAACAGCGGGTTGTTGACCATCAGGTTGATAAGCGTCTTTGCGTGAATAAAACCGATGACATTGTCAAAATGGTCCTGATAAACGGGATATCGTGTAAAACCTGCTTCCGTAACCACCCTGATTATGTCGTCGGGTTGCATCCCGGCATCGATAGAGACAATTTTCTGCACTGGCACCATTATCTCACGGGTAAGCTTGTCATTAAATTCGAAAACCCGGTGCAACATCTTATGCTCGTCACCCACCAGGGTACCCGTCTCCCCGCTTTCCCTGATAATATGCTTTACCTCTTCGCGATTGAATATGGTTTTTTTGTACTCGATCTTTACGCCGAATAGGTTAAAGAACAGATAGGTAAGGTACATAATCAAGGCAACAATGGGCGACAGTATCCACCGTACCCATTCATACGGTTTAATAATCCATAAGGAAAGCGTTTCGGGAAACTGGGTGGCCAGCACCTTGGGAAACGTCTCGCTAAAGAGGAGTAAGATAAAGGCGACAATGAGAGGCGCCAGGAGGACACCCCACGCATGTAAGTAATACAGGGCAAGGGTCGTTCCTATCGTTGAGACGCTCGTGTTTACGATGTTGTTTCCGGTGAGGATCGTGCTGAGCAGTTTGTCAGGCTCATTGATGCTGTTAAAAATGGAAATGGCCTTCTGATTCTTTTGCTTAATCAGAAAGTCCAGCCGAACCTTGTTGATGGAGAAGAGCGCCGTTTCAGTGAGTGAGAAAAAAGCGGAGAGAAAAAGAAGCACAAAGAAAAGCACCAGCATAAAAACAATCGTCATAGTGGAAAAATGCGTTGAATCCATACCCGTAATCCCTTCCTCCTCTTTTAATACTCATAACAAAACTTATTCCTTTTCCTTGTCGGTAACAAGGCGCATGATATCTTCCGGCGAGTTAGAATTGATGATTTTTTGCTTAAAATCTTCGCTGGAAAATAGACGGGCTATCCGGCTTAAAAGGCCGAGATATGCGTTGTCCATACGCCCCTTTGTTGCAATTAAGAAAACAAGATGAACGGGCTTGCCGTCAATGGCGTTAAATTCAATCCCCTGCGCGGAAATGCCCAGGCATGCCACCACGTCGGTTACCGCCGGTGTTTGGGCATGGGGAACGCCAATGCCCCGCCCAATGCCCGTACTTTTAAGCCTTTCGCGCTCAATTACCTTTTTAAGAAGGTCTTTTGGGTCCTTCACCTTTCCTGAAGTGCCGGCCACGTCTACCAACTTCTCCAGAACGTCGAATTTATCATTACCGCTTAAGTTGATAATGATGCGCTCTTTACTTAGCACCTCTGAGAGTTTCAATATTCCTCCCCCATTTCAACTCGGTGTAGGGACACGGTGCCCGTGTCCCCACGTGTGAACACAAAAAAGCCGCCGTAGGCCTAATTCAAACCTCTTGATGCTGCAACTTCTTTACCCTGGTGGTATCCCTGGCCATGTGCACGTTGCCCACGTGCTTGTCTGATTCATCAAAAAATGGAAACGTCGCTACGTTAAAAACACCGTGTATCATCGGGTATTCAATGCCCCCTGTATAGGATATCTTCGCTTCGGGTGCTGCGCAGCAAGGATAGCGCTTTGGCGGTGTTTCGTTATGGTGGAAGACGTCGCAACACTTCCGCCCAACAATATCCTTCCCATCCAGCCTTAGTTTTTTCGTTAACGCCCTGTTTACCTTGATAATAAGGGAATTCAGGTCACAAACGCAGATTAAGTCCTCAACGGCATCGACAATATTTTTCCAGTCTGCGTGAGTACACTCAATAAGCTTAAGCGTATCGGCAAGGGTCACGCACTCAATGGTTAGTGAAGTGTGTCCCGCCAGCATAGAGAGGAAGAGGTTCTCATATCTGTCATGCTCAAAGACCTGGAATTTCTCCGGCACGGTGCTGAATACCGCCGCAATGCCGAGCAACTCCCGGTTGTGGATGAGGGGCGTATTCATAAAAGAGGTATACCGAACGTCCAGTACGGGATGCGTAAGGATGTCTTTTAACCGGATGGTAGACGGCAGGCGCGCGTCCTTAATCTTCGACAACGGCATTCCAAGAGAAAAAACAGGCACAAGGCTTCCCTGGTGATTGTTGAGCATAAGCACGGCGGCATCCGCTTCCGTAAACACCTTGAAATGCTTCGTTACCATCCGCAAAACAGACTTGTAATCAGGGGCGCGTGATGATAACAAAAGCGCCTCGGAAAGTATCTTTGCCCGATGATATAACTTCTTTTCTTCTAAAGGGGAGGACATACCGTACCTTGATGATTAAGTCCCCGATTTACCGAATTCACGGCGTTGGGAGAATTATTGGCGAAAAGCTAAACTGCTCCCTTTTTTTCCACAATCTTACCATTAAGCGCCTTGAGGAAGGTATCAAGATCGACATTGTGCATCTTGGTAGCCATGTCGAGGGTTGCAACCCTGCCCATGGTATTTCTCATAACCGGGTTCGCCATCTGGCTGAATCCGAAATCAAGGAATATCTGAAGCGTATCCGGGTACTGATCCACAACGTCAAAGACCTTTGTGTCCTTGTTTACCTCGGTAAGCTTCACCGTTGCGGGCGCTTGCGAGGCCGCGGGCGGCTTGGTTTCCTGTACAAAATTCATGGTCTTCCAAAGGTTGTACCCAAAGAGACTCAGTGCGGCCAACTCAAACCACCCGGAGGTTCCCATCGTTACGTAAAAAATGGTCTTTCCATTCACGCCAACCATTATTTGTGAAAACACCCGTAAGAAACACCCGGTATTCAGCAATATGAAGGTAATGTTTGATAGCCGGATGCTGTGCATGTTGATCCCCTTAAAGGTGGGGATCATCTTGGATGCATAGCCGATAATCATCATGGTTATAAACCCAACGGTAAGGGCATGATTCAGTGAGCCGTGGAACCGTTGTTGTATTTCCGATCCGTCTTCCAAAAATGGCATGACAACCAGAATCCCGGCGGTGACAATCAACCAGAGATACGCGGTGCGGATCGTTTTTGCGTAACTCCTGTCCATAACCACGTCATCAAGTTCCTTTGTGGAACGCTCAAACACGCGCAATCCAAAGACAAACGTAAGAAGGGCAAATCCTATAGGGAATGCGATCGCCTG
The DNA here is from genome assembly GCA_015661205.1 of Candidatus Brocadiaceae bacterium. Classification (GTDB taxonomy): domain Bacteria; phylum Planctomycetota; class Brocadiia; order Brocadiales; family Brocadiaceae; genus JACVXV01. The sequence goes on from JACVXV010000117.1 coordinate 10,295, forward strand.
CGATAGCCGGTACGCCACGACGTTTTCATCCGCAAAGAAGTGCGAGGCGAAATAAATGGGAATACAAATGTTCATAATCCAAAAGGTCAGATTAACCGCTTTTTCCCGGACGGGCTTTATGTCAAGGAATGCATATACCGTCCTGATATTGACGGCAAAGATAAACATAAGCACAAAGCCAAAGAGGTAGAGGTGTACATAAGGACTGAAAAAACGCCTTGGAATTTCATAAAGCCCGTGCCTGTACAGATAACAAACCATCCCCATATTCATACAGGTGGAAATAAAGAACCAGATGATCCCCGCCTTGAAGAACTTATCATAGATACCGATCTTTTCTTTACTCGCCAGGATGGTCCTCAAAACGATAAGGATAAACAGAAGTATCGCAATACATTCCAGGATAGCAGAAACGGGGAGCAAGAATCTGAGGGAGCTATACGGTAACGGTTGCACAACGGTGCGCAGGGTAATGCCCGCAGCGGCAAATAAGTAACAAACGTTTGCAAAGCCCCGGTGCCTGAGTTCGGTATTCTTTACCCGCGGAACGATGTACAGGGCAAAGCCCATGATGCAAAGCCCTACCCACCCGTAAATCTGCGCATGGCCGTGCGCCTGAATAAGCGCGTAATACACGGAATCAAAATCTAATTTAATGGCGATATAGCTGAGGACTAGGGCGCCAAAGGTCACACCAACGGTAAGCGTTAAAACGATGGCCGTTTTAACAAACTTTCCATAAACCTTGTCTTCCTCAAGCCTGGGGATTACTACGTGTTCCCCACCGCCTTTTTCGACGGCCTCTTTCAACTCCTTCACAAGGGTATCATAATCAACCTCATGCGCTTTTGCAAAGAAGGCAATCGGTTCGTTGGGGCCGCGAACACCCCCGGCTATGACAAGATTGTATTTCTTGAATACGGCAAGCGTTTCCGGGTGTGACTCAATAAGGTCTTTTATTATGGTATTTCTATTAATTTCCATAGACGGGCATTGTAGCAAACTTTATCAAAACGTTTCAAGAAAATTAAAAATTACTTTTACAACTAAAGTAGCATTGGACGCAATCAGGGCGGAAAAGATGCTGGCAGGGTTGTCATTAGAGTACGAGGAATACAGGACACATATCGTTTTCAGCTAAATTACAAGAAATGAAACGTAGCAGGCAGGCAATGTCTATCCTACATGGCTACCGTTTTGTTTTAAACGACATTTCATCCCCGTGCGAAGTGCCATCCTCGTTTTCCGCCACCACGCGGTAATAGTACGTTCAGACCTCCTGACCTCATATCCCGCCAACAAAACAAAAAGCAAGAGCTATCCTACGACAACTAAAGGATTTAGGAAATATTTTAAATGCAAGC
>JACVXV010000241.1 GCA_015661205.1 Candidatus Brocadiaceae bacterium
GCCTGCCGATCGAGTGGAAAATCGAGGAGAAGTACCGCGCCGCCGGCAAGGACAAGGACCAGGTGCCGATCGTCGCCTTCCGCGCCGAGTGCCGCGAGTTCGCCGAGCATTGGATCGGCGTCCAGCGCGAGGAGTTCAAGCGGCTCGGCGTCGTCGGCGCCTGGGACAATCCCTACTCGACCATGACCTTCGCTGCCGAGGCCCAGATCGCGCGCGAAGTGATGAAATTCGCGATGAACGGGCTTCTTTACCGAGGCTCGAAGCCGGTCATGTGGTCGGTGGTCGAAAAGACCGCGCTCGCCGAGGCCGAGGTGGAATATCACGACTTCGAGTCCGACCAGGTGTGGGTGAAGTTTCCGCTCTCCAGGCAAGTGATTCGAAGTCACATCGGATTTCGCAAGATAGGTTCTGGTGTGCCGTTATCCACACATATGGTTTCGCTTGGAAGCCGGCCAGAATTGGAACATGCGTCCGTGATTATTTGGACGACGACCCCTTGGACTATTCCGGGAAATAGAGCGATCTGCTTCTCTTCGAAGATCAGATATGGCCTGTACGAGGTTACCGACGCCCCCGAAGGCAACTGGTTGAGGCAAGGTGAGCGCGTCGTGGTTGCTGACAGCCTCGTTGGAGAGGTTATGAAGGATATAAACACCCACATATATTTTGAAAAGGTGGCGTTACGGCCGGGAAAACCCGTGATTTTCGGCAGAAAGGACAACACGCTGATTTTTGCCCTGCCGGGAAACCCCGTAGCCTCGTTTGTCACCTTTGAATTGTTTATCTATCCAGCGATACGAAAGATGATGGGGTTTACGGCAATACACCGGAATATGGTGAAGGCGGCTCTTGATACGGAGATTGTTGTTAAGAGAAAACGGCGTGAATACCGTCCGGCGCTTTTTCGCACGCAGGACAACGTATCGTACGTTTCACCGGTAGAATGGCACGGTTCAGCCGATTTGTTGTCAACGACAAGGGCAAACAGCTTGCTTATTGTCCGTGAAGACGTTGAGAAATACGCCGTGGGGCAACTCATTGACGTTATGCTGCTTCCAGACTAATACGGAGCGTGGGAACGGGCAACCATAGGGGCATACGTGTTAAGTTAAGGAAAGCACTAATGGCAGCCGCAAGTTGAGATTAACACAAAATCGAATATCGAACAATGCACGGTTAAATAGTACTGTAATGCTGGAGACTTCCCCACCTCACGCCCTTAATGAAATCGTGCCTGGGCCTTGCCACGGAAAATGCTTCACCCCTAGGGTGTGGAAACAAAAAAGGGCATAGGAGTATGAACTCACTATGCCCTTCTAGGCTTTCGGTATTATAAGTTTTGCTGCGGTATTACTTTGCTGCAAAATTCCTTACAATTTCAACCATCTTTTCGATCATGTCAGGAGACATCTTACCCTGGAAGCTTGGGCATTTCCCTTTTCCGGCGTTGATGTGCTTTACCATGGCATCGTCAGTCCTTGATGACTGGAATGCTGCATCGGTAAAATCAGGCACGCCATATTCGTGACCCTTTGCGGTGCCCTTGCCGCCGTTTCCGTGGCAGTAGTAACAGCTTTCCTGTACAGCGAATCCAAGACCTGCGAAAATGGTGTATGGACTCTTTGTGGTATCACCTGCTTCATGATGCGTCAGCGCAAAAGCGGCACTTCCTGCCGACAACACCAAACCGGCTACAACAGGTATTACGTACGACAAACGAAACATCCTCATTATAGAATACCTCCTCTGTTTTGATGATTATGATATAGTATTTAGGTACATTACGGAACTAGCTTTAGTTCTGATTTGTAAATCTTGTGGCAATTCCTACAAGCAATGGTCAACCTTCTGAACTGCACCTGGATCTCTTCGAGATCTTTGTTGGCAGCAGCCTTTACGGTTTCGTTTGAATGATAAAGAACCTCGTCGTTCAGTACCTTGTAGTTTTTATCAGTAGCAATCTTCTCGGAAGATGTCTTCGTGTCGGCAACAACAGCCTTTGCGTAATCTCCAAATTTGCCGAACTGAGCATCATCCGCGGCTGAGAGACCCGTCATCGCCCTCATCCCCTGAAAGTTATCCCACATCTTCTTGCATAAATCGCCCTGGGTCTGCCCGTAACTAACAGACGTTACCGCAGCAATGAACAATGTGACTGTTCCTGCTAAAATACCGTTTCTTAGCCTCATTTTTCCCTCCTCACTTTCCTTAAATTGATAAAATAATTCTAAACCAACCTACAACCGTCCACAAGATTTATGAAATAGCTGTGCAGTATACATCTCTGCCATAAAGCTACCTTTTAATAATTAAGAGGGCGCGCCTGACCACTACCATCAAAGAGCGAGCCAGAAAAAACATATTTTGCCCTCCTTCTCAGCTCTTTTGCTTCACCTCCCTTCATAACGAAAATATTACAGATAGCATGTAGCAGTATATTGCAAATTGGCGCACTACCACCGTTACACGCGTCTACTGAATGTTTTTTGCCGGTTTCGTAAAATGGTTGCGTTAAATAACAACGTGTCCACTCTTTGAAAGGGATTCTCGCAAGCCTACGACTTTGCCTTTGACTCAAACGGCAAAGGAACCACAATATATCATTGCACAGTAAGGGAGTCAAGCAAAAATTTCATCTGACAAGCGCGTAAAAAACTTCAAAAAATCTAAGTGCTTACCGCAGCATGTTAAACGGGATTTCTTTAATTGTGCCGGGCTGCCAGTATTACCAATCTTTGGGGACTCCCGTCGCCTTTGGCGCTGGGATTTCCTCTTGCCCCGGGTTCAGCTCGTCTTTTTTGCCCGGATATAATTGAGGATAAAGATGGATGCCGAGATGCTTATGACATACAGCACACGTTTGTCTTAACCGTCTTACTTGCCACTGGGCATCTTCCAGCGCCCCCTGCTCGTCTTTGTGACCAACGACATCGGACATCTTCTCCGACTCGGCGAGCATTGTTTTGTTAAGGTCCTGATATTTTTTGTCATCAGGACGGGGGAATTTACTGATGACGATCTTTGTCAGCTTTATCAGATTGGTGCTTGCTTCCGCAATAATCTTCCAATCGTTGCTGCTATACTTATAGTACCCTGAGATTTCTTCAACGGCTTTATAGCTTTTGTCTATCTCAGACATTATTTTTGCCAATTCACTCTTTTCTTTTTCATTTTTGGCAGCCTCTTCAGCCATGCCTTGCGACATTATTCCACACATTCCAAAAATCAATCCTACAAACAAAAACTTTTTTACCACTGCCATTACCTCCGTTACCATTGAAATTAGCCCATAACGAACACGCCTACCCTCTGTATCGCTTTGATTTTACTAAGGACGGCTAGTAGGGCGTTTCCAAAAGAACTTGCACTGTAGAATGCCATGCGATGAACAGAGGAATAAAGGTACTCTTCCTGCAGTAAACTGGTAAATGCATTACTGAAACGTTATACCAGCACATGTCGTACCAAAACTACGACAACAACGCAACATGTTAGGCTTTAATCAGTTACGAAAACCAGCATAAAGCCATCAAAAGTAGTAGGCACAAAAAACTGGTTCAAATCACGCACTCACCACATTCAAGCTTCAAAAAAGATGCAGTATATTTATAAAAAACGAAAAGATAGGCAGGCCATTATAAACAAAAACGACACCATGTCAAATACTTAATTCATCGTATAGATTTCAAATAAAATGTATAATAATAATTGACAATTTCATTTAGTTTTGATATATGACTCTGTTGAAAAACCCTTATAATTGAAAGCCGATGGGAACCGTCGTTTTGGTTTTTAAAAAGCTAAAATGAGGCGATTTTCTATCAGAGACATAA
>JACVXV010000118.1:0-5891 GCA_015661205.1 Candidatus Brocadiaceae bacterium
TTCTCTCATTTGTTTGTTCCATTTTTCCCTCCCTTGAAATAATTTAAGTATAGCTTATTTCAATTAGAGAAATTCCATTTCCGTCTGAAGCAGAACACTAATGGATAGCCAAGTATCTCAACGGCAGACTGGCTGACATTGGTAAACCTCCACGTCCTCGCATCAGCCCGCCATGAAATCAATCGCGCCTTTTCAGCCAAACACTCAAGTTCTGAAGTCCTTTGCCGGGTAACGCGTCCTTTCCTATAGCGATCGATACTATAAATGATCGTTCTTTCCAACAGGGCTGAACTCAATTGGGTCTTGAGAATACAATCCTCAGCCCCGTTTTTTATCATTTCATTAATAGAGTCCTGGTCGTCAAGCGAAGTTATTGCAACGATGGGGGTTTCTTTGGTAAGTTTCACTAATTTCTTGAGCGTTTCATGGTATCTGCTGTCAGGCAAGGATAAATCTGCCAATATGAGATCGTATTTGTTTGTCTGGATTAATTGTTGCGCCTGCTGGAAACTCCCGGCAGTTTCGAGGGACGTTTTTATCCTTTTTGACTCAGATAAGAGATCCATAATGAGGTCTACATGTGTTTTATTATCTTCAATAAGAAGCGCTTTGATATTACTCGTAATCATGGTTTGTCCTCCTGCCTGCCGCACACTCCTTCATGTAATTCCCAGTACCTTATGATAGGCGCTATTATCTCTTTAAAACCATGCTCCTCAATGGGTTTCACGATGTAGCTATTTGCATGGTTATTGAGCGCCTTTTCTCTATCCGTACATGCGTTTGAGGTGGTAAGTATTACAACAGGTATTTGTTTTAAAGACGGATTGTTTTTTATTCTTTGCAATATATCATGTCCATCATATTTAGGTATCTTCAAATCAAGCATGATTAAATCGGGGATCAAAGCGGCGTCCGTCTCCATTCTTTGGAGATAGCGCATGGTTTTCTCCCCGTCGCCAAGGTGTTTTACCGATGCGTATGCAGACGCCTCTTTGATGTAAAACTCAATAATCTCGGCATGGTCTTTATCGTCTTCAACAAGGACGATGTCTAATTGCCGCTGTTTATTTTTCATCCGTATATTGCCCGTTTCATTTTCCAGTAATCCTCAACCGTCTCTCTAAAATCTTCCGCATCATATTTGACGTCAAATTCCTCCCATTCCAGGTATTTAGTTTTCGGCCTGAAGTACACGGCAATATCCACATCAGACTCCCTATGGGCGGTTGCCTTGGCATAAGAGCCGAACAAAAATGCCATGAGGACGTCGCCCTCTTTTCAAAATAGTCTTTAAGGATTTTTATCATTAGATGGGTGGACAATATAGCGCTCCTCTGAAGATTTATTATTTAAATTAGGCCTTCGGCAACTTTTTTGTTCCCACGCAGGGACACGGGCACCGTGTCCCTACAACAGCTTTGAAATTCCTATACATTAAATTAGATCGCCTACGGCGAAAACTTTTCCCTGTAGAGCGAAGAGCTTCTTCGCGCTACAGCAGGCCCGAAGGGCTGATAGCATATAGCCAGGGGTGAAGCCCCTGGTAAAGAAACAAAAGATAACCAGCCCCGAAGGGGCGACAGAAAAGGACGCACAACATGGCAGGGACACCTATTTTTCTAAAATTTATTCTTGTTTTGATTACGAAAACAAAACATCCTGACTCCCCTTCGGGGCTTGTATTCTTTTGTTATCTTTACAGGGGGCTTCACCCCCCGCTATAGCCTGTCGGCCTTTCAGGCCTAACCTTGAATCTCTTCTACCAATATTTTGTTCCTAACGGAACCAGCGCCTTGACCCGCGCATGTGGAATATTAGGGCTACGCGGATCAACGGTGAGTTCCCTCATGCCTGGATTAACTACCAAATCCATGTCCTCCATGGGTACTGCCCCCAAAAGCACTTCATCGCCGAGAACCAATGCCCCAACAAAACAAAACCGCTTGCCGAAAGTAACCCTTATCGGCCCAACGTAAGGAACGTTTATGTTCCTGCCATCTGCAACTGACACCTCTCTGATGGACTCAGTTTGTAAGTTAAGCTGAAGGGCAATATGTTCCGGAATACACAACATAAGAACGCCTGTATCAGCCAACGCGCTCACTTTCATTGGGATTAAATCGGGTTGTCTTGGGTTACTTAATTCTATCTCTGCAAAAACATGTCCCATAATTTACCTCATAATAAAAATTAATGTAAATTTGCGAATGGTATTAGGCATACACAGGCCGCTCCTATAGAGCTTTCTTTCTCTTTTTGCATTGATTTCTACAAACAGGTCACCCCTACCGGGGCTGTATTGTTTTGTTCATAAATAAAGCCAACCAAAACAGTTGGCGTGTTTAGCCAGGTTGGGTTTCGTTCCTCAACCCGCCTACACGTCTCATTATTTGGTAGGCAGTGCCTACCCTACATGGCTTTTGGGAAACGCCAGCCAAAACGTTGCGCCTTTCCCCGGTTCGGATTCTACCCATACCCGCCCCCCGTGAAACTGCATCACTTTTCGCACAACGGACAACCCAACGCCTGAACCATTCATATCATTATCTAAACGGTAAAACAAGCCAAAGATTTTTTCATGATATTCACGGGGAATGCCCTGGCCATTATCCGTTACAGAAAAAAGATATTCCTCCTCATTCTCCCGGCTCCCAATTTTTACCCTATTTTCTCCCGATGCGCTTCTTCCATATTTAAAAGCATTGCTCATCAAGTTTTCAAAGGCCTGTAATACCCTGCTTTCATTGGCGTATATGGTGGGATATGCAGATTCCAAAACAAGGTGAAAACCTTCTTTTTCCAATCTATTTCTTATGGATTCTTGAAAGGCCTTTAGGAGGACATTCATATCCAGTCGCCGTTTTTCCTCAGCAATACGCCCAACACGACTGAGTTCAAGCAAATCATTGGTAGCGTAGAAAAAGAGAGACCTGGCGTAATGGCACCCTTTGATTACGTGGAGTTATAAGGGCAATTTGGCTAAAGGTCTCCATAATTCTACGCGATTCTACGCGACCAATATTTTGTCCCTATGGGACATTAAAAAAACAGGCTGGAAGCCTGTGCTACAAATCCACCGTACCCGGCGTGCTAACGTCCCGCAGGAGACTCTGGATTACGTCGTCCCGCGACGTCGGCGCGGCCTGTCATCGCGAAAAGATATATTTGCAGGAAGCCAACGAACAAGAGGCATCCCACCAGCACCAGCCATGCCCGCATTGAGCGGTGCATCACAATATAACCAGGCCGTGCGGTAAAGCGAATTTCCCAGGTTCGGTTCGCAACGTCCAACCTGGTAACGGAGGTAAAGTCTCCGCTCTGATTCACCGTTTCCGCAGAAGAGCAATACAAAGCCGAGCGTTTCTCTCCTGGCGTGACGTCCCCTATCTCAATAAAAATGCCTGCCGTGCTGAAGGCGTTGATAGCGGTATTCACCATTGCCTCCATCCGGAAAACACCAAGGGCATAACCGATGAGCGCCCGACGGCGCGCCTTTAGCGAATCGCTGTTATCCGCAATGCCATAGACAGGGTCGAGGACAATAAAACCGTGCCGCCCCTCCTTTTCCTGCACCAGGGTTATGGGGGCAGTGATGGTTGTATGCCCGCCATCCCGCGCGGTCTTCAGGGCTTGCTGACGTACCAAGTCAGAAGCAAGGTCAAACCCCAGCGCTATCTCGTTACCCTTATATGGTTCGACGTAGAAAACCGGAAAATATTCAGCGCGTCGCCCGGCGGAAACAAGCCTGCCTTCCTTGTCGTATTCAGTGAAACAGAAGGCGGTAAAGCCGTCTTGCCGCGCCTCTGCCTCACGGAACGCGCGCCCTTCAAACGGCACACGGGGAATCCATTCAATGGCCTGAATGCAGGGATATTGCGCAAGCAGGTTGCGGGCAATAACGCCAAAATCTGGCCGCGTCACTTGCGGTTCGTGGGCAACAAATCTGCGCACAGAAGAAACGGCCTGCAGGTAGTTTTTTAGATGCCCCTGCAAGCCATTTATCATCCTCGCGGCAGTTTCATGAAATTGGAAAACAACACGCTCTTGTTCCCACGCGCTAACCTTGTAGAAAAGAACGATAACTATTGCCATAGCAACCACCGATGGTAACGTTATGGAGAGAAAGCGCCTGGGCCAAAAAGCAGCACGACGGCTGAGTATGCTCGTGAGCAACGGTGCGACGATGATAACGCCGATAGTATCGCCAGCCCACCAGGTGCAGAGGCTGAATGGAAGATTCTCCGTGGAAACGATCCCAAACATCCACAGCGAACCAACACCAATCAGAGGCGATAAGACACAGGCCAACGGACCACCAACGCCCAGAAAGCGCAAAATCGTGGGAACGTCATCCAGTATCCGATATTTGGGGGACAGACGCCTGACCAGCGCTGTTCCGGCAATGGTCTGTATGGCCGCGCCAAGACCGATACATGCGGCAACCGTTGCCGATCCGGCAGTAAGACCTGATGGGGAGGCGAAGGCAATGCCGGTATTAAGCAGAAATGATCCCAGCCAGACGCCGGGCCAAAGACGAATTCCCCCCGTCAGGAGCACAACGAGCGCGATGCCTGCAGGTGGAAAGATGGCAGTAGCGTATCCGGGAGATATCGCCAGACGCGTTGACAGCCACCCGGTTACGGCGTATGCTGCCGCCAAAGAAGCTACCCAAAGTATCCATGCCCCCACTGAAATCCTTGCCATAAAACACCGCCCTGTATTTCCTCAATTCGTACCTGTTTTTCGCATCAAATTCAAAATTATCGACAAAAGCCGTAAATACGGGGAAATCACCCTTAATTTTTCGAAAAACAGATGCTTTTGGCTATATACAAAACTTCCGGTATCTGAGTTGGCAGAAGAAGTGGTGATGTTGGTTTATCGGATAACAACAAGGGCTTTCAAAAGGAGAAATACGGGGTTCTGTATCCCAGCCTGTGGGCAAAAAAAACCACCAAAAGCTTAATTTGATAGGGTTTTATTCTTCAGTCGGTCCCAATTTATGTTGCCAGCGACAACATCATGGCAGGTATCTTGTCAAGCGGTAAAATATTATCAGCAGCGCCCAGCTTTATTGCCTCTTTTGGCATTCCGAACACAACGCACGTTTCTTCGTTTTGGGCTATGGTCTTTGCGCCGGCTTCTTTCATTTTTAAAAGACCGCCAGCGCCATCGTCTCCCATTCCCGTCATGATTACCCCAACGGCATTTGACCCTGCAAACTTTGCAACGGACTCAAACAAGACCTCTACGGACGGCCTGTGCCGCTTGACGTGCGGGGACTGATGCACGGAGACGTAGTACCGCGCCCCGCTTCTTCTCAGTTCCATGTGATAATTGCCAGGCGCAATTAACGCCGTGCCCGGTATAACACTGTCATCATCCTTTGCCTCACGCACCTCAATAGAGCAGAGGGTGTTCAAACGGTCTGCAAACGCCTTGGTAAAGAGTTGCGGCATGTGTTGCACAATTACGATTCCGGGCGAGTTTGGCGGCAATTGGACAAGGACTTCCTTGAGCGCCTCCGTTCCGCCCGTGGATGCGCCAATGGCTATGATTTTGTGTGTACTGGTGATTAATGCATGACTGCTTTGTTTGATTTTTTTGCCGACATTTACGTTTTCAAGGCTGGCAGTATATACCTTTTTTTTCACCTTGATGGTAGAAGCATCTCTAATCTTTTCCGCCAATTCATTTACGATTTCTTCGAGTGATTTCGACACGTCAATCGAAGGTTTTGCAACAAAATCGACTGCACCTACTTCCAGCGCCTTTAGAGTGGTTTCACAGCCTGCCTGGGTAAGGGAACTCACCATAATGACCGGTAGCGGATAATACGCCATAAGCCTTTGCAAAAAAGAAATACCATCCATCCTGGGCATTTCCAC
>JACVXV010000118.1:5910-17557 GCA_015661205.1 Candidatus Brocadiaceae bacterium
GTTACAATCTTGTCCCTGGCAATAAATGGGTCAGCCGCCGTTCCAACAATCTCGATGTCTTTATGTTTACTGAGACCCGTTGATAGTATTTTTCTTACCACTGCGGAATCATCTACAATTAACACCTTTATTTTCTTATCCATAAGTCAAGCGCCTTATTATGTGGGTCATTTCTGATAAATCGTTGGTTGCACGTACTTAAATTTGTTATCGGTGCCGGCAAGGCTTTCTGAGTGTCCGATGAAGAGATACCCTTGTGGCGCAAGATGGTTATAATATTTTGATACCAGCTCACCTTGTGTCTTCTTGTCGAAATAAATCATGACGTTTCTGCAAAAAACAAAATCGAACTTACCTTTAAAAGGAAATATATCATCCATAAGATTAAGCCTTCTAAACGAAATCATGTTTCTTAAGATTTGTTTTACCTGGTAGTTCTCTTTGGAGGAGCTGTTCTCCCTTTCAAAATAGGTATTCAACAGGTGAGGGGGAATACCCTTTAATCGCTCTTTGGGATATATCCCCAGCATTGATTTTCTTAAAACCCTTGTCGATATGTCAGTGGCTAATATTTTTACGTCCCAATCAAAAAGCGATGGTATGCTTTCCGATAGCACCATGGCTAACGTAAAAGGTTCTTCACCGGTGGAACAACCGGCGCTCCAGACCCGTATCTTTTTATCGTGTTTCTTCTTTTTGCTTTCTATCAGGCTGGGTATCAAATGGTCGGATAAGAACTCAAAATGGGCAATTTCCCTGAAAAATTCGGTAAGATTGGTGGAGATACAGTCGAGCACGCTGATCAGCTCTTCACCGGATGGGTCTCTTTCAGTTACGTAATGATAATATTCCTTAAAGGAGTGTAGTGAATGTTCCCGCACACGTTTTATCAGGCGCGATTTCAACAGTTCCTTTTTAACAGGCGTAAGAAATATTCCGCTTGCGTCATATATCAGCCGTTGAAAAAGGTTAAATTCGGCATCGCTAATTTCTATTTCCATGTTGGGGTGATTCCATTCCTTTCGGTAGTCGGTAGTAGGTATAGTTTCTTAAATGTTTGTTTAATGTTCCACAGGAGTGGAATCCCCAAATATTTCATGCAACGCCGATATCATCCGGTCGTCCTCAAATGGCTTCACTACGTAGTCGGCGGCGCCATGACGAATGGCCTCTGCCAAAGCGTCACGCTGGTCTAAGGCTGAGATCATAATTACCTTTGCCTGGTTATCATAAGCTATGATGTCTTTTAACCCCTGAATACCGTCAACCTCCGGCATAGTAATGTCCATGGTAACGGCGTCCGGTTTCAATGCTTTGTATTTTTCAAATGCCTCACGGCCATTAGCGGCCTCTCCAATAACCTGATAACCGTTACGTTTGAGTATTTGGGAGACGACCATTCTTACCACTTTTGCATCATCAACGACTAATATTTTCTTCATACACACACTCCCAAGGAATCGATCAATTTTTCGAAGGATTTTAGCTCCGGGATAAGGAAAAGATAACAGTCAAGTTCTGTTTTTAAGATTTTAAACGACGTGTCAATCAGAAGAAAACTTTCTTCATTCATACCTTGTTCCATTAACAGAGATGAAAACAAAACACCGGCATAATCGTTATGAACAATCGGGGGAAGAGGGACGAGTGTCGCGTCAAAATTCGAAACCAACGCATTGCAGATATGGGCTGCAATAATGTTCCCCACCTCCTGAATGGCGCTTTCTGACGCCTCATCGAACTCTTTTGCCGTCCCGATAGGTTGCCGGAGGAAAAGGTCCGTCAGGATAAGGGTACCCGCCATTGGCAGCATAAAAAGGAGTTTACACGCCACGTTTCCGTGAAAGTTGACCATAACACCGGCCATTTCCCGTGTATCTTCATTCATTTTCTCCGTAGCGCCGGTCAAATCGGTGATGTAAATATTAGAAAGAGCAATTTTTGCGCCCGTTTTAAGCGTCTTTGAAAGCGCCCGCGAAGCACGGTCTATACTAAGCCGTGTCATGACTTCAAATACCTTTAAGTGATTTATATCTATGTTCATAAATGGTGCCTTTCAATGCTTTAGATGTAGTATGGCCATTATTATTAGCTTAAATTAGGCCTTCGGCGACTTTTTTGTGTTCACACGTAAGGACACGGGCACCGTGTCCCTACTTTGAAATTCCTAAACATTAAATAATACGGTATGGAATTCTTTCCCCTCAATAAACGGCTATTTGCTCCCCAAAAACACGGCACTCCACCGAGCCGGTCTCGGTATCTAAAACAATATTATACCCTTTCGTGCCACCAGTCTTAGACGCGACAATTTTAATATTCTCGCTTCTTAATATACGCCGCACCTCTTGCTCGTTTGCCTCTCCGATATTCAGCAGCTTGCCGTTTGTCTCAAACATCTTTGCGCCGCCAAATATCTTGGCATACATCACTCCCTTTGTTGCCCCTGCGCCTATGGTCATTTGTGAGATAAAGTAAGGCAAGCCCGTGTCCGCATACTTGGTTAACTTGAGGTCGTCGCTGTTTCTCTTAGGTAACATGATGTGGAGGAGTCCGCCAATTTTTTTAATCGGATCGTACAATACAATTCCAATGCAGGAACCAAGCAACGTCTTTAGCGCATGAGGAGAACGGGTAATTTTGAGGTCTCCAACACCCACCGTAATATGCGTTAGATTATTATTCAATCATTGTCCTTTCACGTCTTAAACTTTTTAACCACCTCTTTAAAATCTTCCGCCAGTTTAGTCAGTTCCGCGATGGTGGCAGTGGATTGTTTCAGTCCCGTTGCCGCCTGTTTCACAACCACGGATATCTCTTTCATAGTCCCCGCCACCTGTTCCGTTGCGCTCCTCTGCTGTTACGCAGCCATAGTAATCTGGCGGACGGCATCTGTTGTCTTTTCAATCAAGCTTATATTCGATTCAATGGCATGTCCGGCCTTTTGTATTGCATCCTCTCCCATTTCTACGTTCTTTACGCTCTGTTCGACAGACAAGACAGCCGTATTTGTTGATGCCTGCATCTCTGAAACGATGGCCCTTATCTCCCCCGCGTACGTCTTCGTCCGTTCCGCAAGCCTTCTCACCTCGGACGCAACAACGCTAAACCTCTTTCCAAACTCACCGGCAGATGATGCTTCAATCGAGGCGTTAAGCGCAAGCAAATGGGTTTCATCGGCGATTTCATGGATAGTCCCCAGCACGTCACCGATCTTTTGAGACCTTTCGCTGAGAGAATATATCTTTTTGGCGCTGTCTTTTGTTGCCGCCTTGGTCTCGCCCATGATATGAACGAAGGCAGTAATGTATTCCATCCCGCGATGTCCCGTAGTCTCAGAATCCGCGGCAACCTTTGATACGGACTCTGCGTGCATGGCAACCTGCTTTGCAGAACTGGAGAGTTCCTCAATCGTTGCGGTTATCTCGCCCACGGAAGCGGCCAATTCAGCGCTACCGCTTGCCTGTTCTTCAGAACGGGACAACATCTGCATGGAAACGGCGAAGATACGCACAATAGACTCCTGACACCCCCCGATTAATGAACGCAAGTTCTTAACCATGAGATTAAATGCCCTTGCAAGGTCTCCCTTCTCATCTATGTCGGAAGTGAGGTCTCCTTCCGATACGGTTGCCGCACGCATAGCCAGCAAACGCATGCCTACTATCATATCGTTGAAAACTCGTGTCAACGCGCCAATTTCATCATTACGGCGCTGTGCCTTTACCTCCTGATCAAGCATTCCTTCGCCCAAATACCGCGAAACACCGATTACTTCTTGCAACGGCAACGTAACAAATACCTTGGAAAGACAAAACACAACGCCTATACACACACCGGTTATTATTACGGTAATTATGACGAGATGCCAAAATCCATTCCAGATGGCTTGAGATACAAGGATATAGGGAACCTTGAGGCTGATGGCCCCCCTAACGTCGCCCAAATGATACCCTACGGCAGTATCATTTTTATAATTTTCACCGATGAAAGCGGGTACCTTCTCCCTGCTCTCATGACACTTTAAACAGGCTTCCTTTACTACTAACGGAAGCATATAGCGAAAATATTTTTCCTGATTTACGGTATTGATTTCCCAGTAATCTTTCAACCCCTTTTCATCTTCAAACTTCTTTAAGACACGCTGCTCAAAAGAGTCAGGCGCATTATCCAGGTTTCTAAGCTTTAAGCTCGTTTGCTTCAGGAGGTATCCCGTTTTTTGAGAGAATTTTTTCCCAATGCCGTGTCCCGCGCGCGCCGGGATAAAATTTGCCATTTTCTCATCCAATGGCACGTTGCCAAAGGCAGACAAAGATTCTGCGAGATATTCCCTCGTCATCTTGAATTCATCGACAATCATCCGGCAATTGTTCAAGACTTCATTGTTGCGTTGTTTTACGTCTCTCATGGTCAAATAAGTAATGCCAATAGCCATGACAATAACAACGGCCAACGCATTGACCAATGACAATTTTATGCCGATTTTCATATCCCGTTATTTTATACCTCAACCCACCAGTCTAAGCGAAATCTCTCTGGAGAAAAAGAAGCAGGAGCTTCTGGTACAGGCTCGTTCCCAAGCAGGAGCTTGGGAACGAGAGAAAAGTGCCTAAAAGTGCTGAAAGTCGTCTTTGAGGGGGATAATATCCTCCGGATCGACGGTTGCATGTCCGCTCGCGTTGCTTGTGTTACTTGCGATGTCCGAGCGGAAATGATGCGGTTTGTTCTTTGCCGGCAATTTCATGTTTTTAGCGGGAAGCTTTTTCTTTTGCGGATAATTTTTTTTCTGATGATGCTCGCTTTGAGGCATAAACTCAACGGGTTTTTCCTTTTCCTCGACGGTGCCTATTTCCCTGGCAAGGTTTCTGACAATCGCTTTCAGATTCTCCGCCTGCGCAGATAACTCCTCGCTTGATGACGCTAACTCCTCTGCGTTTGCCGCATTTTGTTGGGTAACCGAGTCGATGGTGCTGACGGCTGTAGATATCTGGGTGATACCTTCAGATTGTTCCTGCGATGCGCTAGCAATTTCACCGGCCAGATCGGTTACTTTTTTTGCCTCTGTAACAATTTCCTTAAGGTTGTCTGCAAACTTACTCGCCAGCGCCGCCGCATTTTCCGTGCTTATTACCCGTGAGTTAATAAGCTCGGCGGTCTCTTTTGATGCAAGGGAACATCGTTGCGCCAGATTGCGTACTTCCTGTGCCACCACGGCAAATCCCCTTCCGTGTTCTCCGGCCCTGGCGGCTTCTACCGCGGCATTAAGCGCCAGAAGATTGGTTTGGAAGGCTATTTCATCAATAGATTTTATGATGGATAAAACCTTGTCATTGCCGGAATTGATCTCTTTCATCGTGATTTGTAACGACTCCAGCGCCGCGTTTCCCTGCTCGGCAGAGGTTTTTGTCTTTATTGCAAGCTGATTGGATTCTTTAGCGCTGTCGGCGTTTCGCGTCGTCATAGAAGCCATCTGCTCTATTGATGCGGACGTCTCTTCAAGCGATGATGCCTGCTGAGAACCACCCTCAGCAAGTGACTGACTGGCAGAAGAAATCTGACCGGCTGCGGAAGCAACCTCGTCTGCCCCAATCCTCAAACTGGAGACGGTCCTCTTCAACATGGATACGACGCCATTGATAACAAAGAATACGATACAGCCTATCACCAGTATATAAATACCATTCCCGGCAAGATTAAAATTTCTATTTGCACGGATAGCTTCATTCACCTTGTACATAGGGGCAATCACGCTTATTCCGCCCCGTATTTCTCCCAGTTTGTAGTTTTCCATATCTCTGCCGGAAATGTCTTTTCCGTCGCCTGTCTTGCTTGTAGCGGGGTCTCCGTGGCATTTCAAGCACGGCTCTTCAATCCTTAACGGCACCATTAATCGAAAAACCTCGGTGCCATCCTCAAATTTTGTTATTTCTGCAAAGTCTCCAAGTCCGGTATCCGGTCCGGCGCCCCCTGTCGGGCTTAACTCCCATGAATCGGGTTTTTTCATTGGATTACTATTATGTAAATTGGCAGCCACTTCAAATTTTTCCAACTGACGAACTTCCCAAGGATCGGGCTTGTTCGCGGGATTTCTGTATTTCAGGCTGGTTTGTTTCATTTTAAATATGGTTGTCTTGCTGAAATAATCGGCAATTTCCCGTCCGACAATGGCTGGAATGACACCCTTGAATTCAAACCCGCCTTTAGAGTCCGTATTTATGACGTGTTGTTTTTCGGCAATCACCTTCCGTGCGCTCATAAGCTGGTCGGCGGCCATTCTTGCTTGTAGCCTGACCTCCGAAATCAGTTGTTTCTTTTGCCTTTCCATGTTTACGTAGGTCATGGCAGTTATTGAGGTAGCAACTGCAATAACAATCATGACGATAAGTCTTGTCGTTAATGTCATTTTACCGAACATTTACCCCTCCCCTATTTAAGCCGCTAATTATTTTATGACAGATTTACCAGTTGTTCAAATAACCCCTGGAAGCGTCTTCATACTAACGAATGGCAGATAAACTTTCAACCAAGTTAATTTCTTCAGCGCCTAATATCTTATCCAGATCAAGTAATATCTTAACCTTGTCTTTTATCTTCGCCACACCGATAAATATATCGGTATTGACGTCTTCTCCAAGATTAGGCGTCGTTTCCAATTCCTCGTTGGTTATGTCCAGGACTTCCGATACGGTATCGACGATTATTCCGGTAAGCACGCTTTCAACTTCCACCACGATGATACACGTTTCCTTCGTATAATCCACTTCCTCAAAGCCAAACTTTAATCGCAAATCTACAACGGGAATAACCTTTCCGCGGAGATTGATGACGCCTTTTATAAATTTGGGAGTTTGCGGCACGGGCGTTACTCCCATGATACCGATAATTTCCCGCACTTTTAATATTTCTAATCCATACTCTTCGCCGCAGAGAACAAAGGTGAGATATTTCCCTCCTCGCGACAAAATATCTGCAGTGCCTGATTTTTTTTCCATCGTTGCTTGCATAATAGTTCTCCTTTCACTTTAGACCGATAAAATGCCTTGAAACCACAGATTTCACAGATTATTTAAGCCAGTTGTAGCTATAAGGTTGGGTTGGGTTTCGTGCCTCAACCCAACCTACCGAACTATCCCTCTAAAAACATCTTCCCCTTGTATTTCTTCCCTACTTATTCCTGCCTGTTTTAAAATTTCATGCAGAGTTCCTTTAGGCAGGTCTTTTTTGTGAAATGGGACAACAACTCTTCTTTTGTTTTCTGGGTGGTGGTAAATACGATGACTGCCTTTTGCCCTATCAAGAACAAACCCTTTTCTTTCAATGAGCTTAATAACCTGTTGAGAAGTAAGAGTCGGAAGTTTAGGCATAAGATTTTATCGTTAAAGTGTATTCCAGGGTATCTTCCTCTGTGGGTATTTCTTCGCCGTGTATTCTCAAGCTTTCTATGTACAGCCCGATGGCTTCTTTTGCCATTTTTATTGCCTCATCAATAGTATCTCCATAGGTAATACAGCCTGGTAAAGTAGGAACAACTACCGTATAGCCACCCTCCGGTTCTTTCCGAAGTAAAATCCGATAATTAAGTAATTTCATAAATTTATCTTCCTTTTTAAAAATACTTATTTCATTCTAAAGGCCTAATTTAACGCCAAATTGATAATGCCCCCTACATCCAGGATAAGGCCAATGTGGCCGTCTCCCAGTATCGCACCGCCGGAAATGCCCTTAATGTTGCGGAATTGCTCTCCAAGGCTCTTAATAACAATCTGCTGCTGGCCAAGCAAATCATCAACAAGCAGTCCGCATCGATGCCCTTCGCCTTCGACAATAAGAATAAGTGCCTCCCAGGGATTGGTTTTTTTAGGCTTAACGTTATAAAGGTTGTGCAGTCGCACCATAGGCAACAATTTACCCCGGACATTAATCAGTTCGCCACGATGCAGCACCGTAGAAATATCCTCCTTCTTCGGGCGGATGGATTCTTCTATGGAAAGCATGGGGACAATGTATTTTTCAGCGCCCACCTGAACAATCATACCGTCAATGATTGCAAGGGTAAGAGGTAGTTTGATGGATATCTTGGTGCCTTTTCCCTCCACCGTAGAAATATCCACCTTGCCACGCAACCGTTCAACATTCTTTTTTACAACGTCCATGCCTACGCCGCGTCCCGAAATATCCGTTACCTTTTCAGCAGTAGAAAATCCGGCAGCAAAAATGAGGTTGTATATCTGTTGATCAGAGAGTGATGCGTTTGGTTCAATCAATCCTTTTTCAATAGCCTTTTTTAGCAGTCTCTCTTTGCAGAGACCTTTTCCATCGTCTTCAATCTCAATGACAATATTCCCGCCCCTATGAAATGCATCCAGCCGAACGAGACCCTCTGCAGGTTTCCCTTTAGCGATACGCTCCTCGTGAGATTCAATCCCGTGGTCTATTGAGTTTCTAATGATATGAACCAAGGGGTCTCCGATCTCTTCGGTCACGGTTTTGTCCAGTTCAGTATCTTCCCCGGAAATCTCCAAATGCACTTTCTTGCCCATCTTGGAAGAAACATCTCTCACCAGACGGGCCATCTTCTGGAAGGTAGACTTCAGCGGCACCATCCTCATGGACATAACCTCGTCCTGTATCTCCTTAACGATTTTATTCAAATGGGAAATGTTTTTGTTTGCGCCGTTGGCGTTGCTTCCAAGAAACTCGTTAATAAGCGCATTGGCAATAACCAGTTCACCGACAAGGTTGACAAGGCTATCCAGCTTTTGTGTGTCAACCTTTACCGTTTCAGAGGTTGCTTTACCTATCTTGTTTTGTATCTTTAGCGCGGTGTTTACTTTTCCAGGCGTGGTTACCCCATTTTCTACCAGGATTTCACCCAAATGTTTTGATTGTTCTTTCAAGGCCGCGTCGAGTTGTTCCTCACTCACGTCGCCCTTTATGACAAGTATCTCACCAAGCATGATTCCTTCCGGCGGAGGTTTCGGTTCGCTCTCTTTCTTAGGCTTGGAAACAAGGTTTTTTCCTAATGCCTGTGATATTTTCGACAGCAGCGGCTGGTACTCAACAACGTCCGCGGAGACATCCTTGCCATCCATTTTGTTTACTACGCTTACCCTCAGTTTTTTAAGTATGTCTAATCCCTCATACAGTATTTCAATAATTTCCGGGGTTATTACTAATTTAGACTTTCTTGCCTCATCTAAAAGCGTCTCCAGCTCGTGGCTTACCTTCCCGATATCTTTCAATCCCAAAAAACCGGCGCTGCCCTTCATGCTGTGGATCGGACGGAATATGCCGTTAATGATGTCCAGGTCTTCGGCGCTCTCCTCAAGCCGCAGTATCTTGGATTCAACGTCTTCGAGGTGGTCGTTTGATTCAACAAGGAATTCTTTTACAATTTCAACATCATCTATAATACTTGAGTTATCTTCCATAATTTATACCCTCAATGTAAAACCGGCATCTGATAAAAGAAAAACATCAGATATATTTCCTATCAACGGCTTGCTATCAAGCCACCCCTGTTTACCAGGTGTTTATCAATTTTTTCAATTAATTTTTGTCTTGTAAAAGGTTTTGCGATAAAGTCAACGGCCCCGGCCCTGATGGAGTTTATTACGTTGTCCCTGGTCGGGGATGAAGAGCATATAATAATTGGTATCTTGTTAGACATACAATTTCTTTTAATCCGTTCACAAAGGGTTATACCGTCAACGACGGGCATGCAAATATCCATAAGCACAAGATCGATATGGTTTTTTTGTATCATCGAAAGGGCGTTATTGGGATGGTCAGTGACCATAACCCGGTATTCACTACTCAGGAGTTTTCTGACAATCCGAAGATCCGTATTGGAATCATCTACCACCAGTATGGTCGCCTTGGTTTGTTTATCGTTTTCTTCAATAACTTCTGCAAAAAACTCTTCCCCAACCAATTTAGACAAACTTAAAATAAACTGGTCATCATCAAACCCCAAGATTCGGAGGGTAGCCGTTAAAATCAAACACTCTTCATGCAGGACTTCGTCACTGAGCACCGAATTGGCTTTCTCTCTATTAATCAGTGAAGTGGTGGTTAATCTGAGGTGAATGGGTTTGGGGAGTTTTGGTCTCAATTCGTTGTCCAACATGCCGCATACCTGGTTTGAAAACTCCCGAAACGCATCCATACCGTCATTATCCAAAATACCCTTTTTAGCATTTTCCCGCACGGTAGCATCGTCAAGGGCAAGAATAATACTGCCAACGGTAATGGCGTTTTTCAGCGTGAAGATGAGATACATTTCACCATCATAAAATTCTTCAATAGCCAATTTCGCAATCATGTAATCGGTATCGACTTTTGAAAAGAAATCGCCAAGGGTAGTGCTTTGCAGGGCGGGATTTGTCAAAAAGACCTGTTTATTCATCAGCTTAGCGCAATCCCCGCAGATTCTCGGGAAGGTGCTTACTAAAGTAGCTTCCAGTTTCGAGGAAGATATTTTTTTGCCTGAGGCGTTTTCCATAGTTAAGCAAACATTTATTTGCCAGATTCCTTAAGTAACAAGCCAACATTGAATTTTTCATTGTTAGTAACAAATGGTGTCATTAACCAAGGATCTTTACTAAAGCAAGAAATTGACGCATCGGATATTACGGGGCTATTATTCACCGCAGTAATGGTTAGCCCTTCTCCTGCAATAACGATGGGTATCGAAAGGTTCATTTCACCATATTGCGAGGTTAACTTCGTTTTAACGTTTCCTGCAATCATGTTGGTAATCTCACCGACAGCATCTTTTACATCGCTGTTAAAGGAATTCAATTCCATCATAAGCATGCTTGAGGCCATTTTTATGGCAAGTGGTCTTGAGCAGAAAATACCTACCACTCCATAATATTTACCCGTAAAACTAACCATACCGATGACGTCCGTTTTAATCTGCGTTTCATCTACAAGGGCGGCGCTGTCAGATTTTAAGTCCATCATGATCATCGTTTCAAACAACGTTTTTGTGGTTGCCTGGATTTCTGCCGCAACATTCCCTATAACCATCGACAACGACATTGCAAACTCCTCTCTAAGACACTTAGTTTTTTTGTTAATACAGTCAGCATTGCCACATAATGTTATTTTATCTGTAGAAAATTTCCTAATTTTGCCTTTAACTGTTCCGGTGTAAAGGGCTTTGTCACGTAGCCGTTGGCGCCGCTATTTTTGGCCTCCTCAATCTTTGCGTCGCTACCTTCCGTTGTTACCATTACAATAGGGATATTATTTTTTTGCCCGGAACCCCTCAGCGCCTTGACAAAATCTATCCCCGTCATGTTTGGCATATTCCAGTCACAAAGTATGAGATCCACGTTACACGTTGTGGCCTTTTCCAAACCTTCTCTGCCGTCTCCCGCCTCCACAAACTCATCCACCAGCAACCCCGACTGCATAATGTTTCTTTGAATAATTTTCCGCATAACGGCCGAATCATCAATTATCAATACCTTTGCCATATTTTACACCTCATCCTTTACTAAAGTTGTTAGATTCACACTTCCCATGTAACCATTGATCTATTTTTGCCTCATCCGCAGAATCTGTGGGTAAGTATTGGTTCCGGCAAATTACCAAGTGTATGATACATGGCTGTTTGCAGGCAACCCAGTGATTTATA
>JACVXV010000119.1 GCA_015661205.1 Candidatus Brocadiaceae bacterium
TCTTAAAAGCATTAGAAGTCATTGGGCTATAGAGAACTCTCTGCACTGGGTACTAGACATGTCATTTAATGAAGATTATTCGAGGATTAGGAAGGGGAATGCCCCTTATGCGATGGCTATCATACGACATGTTGCTATTAATTTATTACAGCTTGCAAAAACCGAAAAGCAGTCCATAAAAAAACTAAGAAAAATGTGTGGGTGGGATGTCAATACTCTTGATTTAGTCCTTAATAAAGATTCTTCATGAGGTAGCCCTGACCTCCCCCCCCACTGTAAGGTAATCGACACTTTGCCCAACAACCCTGTCAGGGTTTTAAACTCTGACAGGGTGTCGGCGTTCTGGAGGGTGGGTGAACTGTTACGGAAATTCCTGTCATCACCATCGTATCTTTGACCGGGAGTGCAAGGGATAGAAATGCCACATCGGACTTACCGTATATGCCGGACGATCGGCAGGATTATTGAGCATCAGTGCCTTCGGAAATACGTACTTTACCCTGAGCGGGCGTCTACGGACGGACCGGTGATATTCGCCCCCACGCACCTGTCGCATCTTGAGCCGTTTCTTGTTGGTATTCACCTGAAGCGCCGTGTCCACATGCTGGCTCGTATTGAGTTTTACCAATACCGTTTGACTCGATTTCTGCTCAATCAGGTGGACTGCATTCCCATCAACCGATTTGGCGTGCCGGTACGGGCGATCAGCAAAGCGATCGCGCTCCTCGGTCAGGGTGAAGTGATCGGTATCTTCCCCGAAGGAGGCGTACGCGTCGGCGGTAACTCAGTGATGCGCGGGGGAAAGATCAAGCAGGGTGTTTGTCTGCTCGCCCATCGAACCCGAGTGCCGGTGGTCGTGCTTGGCGCTGACAAACTCAATTGTGTAAGCCCATGGCTACCGTTTCGGCGGGGCAGAATCTGGATGGCTTTTGGCGAGGCCGTGCGGTCTGACCCTTTACTCCATCACCGTGCGGCACGTGCAGAGATGGCATTACGTCTGGAGAAGGCATATATTGAACTTTACCGACAGTTGCTCGCCTCGGCGGGACTGCAGGATTCGCAAATTCCATGAGTGACTTGTTTTACAAGGCCGTCTGCTTCTTCGGCTCCTACCCATTCTTGCTCAGTAGCCGGCCGCTGGTGATCAACCTCGAACAGACTCGCCGCGCAGGGGCGTTTCTGCTGGCGCCTACGCACGCTTCTCTGTTCGATACCCTGGTGCTGGTCCGGCATTCGTATCGCAAAATTGTTTTTTTAAGCATTGTCGAGGTATTCAGGAAGCCTTTTTTAGGCTGGTTTTGCGGGTTGATGAATGCCTTTCCGCTGAACCGTTCACGTCCCGATCCGGTCACGGTACTAATCATCATGGACAGGCTGGCGGGCGGGCGTTGCGTGGGCATCTTCCCGGAAGGGCGCTTGCAACGCGGGGCAAAATCGGTTGTTTACACGCGGCAACTGAATCGCGGCATCGGGCGAATTGCAAAGATGGCGTCCGTGCCGATTGTACCCTGTGTGGTAATCGGCGCTGAAGACTATCAACACGTCCATGCATGGTTTCCGATTCGGCGAACCCGATATGGTATCATCTTCGGCGAAGCAATCGAACCGGACGAAGACGACCGCAAGACCGACCAGCGCGTGGCCGACGCGCTGGCGGAACTCCACCGGCAGTTGTCAACCCGGCTGGGGAGGTCAATCTAGCCCGGCCCGGCAAGGTGTAATTTCAGCCTTGATTTACTTCAAAGCCTAGCCCAACAAAAGGTTATTTAATAGCCGCCCGCGAGTCCCAAGAATTTCCGGATTACTTAGGCTCCGGCACACCTTCCAGCTCAAAGCTCTTTAAATACTTGAAGTAATCGCCATCCGTCGTAAGTATGAGGTGTGTCTGCGTGTTAAAGGTGGCTTCGTAAGTTTCAAGCGTTTTGATAAAGGAGTAAAATTCCGGCGCTTTTTGGTATGCCTCTGCGTAAATCCTTAACGCCTCGGCATCCGCCATCCCCTTGGTTTCCTCAGCCGTTCGGTAGCCTTCCGACTCGATACGTTCTAGTTCCCGTTTCATAGACCCCAGGATCTCAGCCTCTTCTCTCCGTCCCTCCGATTCGTACTTATTGGCAATTCGGATACGCTCGGAACGCATGCGGTCGTAAATCTTTGGGATAACGGCCTCGACGTAATTAATGTATTTTATACGCACGTCCACCAGTTCTATTCCGTATCGCTCCTGGAGCGCGCGTGCCGCCATTTTCCGGATTTCCTCAACGATTTTATCACGCCCCAGGTTAATCAATACCTTTTTTGCGTCCTCCGCTTCTTCCAGTTCTTTTGTGGTATACTCCAGTTTTCGGTTCGTATTCCTCAAGACCTCCTTAAGGGGGTATGCGCTCACTACGTTTTTAACCGCCGATTCTATCACTTCATCCAGCACGCGCTGTCCACGTTCTTCTGACCCCAGTGAAGTATAAAACTTCAACGAATCGGATATCTTCCACCTTGCCCAGGTGCCTACGCCGATATTCTCTTTGTCACGTGTCAGTATGTCGCTGGGTTCTCCGTCCCACTCCAATAATCGCTTGTCGAAGTATCTGATCTCCTGGATAAATGGAGTCTTTGCATAAAGACCAGGCACAGCCACCGTTCTGACAGGTTTTCCGAATTGCGTGACAACGGCCTGCACTCGCACGTCCACCACATACAATGATGCCTTTAAGCATATCAACACAACAGCGACACAAATGAGTATAATGATAATCGTCTTCTTCATTTTTTTACCCCGCTTTCGCCGAGGCCAAGTACGGGCAGAAGCCCTTTTACCTCCGTGTCGATGATAAACACCCTTTCACAGGCGGGCATGATCTTTGCCATTGTTTCCAGGTAAAGCCTGCGCCGGGTAACGTCCTCCGCCTTTTTGTATTCGTCATAAACAGCCAGGAAGGCCTTCACGTCTCCGGTAGCCTCATTGACCCTCCTGATTTGGTATCCTTCGGCCTCTTTGATCACCTGTTGTTTTTTCCCTTCAGCCGCGGGCAGTATTTTATTTTTCTGCCCTTCAGCCTCGTTAATAATTCTATCCCTGATCTGGATCGACTGGTTTACGGCATTAAAGGCGTCTTTTACCGGCTCCGGTGGATCGACGCCCTTCAGCAGCACCGCCTGAATGTCGATGCCGCAGGCGTAGCCATCCAAAAGCCGCTGAATGTCTTCCTTGGCCTGCTGTTCTATTTCCGTTCTGCCGATGGTCAGCACCTCATCGACGGAACGGTCTCCCACCAACGTCCGCATCACCGCCTGCGACGCACCCCGTATGGTTTCACGGACGTTTTTTACGCTAAAGAAATAGTTTTGCAATTCTTTAATCTTGTACCGGATAACCCAGTGGACTTCAGCGCAGTTAAGGTCGCCGGTAAGCATCAACCGCTCTTCGCGCGCATCGGGGTAATGATAATCGACAACAAATGCCGCCCCCCGCTGCATCGTCCTGAAGCCAAACTCCTCATTGTAAATCCGTTTGACCTCTGCCTTAAGAACACGGTCAATCCCATAAGGTATCTTGGTGTGAAGGCCGGAACTGACGGTGCCTATATACCGGCCAAACCTCAAGATGGCAGCCTCCTCATTGGCCTTTACGGTAAAAAAGGCGGTGTAACCGGTGATGATAACGAAGATGATGATAACGATGGGTGGTATGATTTTTTTAATTGAACCCCAGGGTATGTTATTAAAGTCGATAGGGATATCTTGTGGTCTTCTGTGTTGTTCGTAATCAGGCATATCGTTGTTTTCCTCAATTAATGTTTGAAAATTCCAAACCTTTGCAGGGACGCATTGCAATGCATCGCCCTGGGCAGCAAACAAGCCACCGAAGGCCTTGTAAAGAGATAACCGCCTGGTGAGATACGGCTTGAACAGTCCAGATTTTGTACATTATAGCACGGTCATACATAACAGCAACTAAATAATCCTCCATCGTTAAAAGGGTATTGGGTTCTCTTCTGCTCCTTTGGAAAGGCCTGTTTGTAGCATACCAGGGAATTCCTATACATTAAATTTACTGTGGTACGGCGATAATCCTTCCTTCGATCCGGGTCGTAACCGTTCGATCTTTTAAAGAGGTAATCTTCTCCTCGGTCGCCTTGCGAAAGCCGATGAACGGTGGTTTGTCCAGCCGCCTGGGGCTGGTCATATTATTACCCTTTGAAAAGACCTTATATCCATCCTGGTATCCATTTTCCCAAATATAGTCGGTAGTACCTACAGAATAGGTCTTGTTAATTTCCAGGGGAACGTAACCCGTGGCGCCACGGGGCATGACCTCCACGTCTGCCTGATTAATCCGGTAGACCGGATTTTGAGACGTCTCATCCACGTGATATTTAAACCGAATACCGGATACCTGGAGGAAGCGCCCATCGCCCAGATGTGTCTTGGAGACCGAATTGCGGAGGATATCAATGATTTCAGAGCCGGTAAGTTCAAAGGCAGTGAGGACGTTGTCGTAATAGAAGATGCCCTCTATGTCGTAGACGCGGATGGGACCGGGCGGAATGTTGTCATTAATGCGAATACCGCCGCCATTAACAAAGGCTATATCGGTATTCATTCGTTCGCGAATAACGTCCGCAAGGAAATTGCCAAGCGCCGTTTCCTTGCCACGCACGGACGGTTCAATTCCTTCAAGCATGTACTCCGTCCTGCCGATTTCCTCCTGGGAATTTCGTCCCGTCTGCTTTGCAATGGTATCCGAAAGCTCTTGCAGGGACCTTTTTACTTCTTCCTCTACTATAGGGTCCTTTTCTATATCCCGGCCAATGTCAACTTTTCTGGGCGTTGCTTCTACAGGGGCATTGAGAGGCGCCTTTACGTCATACACGACGGCGGATTTGGCGTCAGCGTCGGCCTTGGTAATCCAGGTGTGGCCAACCTGTTCCTTAATAAAAAAATGTTCGTGGCCCCCGATAATGAAGTCAATTTCAGGGAAGTCCGTGGCAAGAAGTCTGTCCTGGTCTAAATCCTGATGGGTGAGCGCAATAATAACCCGTGAACCTTTGCTCTTCAAATGGTTGATCGCCGCCCTGACTATGGCGTGCCTCGTCGTTATTTCGTAGTCGTAGGCAACGTAGTCACGACGCTGTGAGTCAACCGTCAATCCGAAAATGCCGACGTGGACGTTGCCGACTTCAAGCACGAGCACGTCGTGCACGTTTTTCAGCCTGCCGGAGAATGGCTCCCCCGGAGCATCCTTCGTTGAGCGATAACGGACATTTGAGGACACCCAGGAGAAATCTGATTGGGCTATGCGTCCAAGAATGACCCCCGGATCTTTATCGTCAAATTCATGATTGCCAAAAACGGCGACAAGGTTTTGATCGAACGCCGCGGGATTGCCGTCGAGTAGATTGAGCGTCCGGATCATCGGTTGTGCGCGCAGATATCTGCTCATAACCGAGGGGAAGAGTATGTCTCCGGCATGAAGCACAAGCACGGGACTTCCCCCGGCTTCAAGTTTTTTCCTGAGCGTGCGCAGCCGCGCAATACCACCGACATCTCCGCCCTCTAATCCTTCGATCTTATATACGTCATTGACCTGAAGGATCGTAAACCTTGATTCGGGCGCAACCATACTGCCTTTCTCCTGCATTGCGGCAGGCGAGGCACACGACAACAACAAAAGCGCCATAATAACCGGCACACAAAACCTTGCTGCTCTTTTTGCAACCATTTTAACCCTCCCCAAAAGTAAAAGCCCTGCACACAATACACCATTCGATATCAAAGGTTATTTTAAAACTATTACCGATTTTAATCAACACAGAGGAATACCTGTTGTTAAATAATTCACAAAAATTGGAAATACACCCGTTTGGCTCTGTGTAATGTCAGACTTATACTAAGTACACATGATATCACTTATGTAATTTCCTATCAATACCCCTGTTTAACACCCAACGCAGGAAGTGGATGAAACACATGTGGTGCGCCGGTGGAAAACGTTTTTGGTTTTTTGTCTCTTGCAATGCAGGCCATATTTATCTTGCCTCCTTGCTCATTTTTGTTAACATACTGTTAGGTACGACTTTCTGTGCCTAATGTCTGATTTTGGTGTACCGTGAAAAGCCTCCCTTTTTCGAAAAACAGGGCAAATCTTCTGTTATTCATGGGTATAAGCATCGAAAACTGGATTTATTTGGCGGCAGATGAATTTCAAAGCCGTTGTAGGGACACGGCGCCCGTGTCCTTACGTGTGAACACAAATAAGTCGCCGAAGGCCTAATTTAACGTATAGGAAATTCAAAGTTGTAGAACGAAGCGATTGCTTCGTCACGGGCGAAGCGGCACTTCGCCCTACATCGAAAAAAGCTGCCGTAGGCCTAATTCAAACGTGGATTTTAATATAAAATAAGGACGATACTTATGCAATATCAAGTAGGTAAGATTGGAAGGGTTGTTGTGGCAAAGTTTGAAGACAAGGAGGACGTCCTCGGCAATCTCTACACCATTGTAAAAAAAGAGGGGATTACCTCCGCCGTGTTTTACCTGGTTGGTGGTATGCGGGAGGGCAAGATTGTCGTGGGGCCTGAAAAAGACGTGCTTCCGCCCACCCCGGTTTGGCGAACGCTGGGAGAAAGCCATGAGGTGGTTGGCTTTGGAACCATTTTTAATCAAAACAACGAGCCAAAGGTTCATTTACATGCTGCATTCGGCAAAAAGGATAGTGTCAAGGTGGGTTGCCTGAGAGAAAATTCCACGACGTTTCTTGTCCTTGAAGCGGTGATAATGGAGCTTACGGGCATTAACGCGGTGAGGGAGCTTGACCCGGCCATCGGAATGAACATACTTAAATTGTACTAAAAACATCTAAAACAAAAAACGGGATAAATCATGGAAATCTTAAAGGCTATAAAAGAGAGAAGGACTATACGGAATTTTCAGAAGAAGGATATTCCTGCTGAAATCGTAGACAAGCTCGTAGAGTCCCTGGTTTGGGCGCCCAGCGCGGGAAACCTGCAGGCAAGAAAGTTTTATTTTGTAAAAGATAAAGGGCTGAAAGAAGCACTTGTCTCTGCATCGCTGGATCAGAGTTTTATAGCCGACGCCCCCCTGGTAATCGTCGGTTGCACCGACCGTGAAATAGCTAAAAAGTATCGTGAAAGGGGTGTGTCGCTTTTCTCCATTCAGGACGTAGCAGCCAGTATCATGGGGATGATGCTGGTGGCGCACGAAAACAATCTCGGCACTGTATGGGTAGGTTCATTTATTGATGAAGAGGTAGGCGAAATACTCAATTTGCCTCAAAACCTGCACCCCGTTGTAATCGTGCCGGTAGGGTATCCTTTAAGCATTCCAACGACGCCGACGCGTGTGCCGGTTAGCGAGGCGGTCGTGTTCAAATAGCTTATGAAATCGTTCATTCGTAACATCCCGAAGGCCGAACTCCATATCCACATTGAGGGAACGCTGGAACCGGAACTCATGCTGAAAATTGCCAAACGAAATGGGGTATCGCTTCGCTTTAGCGCCGTTGACGATGTGCGCAAGGCTTACACCTTCAGCAATCTTCCGTCCTTCCTGAGCGTTTACTATGAGGCCACGAGCATACTCCTGCGTGAACAGGATTTCTACGACGTAACCCGCGCATATTTGGAAAAGGCACACGCCCAGAACGTGCGGCACACGGAAATGTTCTTTGACCCGCAGTCCCATACCGAAAGGGGTGTTCCCTTTGAAACGGTGATTTCCGGCATACACCGGGCGCAGGCCGATGCCCGGCAGCAGCTTGGCGTCACGTCAAAGCTTATCTTATGTTTTCTGCGCCATCTAAGCGTGGATTCGGCTATGGAGGCGCTGAAAGAGGCCATCCCCTTCAAGCATTGGATTGTTGGCGTTGGACTTGACTCGACAGAGGCAGGATATCCGCCTGAAAAGTTTATCCGTGTGTTTGAGAAGTCACTGGCTGAAGGATTTCTGACGGTTGCCCACGCAGGCGAAGAAGGTCCGGCGGAATATATATGGCAGGCGCTGAAACAACTCATGGTCTCCCGCGTCGATCACGGCGTGCGCTGCACCGAGGACGCACACCTGGTTCAAACACTGAAGGCAAGACAGACGCCCTTAACCGTCTGCCCCCTTTCCAACGTCAAACTTCGCGTCTTCGATGACATTGCCGGCAGCAACCTGAAACAATTGCTTGACCTGGGGCTGTGTGTCACGGTCAACTCTGACGACCCGGCATATTTTGGAGGCTACGTTATGGAAAACCTCCTGGCCGTGCAGTCCGCCCTGAACCTGAGCTACGGCGACGTTTGCCGATTGGCAAGAAACTCGTTCAACGCCTCGTTTCTCAGTGAAGAAGAGAAGCAAGCCCTGCGAAATGAATTGGATGTGTTTTGTTCAAACAATGTGCCAGACAGCATCCGTAGCTCAAACCTTTAGGTTTGATGGATGTTGCACTTGACATAGATGCAGGCATTGTCAGACATT
Organism: Candidatus Brocadiaceae bacterium; assembly: GCA_015661205.1. Classification (GTDB taxonomy): domain Bacteria; phylum Planctomycetota; class Brocadiia; order Brocadiales; family Brocadiaceae; genus JACVXV01. The sequence continues at coordinate 8,476 of JACVXV010000119.1, forward strand.
GTGCAAATGGTTTCAACTCAACGTGCTATGCAAACGCCATCAGGGCTGAAGCCCTGAGCTACAGCGATGGGTTTGATGGCCGTGTGGGTTCAGGCATTTTGTGTGTATCTTTGAATTTGCAACCGGGATATAATTCTCATAACCATTTTCCAACGGACAAGAGATTATGTTGTTCTTCAACTACGAAGAATACAAAGGCATCGTCTACGCACTTTCCGGCATGGTCTTTCTCCTTTATCTATCCCTTTACCGGAGAAAGTCCCTATGGTTAAAGGCCTTCGGGCAAAAGGCCTTCATAAACCGCTTCAGTAAAATCCCCACCCTCTACCGGAATCTGCTGAAAGGGATGAGCATAAGCGCCGCCTGCTGCGCGCTTGGCCTGGTAATCCTGCATCCAATGTGGCAAACAACCCACGATCATTATGAGAAAGAAGGGTTGGAGATCGTTTTCGTGCTTGACGTGTCGGTCAGCATGTTGGCAGAAGACGTAAAGCCCAATCGGCTGGAACGCGCAAAAATGGAGATATCCAATCTCGTGCGGGGGCTGGACGAAGACCGCGTAGGCCTCGTCGTATTTGCAGGCCGGGCGTTTTCGCTCCTGCCCTATCCCACAAACGACTACGAAGCCGTCTTCCTGCGCATACTCAACATGATCAACGAACATTACGTGCGTTTTGTGCCGTATGGCACAAACATCGGAAACGCCTTTATCCTGGCAATGGACTCGTTCAGCAAGGAAAAGGCAAAAAAGGTAATGATCTTTCTTACCGACGGCGAAGAGCAGATCATCACGCGAAGCCAGGTTGCGGAAGCGGTTAAACTCCTGCTTGAGCGAAAGGATATTGCCATTTACATAATCGGCATAGGCGATCCGCAAAAGGCGTCGCCAATACCTAAAAAGGACAAGTCCGGAAATGTAATCGGCCTGGAGACCACGGAAGACGGGGAGACGATCTATACCCGCCCAAACCCCAAATTTCTCAAAGAAATAACGAACATCATCGGCGGGGAATACCGGCACGACGCCACCGGCGAGGAACTCAGGCAGATTTTTGAACAGATCATCGAACGGCACAAAAATATTATCGGAGTAAAAAAGAAGACCATTATCAAAGACGTCTCACAATACTTCCTCGGCGGCACGCTGGGATTGCTTGCGCTGTACTTGCTCTTGTAGCGAACGGAAATTTTTGGGAATATTATGGAATGCTAAAAACAGGTCGCCCCTTTGGGGCTTAAGGAAAAGCAAACAACCTTGATGTATAGGAATTTCAAAGCCGTAGCGCGGGGGTTTATCCCCCGCTGGGCGTGCATACCCAATGCCATAGCCGGCCATGAAGGCCGGCGCTACAAAAGCCGTCGCCGTAGGCGACATAATTTAATGTTTAGGAATTTCAAAGTTGTAGAACGAAGCGATTGCTTCGTCACGGGCGAAGTGGCACTTCGCCCTACATCGAAAAAGTCGCCGAAGGCCTAATTTATCTGGCTATACCTATCGGCAATTTTGCCGATAAAACCTATTCGTAGCTTTTAACTGATTGAGAAATCCAATAACGAACGGACTATACCCATGAATAATGTTACCAAAAAATCTTCGATAAGGAGCAGGCTGCTCCTCTTTTCACTCTGCATTTCACTTATTCCCAGCACTGTTATAACGTCCATATATTACTTCAACACCAGGTACATCATAAAAAAGCACGTGCTGGATGAACTGGCAGCCCTTGCGGATGCAAAGAAACTACACATCATTTCCTGCATTGAGGCAAAAAAGGAACGCGTCAGGGACTTCAGCACAGATGGTCTCATTACGAAGAGGCTTGAGGCTGCTCACCGCAATGGAACCCTTCCTGGAGAAACCGTTTCCGCATTGAACAGGCATCTTTCGAGAAACAAAAAATCCCTCGATCCCGATCTCCTGGGAATTTCCATTACCGATACGAGCGGCACGGCAATTGCTTCGGCGGATGAACGTTTTGTCGGTGTGAACATGGCAAGCTGCGCAACAACCACGCCGGACTTCCACAAGAAGACCAGTGTTGCTTGTGTCAGCGTGAGCCCACCGCATTACTGCGCTTGTTTTAACACCAATTGTATAAGCATCAGCACGCCGATCTTCTCAAGCACAACGCAGGAGAAAATCCTGGGGACTATCGTCAACTGCTATGACCTTGACTTCCTGAACAGGATCACCACAGACCGCACGAAATGGGGCAAGACCGGGGAGATATATCTGGTAAGCAAGGATAGGATAATGATTACCGCGTCGAGATTTCTGGAAGACGCCCCCCTCAAGCAGATGGTAGACACGGAACCTGTTCGCATGATTACCGACCATGGCAAGGAAATGACGGGCCTATATCCCGATTACCGGAACGTGCCCGTTGTTGGCGCATCGGCATATATAACGGAATACGGCTGGATAGTCCTTGCGGAAATCGATAAGGCCGAGGCATTTGCGCCCTTAAAGACGCTCGGTATTATTGCGTTGACCATAGGAATCGTTTGCGCCGTTGCCGTTACCGGAATGGGGTTTGCCTTTGCATTTTCAATAGCGCAGCCGATCAACATCTTAAAGACAGCGGCAGAAAAGTTTATGGCCGGAGATATCGAACTCCGCGTCAACATCCCACGCAACGATGAGATAGGCGACCTTGCCCACAGCTTTAACACCATGGCCGATAAGCTCACACTTGAAAAATGCATAATATCTTATGCCGTCGAGCAAAGCCCCGTGGCGGTTATTATAACCGATATCAAGGGCAACATCGAATACATAAACCCGAAGTTTACTCAGATAACTCAGTATACCCCTGATGAAATACTGGGGAAAAACCCTCGTTTTTTAAAATCTGATACGACGTCCCCGGAACAATACAAACGTCTTTGGGATACCATTTCTTCCGGAAAGGAGTGGCACGGGATATTCCACAATAAAAGTAACTATTCAGTGAAAATATTTTAAAATTTGTTTGACAGAAAATTGTTGATAAAGAGGAGTACGGCTTGGTTTGTGGTATATACGGCCTGCAGAGGGG
>JACVXV010000242.1 GCA_015661205.1 Candidatus Brocadiaceae bacterium
TGTTGGAAGATGAATTTGAACGGGCTTTTGCAGAGTTCAAAAACATTGCCGACAAGAAGAAGGAGATTTTTGACGAGGATATTGAGGCCATTATCGGCGTGGAGAAGATGGACGTACCTTCCATATTCCAACTGGAAAGCCTCAGCATCAGTTGCGGACCTCACACGGTGCCGACGGCAGGGGTACGGATCAAGCTGCAGGACGGACGGTTGGTCGATAATGTCACCACTGGCGATGGGCCTATCGACGCCCTTTTCAAGGCCATAGACCTATCAACAGGTATATCCGGCAAACTGCAAGACTATAACATTCGCGCCGTCACGAGCGGTAAAGACGCTGTGGGTGAAGTCCAGGTAAGCGTTGACGTAAACGGCAAGATTTTCGGTGGACGCGCAGTAAGCACCGACATTATAGAGGCCAGCGCAAAGGCCTATTTAAGCGCGATTAACAAGGTAGCAGCGATTGGCCGGAAGCAGACGCCGCCTGAATAAAATGTTCACAGCGGAGGGCGCGGAGGACGCAGAGGGGAAGCTAGGGGGAAACTTCTGACTGCACAAAAACATGGTTTCAGGAGAAACGGGGTTTCTCTTCATAAATGATTACCGTTTTAATTATGGCATTTGGCGGCTTTTAACAACGTAGTGGCAAGGCGCGCCTTGCCACTACATGTACGGTTGGATTTCCTATACATTAAATTATGTTGCTCCTGAGATGGCTTTTGTGTAGCGCATGCTTCCAACCTGCAATCGTTTCACAAAAAAACAGCAGGCTGGAAGCCTGCGCTACTACAGGCCCAAAGGGCTGAAAGGATATAGCCAGGGGTGAAGCCCCTGGTAAAGAAACAAAAGACAACCAGCCCCGAAGGGGAGACAGAAAAGGACGCACAACATGGTTGACGTCAATTTTTTTCTAAACTTTATTATTGTTTTGGTTACGAAAACAAAACGTTCTGCCTCCCCTTCGGGGCTTGTATTTTTTTATTGTCTATACAGGGGGCTTCAGCCCCCCGCTATATCCTGTCGGCCTTTCAGGCCTAACTTTGAATTTCTTGTACATTAAATTAGGCATTCAGCGACATTTTTCACGTTCGCACATAGGGGCGTATGGCAATACGCCCTTACAACGGCATTGATATCTCCAAAGGGACACGGGCGCCGTGTCCCTACGTTTTGTATTTGCGGCAATCCAAAATCTGTGCAATCTGTGGTTCCAATGTTTATGCCGTTTTACACTTTAGCCCTTAATTTATAAAATCTCTCAAACAAATAATATGATTTGTATCCCCATCGTTGCAACCAACCTTGATGACGCCGTGAAAGATATGGCGGAGGCGTCACGCTTCGCGGATATCGTGGAACTGCGCATCGACTATCTGAAGCAACCTGATCTGAAAAGCCTGCTGGAAAGGCGCACAAAACCGGTGATCGTCACCAACAGACCGGTCAGAGAAGGGGGAAAGTTCGAGGGGAGAGAAGAAGACAGATTATCCCTTCTTAGGCTCGCCATCCAATTACAGGCCGATTACGTGGACGTTGAGCATGATAGCATTCAAAGGCTCAGAGGCAATGCAGCGATTAACACCACAGGCAACAAAACCAAGCTTATTGTGTCGTATCACCATTTCAATGAAACACCGGGCAACCTATCGGAAACGTATCAAAAACTAAGTAAAAGCGGCGCGGATATTATAAAAATTGTCACCTTTGCAAACACTATTATTGACAACATAACTATCTATAGGCTTCTCCAACAGGCAAAGATGCCGCTCATCTCGTTCTGCATGGGTGAATATGGCGCCATCAGCCGCATCTTATATAAAAAATTCGGCAGTTGTTTAACCTTTGCCTCGCTTCAAAAGGGAAAGGAGTCAGCCCCCGGCCAGGTCAATATCCATGAGCTTTTGAACGTCTATCGGGTCAGAAGCCAGGACAAGCAGACAGCTATTTACGGCTTGATCGGAAATCCCGTATCGCACAGCATTGGCCCCTACATTCACAACGTGCTTTTCAAGGAACTTGGCCTTAATGCCGTTTACGTCCCCTTCAAGGTGGATAAAGTTGAACCATTTATAAAAGAATTCAAAGCCCTGGATACCAGGGGATATAGTGTAACCATCCCTTATAAAGAATCCGTGATCGGATGCCTGGATGAGACAGACCCTATGGTAAAGAAGATTGGGGCTGCAAACACCGTTGTAAACAAGGATGGAAGGCTGATGGGCTATAATACCGACTGTGAAGCGGCAATGAAGACGTTGGAGTGCGCCATTGAGGGGGCGTCTCGCGGCTCATCCCAATTAAAAACAGCAACAACAAACAGCGCCCTTCTCAAAGGAAAAACAGCAACCATTCTCGGCGCAGGCGGGGCGGCACGCGCCATCGCCTTTGGACTAAAACACCGCGGGGCTATAGTGACCATCTTAAACAGGAACTACGAACGGGCGCAGTTGCTTGCGGGCGACGTCGGGTGCCTCTCCGGAAGGCTGGAAGACTTTCAGGCAGACCGGACGGATATCATCATCAACGCCACCCCCGTCGGTATGTACCCGGCAGTCGATGCTACACCGATTGACAAGAATAAATTAAAGCCGGGCATGGCCGTCTTTGACACCATCTATAATCCCCTGGAAACACGGCTCATGAGGGAGGCGCGGGAGCAAGGATGCACGGTAGTTGGCGGCCTGCCGATGTTTGCGCGCCAGGCGGCGGAGCAATTTCAGTTGTGGACAGGACGGACGCCATCACTCGAATCAATTGAAAAGATTGCTTGCGAAAGATTGGCAAATACTCAATCCCGGAATGACAATCACCTTCCCATCAAAAAATCATGAATATTATCTTAATCGGATTCCGCGGGACCGGCAAAACGACCATAGGCAAAATACTCGCAAGGCAACTCGGCAAGGAATTCATTGATGCAGACGTGTATTTGGAGAAAAAGGAAGGCATGTCCATCAAGGATATCTTTACCAAAGGCGGCGAACCCCTGTTTCGTGATATTGAGTCAAAGGTCATCGCAGAGCTGTCACTTCTCGACGACAAGGTAATTGCCACAGGCGGAGGGGCTGTACTCAGGGAGGAAAACGTTAAACACCTGAAAAAGCGCGGAATCATTATCCTCCTCGACGCGGACGCCAACACCCTGTATAAGCGTATCCACAGGGACTCACACTCACGGCAAAGAAGACCAAACCTGACGGCAAAAGGCGGATATGAGGAGGTTCAGTTTCTTTTAGAACAGAGAATGCCCATCTACGACAGAATAGCCGATTTCGTCATAAACACGGCACACGTCTCAGTGGCTAGCGCTGCACATAAAATACAGACCTTGATTCATCATTACGTACGGGATTAACTATAGCCAAAAGCCTCTATTTATCGAAAAACCAAGGATGAACGCCCCGTGTTTACAGCGTTCGTCATCGAAAACCAGGTTTGTTTGGCGATAACCACTTCAGGGAGATGGTATGGAATTATAGGAGGAAATCGATATAAACTCGGCGTTGTTGTAAAAATACGGAGCGTCATGTTCCTACCCATTGCATGTTTTGTTTCAAAAATTACATTCTTCAAAAAACATTTCCGTTCTCAAAAAAGCTAAAATCCAGCCGTAAATACTTCTTGACTTTGGCTGTTCGAATACATATCATACGGTTGCTATGGCATTAGGAACTCGGCCAAGATAAATTATTCGGCTCGTCCGCAGAATCTGTGGGTAACAAGTAAGACTTAGGAAGAGAAAAGGTGTATTGCCTTCCCAAAAGGTGTAAGATGTTTTTATTGAGAAAAT
>JACVXV010000120.1:0-10743 GCA_015661205.1 Candidatus Brocadiaceae bacterium
TAGCCATCTAAAACAGCGCAGAGATAATAAAACGTGCCACCAATTTCAGGTACGATACGTCTATGTGCCAGTGTTCGTGCGGCTTTAAAGGCTGCACAACCCCCGTTCCTTTTTTTGACGGCTTCCTATTCCATTCCCGCATTACACCGGCATTCACCAACACCCGGTACACGCTTGGTGGGCTTACTGCCACAATGTTAGCATCCAGCATCATAAAGGTTCGTCTACGATAACATTCAAGAGAATACAAGAGTATTTCAATTATCAACTCGGGATACCGGTGAGCGAAGGCTCCATTTACAACTTTAATCAAGAAGCGTATGGCTTATTGGAACCCTTTGAGGTGAAGACCAAGGAGAGCCTCAGACTTGGCGCATGCAGATGAAACGGGTATTAACATAAATGGAGAAAGACATTGGTTGCATTGTGCATCCAATAGTTTATGGACGCGCTATTTTCCGCATAAGAGCCGTGGGTCGGAGGCGATGGATTATATCGGGCTGTTTCCGTTCCCTGGAAGGCGCGAAATATTTCTGTCGTATCCGTAGCTATCTCTCTACCTGCCGAAAACAAGCTCTAAATGTAAGCCAGGCTTTACAGAGGCTATTTCGCGGCGATGTGCCTGTCTTTGCTGGCTAGCAGGAATTGTATTTGAAAATACGCATGTGCCTGTCTTTGCTGGCTAGCAGGAATTGTATTTGAAAATACGCTGAGTAGTTACCATTTTTCACTCCTTTGAAATAATTTAAGTATAGCTTATTTCAATAAGAGAAATTCCATTTCCGTCTGAAGCAGAACACTTTGACTTTTCAAGGAAAGAAATGGATATCCTCGAAAGGAGGTACAAGGTTGGTAGATGAAACCATTGTTATCGGGATTTTGAGAAAGAATCTTTGCGATTTTGACGTCTATAAAGACACCATTTTGAAAATCTTCAGATTCTGATTTTGCAAAAATATGATTGGTTCCGGTATTAAGATGTCGCCTCATGCTCCAGATATGGGTAGTTAAGGAGTTGATTCATTTCTGCGGTTATGGACTCGATTTCTTCCACCTTTAAACTGGGGTTGTACACCTTGAATTCCCGGTCTTCCCTGGGAAAGTAAATGACAAGATGCTCTCCACCCTCTTCTCTTGACAGGGATTTGAATTTAAAGACCTTCTTTCTGATGAGGTAAAGCACCAGCACGTACCGTAGATTTCTCTGATGAGCTTCCATGCTACCCTCCAGTTTAGATACCATGTCCAAAAGGACGTCAGTATTTAAAAACTTTTGGGCATGCTTGCCTTGTTTTGGAACCTTTGTCTTCCAAAAAGAGAAAAACACCTCGCTTTTGGGATTGCTCCAGCATGGAATGCAAAAATCTTTACGGATGAAACCGCCTTGCTCGTCAAAGATTGCCGAGTAATATTCCTCTTCTTCACTGAAACCTTTGTTGCATGCGACACAGTCACGATTTCCCTTACCTATTTTCCATTCCATCCGTTTTTGCCCGTAAATTGTGCTTACTATTGCCCCTTCATCTTTGCCTGAACCCGATCCCGTGTCTCATTGAAAAAGGTCTTCGCCTTTTTTTCCGCGTTGATTACGTCATTCCTGACCTTTTCAACAATGGCAGGGTTTTTAATAGCGGCTAGATTTATTTCTACGTTCAGCTTTGCGCACTGAAAGGCTGCATCGGCCAAAAACGCCGCCACTCCAACGTCGGAAATCAAGTTAGGGTTTGCGATGTCAACCAATTCACGCGTTAGCTCAAGGACATTGAGACAGCTCATTGTGGCCTTCACAGGCACTTCCATGGCGATAACGGTTGCCTTCTGTATCGCCTCGGTACGCGCCTTCTTTTCTTCATCTGTGGATTTTGGCAATCCGTATGCATTGCTAAGCCCACCGTAAACGGTAATGTCTTCTTCCATCAAAGACAGCAAGGTCTCACGGCTTTTTTCGCATCCATCCAGTATTTTTTTCAGTTGAGCGTCGTACTGCTTGAATTTTTCCCGCCCTACGGTAAACTGGGTTGACATGGACGCCATCGTCGTAGCCAGGGCGCCCACTAAAGCGGCAACGCTTCCACCACCCGGCGTTGGAGTCCCTGCGGCAGCGTCTTTTAAATAATTTTCCAGCGGCTGGTTTCTATACATAGTGTTTTTATCCTTCAATAACAATTTCCGTATCCATCGTTACAAAATCATACAATTCTTCTGCGTCGCTATTCAACATCCTGACACAGCCGTTTGAGGCTGCTGTGCCGATTGATTCAGGCAACGTCGTGCCATGAATCCCAAAACCACTGAGATTGGGTTTATCCTTAAACCCGATCCAGCGGGTGCCTAAAATATTTTCTTTATGTCCATACGGGAATACTCCCCCTGCCGGTGAATACCAGGTAGGGTCTTTCATCTTATTCTTTACGGCAAAGACGCCAATGGGTGTTTTGTCGTCTTTACCGGTACAAACGCGATATTGCCTTACGTACCGGTCATTCAGGAGCAGCGTCAGGGTAAAGTCTCTTTTGCTTACCAATATCTTCGTTTTCCCCGCCACAATCTTCAGCTTTTCCCCAATACTGAGCCGTTGGGTCGGTTTTTCATTGATTTTCATAATCAGTTCGTAGCTGGTATTGAACTGTTTTGCGATTTTTGAGATACTATCGCCGGTCTGGACGGTATACGTCATTGCGTCGGGGGAAGGCGCGGATGAAAATATCAGTTCTTTGTTTAGTGTATCCAATAACGCCTTTATCTCACGCTGTTTTTGCGGCAGTTTCTTGTTGATAAAGATATCGGAGAGCATGTTTCTCGCTTCGTATTTTTTTCCCTCTTTCAGATACTTATCAGCCATTTCCAGACTTGCCGGTTCTTGCTTCTTCTCAACCGGCCTCACCGCAACCGGCTTCTCTATTACCTTAAATTCTTTCGGGTCGCCTTTTCTGGTAGGAACCGGCGCTCCCACTTCCATCATATCAAGCTCGTTCTGTTTTGGTTTTTTCGCTTCCACTTTTTTGGGTGCTGGTTTAGGTTCTTCCGGTTTTTGAGGTGCAACTTTAATTTCTTCGGATTTTTTGGGTGCGGTTTTAATTTCTTCGGAGTGAACAATAATGTCTTTTTTGTAAATGACAACATCGTCATCGCTTTTCATCAACAACACGAACGCTTCCCCGTCGTCAAACGCCAACACATCCCGGCAACACATGTCCGTGTAAGAAACAAAAAGGCAGCTCATTAAAACAAAAAACAACCTTCTAATACGCATGGTGGGTGTGAAATATTTTTGAAATATCTTCATAAATGGAAATTACTATCGCATCACTATAAAATGGTTAATTCAAAAGAAATTCTGCTTATTTCAAAATGCCAATAATAATTGATACGCGATCATTGGCCTTATCGCCCTTAACGTCTGTTACCACCAGTCTATTATTCCCATAACCAACGGTAATCATCCTCTTGTGGGAAATCGTCCCTTTTTTGTAAAGATAATTAGCTACCGCCTGTGCGCGGTCTAACGAAAGCTTCCAACAGTTCCCATATTCGGAAGAAGGCGCAAAGGTTTGACCGGTATGTCCCTCAATAACAAGGGAACATGGCCTCTCACCTATCAGATCAATCAGTTTATTCAAGGCATGTTTCCCGTCCATGGTGATTGAAGCGTCATTTTCTTCAAAATAAACGACAACAGCAGCCGGTATTTGATCCTCCTCCAAGCCATACTGCTCAAGCCCACCCTTGCCTTCCACCCCCGGTTCCGCCTTGTACTCTTGGTGAATATATTTCATTTTGTGTATGTCTTCTACCGTTGCCCCCGTGTCCCAACCGGGCAATATGCCTCCCATACCAAGCGTTAATCTGCTTCTCTCAACCGACTTTTTAAATTCATCAATGAATTCTTTTTTTTTGTTCTCCGTAAAGTTGACCTGGAAAATGATAAAAAAGGCAAGTAATATAGTAATCAGGGAGCCATAAGAGGTCCAAAACAGGTCTGGAGTGCCGGAACTCCCGTGTTTCTTTTTTTTGTGTTTTGAATGGCCAGATGACACTTCTAAAAAACACCTCTAAAAAATGCTTATTTCTTAAAAACCACCATGGTTATTATGTTTCTTTCTTTCGGCTCTGCAATCTGATAACCGGAGATGGCAAACCTTTTTTGCATAATATCCTCGTGTTTGACTAAGTAATCACAAATGTTTGCAGCTCTGTCTATAGATAAATTGTTTGCTTTTGTTACCCGGTCGTCGTCCTTCGTTGCACTTTCCACCGAAGCATCAATGATAATCTTACCGCTTATCATCCTCAAGGTCGTCCCCAACTTACTAAATATAACATGCGCTTCTTTTTTGATAACAGCCTCGCCGCTTCTAAAACAGTCGTTCGCTGAAATTTTTATCTTGCACCCGACCTTTACCTCTTCAATGTCAAGGGATTGAGATCCCCCCCCTTCCTTGAGGAATCCTGTTAGAAACTCACGCATCTCTTTTGCAGTCGCAAATTCTTCTAAAGCCTGTGTTTCCTCCGATGGCTCCTCCGTTTCCAAATTCTTCAATACGTCCAAATCTTTTTCGAAGCGATAATCCAACGGTCTGTTACCACCCGAAAGTAAGGGTTCTTCATCAAGCAGTGATTCACCAAGCCCACCAAAGGTTCTCCCGATTACTTCCATCTCTTTCTTGCTTTTATTAACGTTGATGGTGGACATACTAATTAACATAACGAAAAATGCCACTAGCAACGTTATCAGGTCGCAATACGTAAGCAGCCAGACGGGACCACCGTGACCTCCACCACCACCGTCGTCACTCATCCTTCCTTTTCCTTTTCTTTTGGGCCCCCCGATACTTTCAGGGCGTCTTTAGGTTGCAAGAATGATTTCAGTTTATCTTCCGTTATCATGGGAGAATCACCTTTCTGAATAGATATTACCCCTTCCAGGATAATTTCTTTCAGAAACAACTCTTTAGTGCTTAAAGTCCCCAATCTGCCGCCAAGCGGCAGCAAAACAAGGTTTGAAAAAGTAACGCCATAGAAGGTAGCAATGAAAGCCACCGCCATGGCCTCTCCTATATGCGACGGGTCATCAAGCTGTCTCATCATGGCAATAAGTCCCAGTACCGTTCCAATCATACCAAAAGCGGGAAAAACGGTGCCGGCAAATTCGACGATACCCTTTCCGGATGTATGTCTTATCTTCGTATTTTCGATTTCTATGCCCAAGACGTCCCGTAAAGTATCAGAATCTGCGCCATCAACCAACATCCTCACGGCCTTAATCATGAAAGGGTCACTGATCTTCTCAACCTCTTTTTCCAATCCCAAAAGCCCTTCACGGCGCCCAATCTTGCAATATTCAACCAGTCGTTTAATCTCTTCTTCAGGCGACCCGAACTTCACAAATATGCTTTTCTTTACCACCCCTATTGCACCCATTACCATCGGGATGGGATATCTTATAATCGTAGCAGCCAATGTGCCGCCAATCGTAATCAGCATTGCCGGAATATTGATATAGCCCGGTATAGATGAAGCGCCTCCCTCAAACATGATACATACCAGGATTAATGCAATACCGATTATCATCCCAATTAGTACGCCTGGATCCATAGTTTGTCGGCTCCTTACAAAATTAACCCCGATGCAACTTGACCGTTTCGGCGAACCCCCCTCGCCAAAACACCTCTGTACCAATACGGATTTCGGTGTTGGAATACACCGAAATATCTAACGAATAGTGATGCAACGATTCATCAATTAAAACGTCTGAAACCACAGATTTCACAGATTACACAGATTTTTGATTATTAAATCCCACAGATTATTCTAAATTTTTAGTCACAGTTCATGTGGCGCCTGCAATGGTCGAAATATCCCCCCGTTTTCCCATTTTTCATGGAGAACATCTAAAATTCTCCACGATAAAACGGAGGAGGACGTCGTATCATTTTTAATGCCGCTAGAACTGTTACGATTCTAATCTGTGAAATCTGTGAAATCTGTGGTTCCGGTAGTTCATTATTAAAACACGGCTCATGTGTAAAAACAAACCGCGAATATTGTTTTTACTATCCCTAATAGGCGGTATTATAACATATTTACCACAATCTGCAACCCCCTATTGTTTCCCGTAAGAAGTGATTAAACAAGGCGCACGTAAATGTCACGCGCAATAGCAGTGTCAAGGGCAATCTGCGTTTTACCCATTTGAATGCAACCTTTGGGTTTCGAGCCTCAACCCAAGGTACCCGCTATAATCCGCGCCTTATTCTACAGCGTAGTTTTGAAAGTATCAGCCTCGCCAGTGTGCGGAGCGTGTAAGCGGCGCCGTGGAAACGCAACCCCTTTCCGTAAGTCACCGATTCGGCGCAAAAGTTGCAACGCCGGTAGCAGCCCCTGGAGGTAACCAGGGTGGCCGCAAGCAGGTTATGCCCCCGAATCACGCCATTGTTGCGCTGGGTGTAAAACGCCATGTCCATCAAATCCAGCGCGGGCAGTTCAAACATATCGAGGTTTTCTATCTGCTCTGAGGGCAGGCGCGGCGCCTGGATACGTTCGCCATCGCGCCACCAGACGCCAGGGACGTCTTTGGGCAGTTCGCCATTGGCGAGTCGCGACACGGCCACCTCCCCTTCTCCGGTGATGACGCCGTTGAGGCCGGGCATCCTGCGTAGCGTGAGTTCCGGCAGGGCAGTCGCGTCTGAACCGGCTCTTGCTCATAAAGCCAGAGAGCTTTTGATATAAAATCTGTGATCTGGTAACTGTCGAATCGCAGCAAAGATACTACCAGTAATGGGCGTCAAATTCAACGGTTTTCAGGCGGCTTTTTTGTATTCACACGCAGGAACATGGGCACCGTGTCCCTACGTCTACTCGTCCCCATGCTTCGGGGCTTTTCTTTTTTTATCCAATTTCAGGGGGCTTCATCCCCCGCTCTATCCTGGCGGCCCTTCAGACCTAACGTTGAATTTTCCAGACGTGGACTTAACATCGACTCGTCAACGAATAATCTGAAAGGACGCCTGATGCGCCAGCTACCGACACCCGGCACACGATGGCCAATGGTATATTTCCCCATGAGCAATAGACATTCATCCCCAAAGGATCGCTTAAGGGTTTTCATGCGCGGCCTAAGCCGCTCGGGAAGCATTGCCCTGAACAGGGACGTCCCGGCAAGAAAATGGTAGATGGGACGAAGCAGGAAGGAGACCTTCGAATCTAAATAACGCAACGTCAACAGCCTGGCGCCAATGATACGCCCTGATAATCCACCATAGATACACCTCTTACCCTTTGCCTGGTGCGCGTATACCACACGGCCTAATACCATTTCCGGGGTGAGAGTCCAGTCGTCATGAAGGCTATTATTATCCCCCCTGGTTCTTATACCACGTGCGTCAACGGACGCCACACGGTGGGTTACGGAGATAGACCTGCCGGGCGGGACAAACACGATAACGTCCCCGCGTTGTATCTTTCTGTCATCAGAATAGGGCATAATCTGCAAGACGTCCGGCGACCGCAACGTCGGATTCATACTCGGACCTTTATAAAGATGCGGCGGTATCGAACCTTGCTTCATAACACAACCCCCTTTCTTGTTTATTCTCACACAAAGACACAAAGAGATATTGGCAGGAACACGAAGCGCCCTGGCTGGTTCAGGTTTTCAACCTAAACCCATAAATTTGTTCGAGTTTTAATCACGAAAACAAAACGTCCTGTCTCCCCTTCGGGGCTTGTATTATTTTATTATCTTTCAGGGGGCTTCACCCCCCGCTATGTCCTGTCGGCCTTTCAGGCCTAACTTTGAAATTCCTATACGTCATGAACCCGCTATGGTACAGCATAATCCACCGCCACTATCCTAAGTCCGTTTTCCGTCATTTCTTTGTGCCATCGTGTGAGGATCATTTTTCCACGTCTATGCTAAGAAATCATCCAATGAAAATCCAGGGAAAAATCGTTCCATCAAGCCACAGCTATGTTCACGGAACTTTGTCTTTAAGAAATCACGGTCAAGATTGCGCAGGACGCTTACCGTGTATTTCGCCTTATTGAGATGAGACTGTTCCTTCACCAGCCTGTTCGGCTGGATACCCACGAAATGGGCAATATCATCAACTTTTTGTGATATCTCATGCGTCCGTATTATCATGGAGCGACCGGGAGGAAGTTTTTCAATCATGTCACGATAGGAAGACGACCAGAATGAAAGGGGAACGTCGATGTATTTGTGGAAATTGCGGACTAACTCGTTCTTTGCCTCCATTGCCCCCCGTGGTATGTCGAATGGCATGCCGTTCGGCAGTTCCTTGCTTTGTATCGCCTCACGCTCAGGGACAACAAAGTAGTTTACAAAGGAGTTCACCCAGGAATAACAATCCCGTATAAGACAAATAAACTTTGCCTCCGGGAATTCTTCCTGAAGGATGTCTATATAATGCCGGTTAAAATGGGCAGCATCCATTTCAGGGAGACCGCCGAGCAGTTCCCGCTCTTTTAAGAAACCACGGAACTGTTCGCGTGAAATAGTGCCGGAGTTGTATCTGATAATCATTTGATGTGTCTCCCACTGATGAAATTCGTGGCATGAACGGTAGTTGCCGAATAGACCGGCAAGGGAAACGGTTCCCGACTTGGGCAGCCCTACACCGTACACATGAAACCTCCTCGGAAATCTGTTAAGACGCATCAAACCGGCAAAATCAGCGCCACTTTTTAGCCGTAAATTGTCCGCTATCTTAAGGAGTCTTTGCGTATCAAGCTGTTTCACCTCGCCCCGTTCAACGCTGCCAAGTTCATCGGCAGACATACCCGACTTCGCCGCCAGTTCCTCCAGCGCTATTGCATTCCTCAGCCGTAATTCTTTGATACGCGCGCCAAGCATTTCTCACCTCCCAATTGGCATAGCCTCATACCGGTTAAAACTGTTTGAAACCACAGATTTCACAGATTACACAGATTCACGAAGAAGTATAAAACACAGCGGTTCACCGCAGAGGGCGCGGAGAAACAAAAACATATAACAAAAAATGTAGTAACATTTCAACTCGTTCCCACGCTCTGCGTGGGAATGCAACAGTAGGACGCTCCGCGTCCAGTTTTCGAACTCGCACCTACGCAGCACATCGGTGAGGTTCGGGAAGAGACGCTAAGCATCGCGGATAATGCATGCGCGTGACGCAGAGCGTCACCCAGACGCATTCCCACGCAGAGCGTGGGAACGAGTCGGAAAATGTATCATTAAAAAAGCTGTTTAACCTTACCAACTCCTGACAGGATTATTGTGGATATACGCTACTTTTTGCCTCAGCATTTCTTCGTGCCTTTGTGCCTTCGTGTGAGAATCATTTTTCCATTTCCGTTTTTTTTCGTTCTTTTTGACCTGAGTAGCTACAATATTCTTATTGAGACGCCACCACCTCTTCTACCAGCTTCCAAAACTCCCCGGTAAGGCTTACGCGCAGGATGTAGGAGGGGACTGCTTTGGCGAGGGCGCAGGCATTGTCGAACAACATGTTTTTTCGTCTCATTTCTTCTTTCTTATCCAGATACCGCCAATCCCTCCGACATATCTGCGTAGACGATTGGGTGATATGGATTGATGCCTTGCCCGGCCCTATAGGCACCACTTCGTCACATTCCGCCTGTTCAAGGAAGAAAAGCGTGGAGAGAGGCGCGTGTTGTTCCACGTCCCACGTCTTTTCCGAACGTTGAAAGAGGTATTCACTCCACGTGGGGAATGGATGAGCCGTGTATTTGCCTTGTTTGTCTTTCACAATAAGCGTCTCGTCGTCACAAAGGGCTTTCCAGGGGGGAGGCAGGCGTCGGCAACAGGTGGACTTTCCCGTCCCACCCGCCGCGGCAAAGAGAACGCCCTTGCCGTTCCATGCAGCCAGTCCGGCGTGAAAGGGCATCCCCCCATCGGCAAGAGACCGTTCATAGATAGGGTGTAGCGCTTGCCACATCCTTACAATGTCAAGGCCGTGTGTATCTTCATTACCAAAGCGGCATATTATATCCGGCACGCCATCGTGTGAATAGAAATGGAGCCATTTAAGGTCATGCAGCCTCCAATCCGAGCCGGGCATATCCGGCATGTTTAAGCCGGTAAACAAGGCGTCGCTTATTTCTTCATCCTTGTCAAGAAATATCAATCTCGGATGGCCGCATTGCTCCGAACGTCTCAGTTCCATTATCCTTGCAAGCTTATCGACCCAGGGCGCGGCCTGCTTGCCGGCAATCACGCGCCAACCGTGGCCGTTTGAGAGTTTTAATGTATAGGGTGTTGTCTGCATAGCGTTGAATAGTTACCGAATACCAGGCGCGGCACAGCCGCAACCAAAAGGGGTTTGACGGCAAGATACTGAAGAAATACGTAATCGTACTCCGCAGAGGACGCTGGGAACCCGTAGTGGCAAGGCGCGCCTTGCCACTACGCTGATTCTCTCGTTCCCACGCTCTGCGTGGGAATGCCGCACCAGGACGCTCCGCGTCCAGTTTCCGAACTCGTTCCTACGCAGAGCATCGGCGCGGGACGAAAAAAAATGCTAATCGCAGCCTCGCGTATCATGCATGCGCGTGACGCAGAGCGTCACACAGGCGCATTCCCACGCAGAGCGTGGGAATGAGTCAGAGGCTGGCTAATGGCCGATGGACCTGGACGCACGCACTACAGCGTCATCCACGAACTGCCGTTCATTAACCCCAGCCTTCAGGCTGGTGCGCCAGCCCCACCCTATCCGGGCTTTAGCC
>JACVXV010000120.1:10756-26486 GCA_015661205.1 Candidatus Brocadiaceae bacterium
ATTCTTCTCACTGCCACGCCTTCCGTGGTTGTATTCTCCCGCCTCCGCTCCTCCTCTTCGCCCCTGCACCCCTACTCCCCCCTCAAGCCCTCCGCATCCTCTGCGGTGAACCCGTCTCCACTCACACGCAAACGGCCTCCATCGGCCTCTCAATCAGCCTGCTTGCGGGAAAGAGTCCATGAGCATGGGCCTCTTTACAATACCAGAAGGGCGCCCAGAGGTCTTTCTCGCTGTAATAATTTTGCGCGACGCAACTGCCAAGGCACCTGCTTTTCATAACACAATCACTGCAGACGCCCTTTAGACGATGGGGAAATCCGTCCCTCAGTTCCTGAAGCACGGCGGTGTTGTCCCACACATCCTTCAGGCTCTTCTGCGCCGCATGACCAAAGACAAGCGCGGGCACCGTCTCACCAATTCCACAGAGCGCGTAAGAGCCGCTTGCGATTACCCCTAAAATGCCCAATATGCCACACACGCCGCATCCGCCGCCGTTATCGCTGAATATCTTTCCGAGCGGCTTAAATGCGGCAGGATGCGAGTAGACAAGGCGGAGTTTTGTCGATGCCGAAAGCGTCCTTTCCACCCACGAACCAATCGCAATCAGTTCCTCAATGCCAAGTGTCTCGCCATCGGCGTGCATCTTTCCACCCCGCGCCGTCGGCTGCACGATGTTAAATTTCACCGAACCGGCGCCCAGGGATTCCGCAAGCCTTACCACGGCCTCAATCTGATCCTTATTGCGCTGCATAATGGACATGATGACCTGCGGCCTCAGCCCGGCGGCAACCAGGTGTTTAATGCCCTCCTTCGCTGCCTCAAATGAGCCTGCCACGCCGCGCACCCATTCGTGTACTTCCGCGCTCGCCGCGTCAAGGCTTACCGACACAAACGGTTTATTACACCTTGCTATATCCCTCGCCAAATCAGCGGTACACAAGATGCCGTTTGTCTCCACGGTGAGGCGCAACCCTTCTTCATGGATGTGTTTTAAGATATCGGAAATATCCGGTTGCATAAGCGGCTCACCCCCGGTGAGCTTCACCGCGGTAAGCCCAAGCGGTTTAGCTTGTTCGATGATGGAGCGGAAGAGGTCCAGCCGGAGCGTGGGGTAGGTCAGCTTACCCGTCTCAAATTTCGGGACAATCCAGCAATGACGGCAGGCGACGTTGCAACCTTCCGTCAGATAGAAGTAGATGCAGTTTAGGGGGTAATTAGTTTTATTGGTCTGGTTATGATTGGTTAAGTTCAAAATATAGTCCCATTAAATTTTAGCAATAATATACCTCAGAGGCCGCGGGGAACTCGTAGTGGCAAGGAGCGCCTTGCCACTACGCTAACCACTCTCAACTGCTTGATGTATAGGAATTTCAAAGTTGTGTGTAGAACGAAGCGATTGTTTCGTTCGAGCGAAGCGGCACTTCGCGCTACATCTACAAAAGGGACGTCAAACGGATCGGTTAAGCCGATAATTTTATAAGCATTCTCTAAATATGGTCTTAGTTCCGTAGGAACGACATATTCGTAAAAAAACCATTGGGTTTTGAATATTTCATGCCTACGGCACTTTATGGTTGTATGTTCTTGCTATTTCTACCGATATCTTGTCCCTACGGGACATTACGTCACTACTCAGGTAGATAGGCAGACGGCTAAAACGTAGTATGATCACACAATATTTCCAACAGGCAAAAGCTTTTAACCTTCAGTCTTCAGCCTAAACACCTGAGTAGTTGCAAACAATAACAATCACTCTATCTCGCTATCATCGACAGGCTTACATTAACACCCACCAGCAAACCCGCAAAAATAAAATGAAAATTCCTATACATTCAAGATATCCATCACGAACTCCGGCCTAAAGACTGAGTAATGGCCGAAGTCTTTGGACACAAGCGCTACAGCGTCATCCACGAACTACCGTTCATTAACCCCAGCCTTCAGGCTGGGGCGCCAGCCCGCCCCTATCCGGGCTTTAGCCCTGACGGCACGCAACGTGGATCGCTTCTCGCTTCGGTCATGTTCTTCATATCATAACGTTAATGAATGCCAAGCCTTTCTTCCATTACCATCAGGGCTAAAGCCCAGTTCTGTGGTCATCACAAAACCCCAGCCTGAAGGCTGGGGTTAATAACTACGAATCCCAGCCTAAAGGATAGAGTTAATCATTGGAGGACTTGGGCAAAAGCGCTACGGTATCCATACACGAACTGCCGATTATTAACCCCAGCCTTCAGGCTGGGGCGTCGCGCACACGCCATGCCGAGCTTTAGCCCTGACAGCTCGCAACGTGGCATTCTTCACGTTTCGTTCATGCTCTTGGGTGAAAAGACGTGTATAAACATTAGGCCTAAAGGCTGGGGTTAATAGCGAAAGTGCTTGGAACCATAAATTTTAAAATCGTTAGAATAAAGTGGTAAAAGGTAAGTAAAATGACATAAATGGGTACAAAAAAATGAAGTAACGAAGAAATAGAATAAAAGGGGAAAAAGAGAGCGTAAGAGAGGTAACCACATAAAAAAAGGAGTAGAATAAAAGAAAGAACCAACCAGAAGAACCACAATATTACCGACAAATTAAAAGCACAGGAACGAAAAAAAGAAGGGAAAAAGAGAAGATTAAAAAGAATAAGAAAAAAGATATAATATAAAAAAAGAAACACGGTACTTAAAAATAAAATAGAATCAGTTAAAAGCCACTGCCCGTATAGCAATTAGCGGATGCAACAAAGCCAGTGTTACATGTATTTGAAGCACTACTGCCATTTAAGCAAAAAGCCCCATGGGATGCAGAGTTTATAGGTTGAAGAGAAGGTTTGGAGTAGATAGGTTGTTTTTTTTGTAAAGGAAAAGAGTTAGTAAAAGGATCAAAGTGGATGTTAGAAGAAGAAAGCACGTTGTCAAACCTCCATAATTCAAGGGGAGCATCGCCTACAGTGTCTTCACCTCTAAAGATTGAAGCCCAGAAGTAGTCCAACGCACCCACCGTTTTGCATACTCTCCAAGCCGTTCAAGTCGCGTCTGAACAGGCTCTTGCTCATAAAGCCGGAGAGCTTTTGAAATAAAATTGTCTAGGGTCTTACCAGCAAGGCAAAGGCCATCACGACCATAATGATACCCTAAAAATTCAAATCCTTTTTCGACCCTGCCAATCGTGGTCTTCTGAGGATGTTTCGTCAGACCCAGCAGTGCAAACTCTTCGTTTAAGATTTTTATCGCATGTCTTAACCTCCATCTTGATTTTGTCACAATCAAAATGTCGTCCATATACCGCGCATAAAACACCCCCGGTATAGCTAATTTCAAGTCCAGCCCTCTCAGGTAAAAAGCACCCAGGAGGGGTGATAGAGACGACCCCATCGGTACCCCCCTTTTTACTTCATGAAACAAGCCATTATACTCTACCACACGATTCAGATATTTCCAGACAAAACCGATGATCCTTGCATCCCTCACAAATTCACCTAATTTTGTAATTTCGATACCATCCCGGATATTTGCCCATCTCCACCTAAAATCCCAGACGTCGGCATTATGCGGGCGGCGCACGCGGCTTTTACATAGCCAGTTATAGGCGGTAGTGAAAAGTTCATTTACCTTCATGGTCTTATTCCACCTCGTTCCCGCGCAGAGCGTGGGAACGAGTCAAAACCTTTAAGGAATCATTTCGGCAAGCAGTGTTTCCGGCGCAATGTCTTGCTCGTGAGGCCAGGTGACGGCGCCGAACAGAATGCCCACCTGATTGAAGTAATACACATCCCGAAGTTCGCGAAATACACCATGGTCAAGATAGGGCTTTAGGTCAAAAATCCCCTTTCTCCCATCCTCTATCTCGACATAGATACGATAGCCCGGCAACGGTTTAACGGTTTTGACATCCCAGTACATGGTATCACCTCACAAGGGATCGATTTTGTAGGGGTTCTCGCCACTGACCGCCAGATCCCAATCGGCTATCAGCTCATCGCGGTGAAGTTCGATCCATGCCTGCACCAGCCTCAACTGCTTGCGGGGCAACTCACCGGAGAGAATCTCGCCATCTCCAATGGCGATGGAAGCCTCAAACTCGGCGTACTTCGCGTGAATGTGCGGCAGGTGATGATTTTTATTGTCGAGGAGATACAGGCGAATGATAATCCCATAAAACATGGAAATAATCGGCATGGATGGAACTCCTTATATAATCGTGTGGTCTGTTGTAGTAGTGTAAGTTGGGTTGAGCAAGCAGACTGTGCCAGATGAACTTTTTTATTCTAAAAGTGGGGGACAACTCTTAAATATTGCCAATTTTATCCTGATTTCGTTGCATTTTCTGATATTTCAAGTAAAATTGCTCATTTGACCCACTCTGTTCACTCAACCCAACCTACCCTGCTTTTCTTTATTTCGAGCTTATTAGCGTTCATTGGCGTTCATTCGCGGTTCATAGTTGTTTTTGGCAAATGCGCTCCGCTTCATCCACGCTACTTACTCAATCTGGCATATTCAAGTTCACAACAGGCCGCTCCTACGGAGCTTTTAGGGTTTTTGCTACAAACAGGTCGCCCCTCCGGGGCTACATTCGTTCATTTCAATCTGTGCAATCGGTGAAATCTGTGGTTTCAAAGGTTTTTTACCCGTCTGCGGCTCCGCTTTGCTAAGCCAGGCTCATCTGCGGTAATCGTCCGCCTTCTCTCAGGAATTTTCTCAGGCAGGCATCCGGGCTGGGGTGGTTGACCTCTCCCGTAAGCGTATACGCAAGCGCGGGGCAATTCCCCGTGCAATAGTTGATGTAGTCGCATCCATAACAAAACTCGAAGTCGTTGAGGGAAATGGAGCGCCTGGCGCGGAGATTCTCAAGTTCCAGGTGTTTATGCCATATCTCATAGAGCGCATCTTTATTTATCCTGCCTAATTCAATATGGCTTAGTTGTATGCAGGGGACGATCACCCCATCCGCCCTGACCGCTATTTTTTGCGACGGGCATCCGCACGAGGTAAGGCATCCACGGTTGGGGAGACGGCCTTTCCCCGCCAGCCGCGCCATCTCCATTTCAAGCCACATCCTTCCCTCTGCCAACGGCCCCGCGGCGGCGCTTATGCGTCCGTGGTATTTTTTGTTCAACCGTAAGAGGGTTTCCATGGCCAACGACCGCTCCGGGGTGGTAAGCTGCACCTGTTCCGCATTTTGCCTGCAAAGCCCGAAATGAGACGCGGCATTGGTTGAAAATTGGGGAAGCCCGATATCTTCCAGGAGGAATTTTGCAATGGATTCAAGCTCTCTCACGTTGTGCCTGTGGATCGTGACCCTCACGGTAACGGAGATACCGTGTTTTCTGAGCGATGTAATGCCCTCTACGGCGCGCCGGAAGTTTCCGTCACCCCTGCAAGCGTCGTGCATGGTCGGTACCGACCCGTCGATTGACACCTGTACGCTATCGCACCGGGCGGTGGAAGCAAGAAAGGCCGACATCCCGTCCGTTATGAGGGTGCCATTGCTTAAAATCGTAAACCGCATACGGTTTTTAACAATGCCACCAATAAGCGTTTTTAAATCCCTGTGATGAAAGGGTTCTCCGCCTTGCAGGCAAACGGACATTACCGTGCAGCGGTTTAGTTCTTCAAAGAATTGAAGCCAATCCGCCGTAGATACGTCCGCATTGACGTCCCCACCGCTTTCAAAATGTCCGCAATAGGAGCAGCGGAGATTACAATCGCCGGTAATTGCCAGGTCTACCGTTCTTGGGGTGTGCATTATTTTCATAGTATTTCGTATTTTCTCGTAAGTAAAACATGCTATGCATACATTAGGCGTCCCTTGGGTTCCGGTATTGGAATACCATCTTCTTTTGCCGTTTCTAACCAAAACGCCACGGCTTTTTCTGCACTTGCAAGTTTCAAAGGTTTTTCAAGCAGGCGCATCATAACCCGCGTATCCGTGTTCCACCAGATCGCTTATAAACGCCTGGATGTGATCGTTTGCCTCAGCGGGCACGTCGCTGCAATGCGTGCGCACCTTGTCTTCGATATCCTTTGCCGTGTGGTTGCCGTCAAGGTGCTTCCATACTAATACGCTGGTAGGACTCATGCCGAATGCGTCACCGGAATCGGGGTCGAAGAGGACTGCCCAGTCATCAAACTCCTCTCGAAGCACTACATTAGGATTCACTTTGGCCTTTTTTTCGTTTGACATGGTATTATTTCTCCATCAAGGTTTTATCATGAAATAGTATGGTTTTGTGGATTAGCTGATTAATGGAGATATTCTACGTAAGGCGGATATTTGAAGCAAGGAAATTTATTGAATTAGACCTTCGGCGACTTTTATTTGATGCCCGTGTAGAGTCTCTACAGATCAAACAAGGCGTACGTAAATGTCACGCGCGATGGCAGTATCCAGGGCAATCTGCGTTTCGCCCATTTGGATAATGTAGGTGGGTTGCCTTTGATGCAGGCGGATTTGAACGCCGGGCAGCAAGCCCATGGAGGAAAGTCTGTCTAACCTTTCATGATATTTAGTCGCTATGTATGATATCTTCGCCACGTCCCCCGATCTCAATTCCGTCAACGGCGCGACAACAGGCTTTATCTCCTGCCTGGTCTTTTCACAGCAATTGCCGGGAGGGATGGACTTTCCGTGCGGACAGCTTGTGGGATGACCCAACAAGGTGCAAATACTCGTCGTGACTTCTTCATCCAGGAAATGCTCAAACTTGCACGCGTTAGAGTCCATCGCGTCGTCTTTTACCTCTAAGACGTCATTGAGCAGCCTTTCTGCAAGCCGGTGCCTTCTGATAATCAATCGCGCGTCTGCCCTGCCTTTTTTGGTCAACTCAACGTGGGTATCCGCTATTTTTACATAGCCCTCCTGAATTAACCGGTTCAACGTCTCTTCCGGGGCAGGAATCTCTACCTTTTCAATTAATAAGCCCTTTTCAGCCCTTCCATGATCTTCTTCCAGCGTCCATACCAATTCCAAGACTTCTTCCAGATGTTGGTCCGTCATGTGTGCGTATCTCCCCCTTCAATTCTCGCTATCCGAAAAGGATACCGTGGCCTCTTCATCCATAAAACAGCCAATACAATCGTTGTCAATAAACAACCGCCAAATATGTCCGCATCATTTCTGTAAACACCGAAAGGCGTTACCAGTGACATTAACTCACTCATGATAACACCCGCTACAAAGGCAATCAATGTAAGGGTAATCTTGTTTCTCACAAACCAATTTTTTGTGTCGCGGAGGACAACCTTTTGCCCTACCTGAAGCCCCCCTATTACGGCAACCTTCATAACGTCACTAACACCAGCCTTTGTAGGACAGGCGGAACAATCCCCACACTCCGCCTTTTCCTTAATCACACAGACCTCTGCAGTTCCGTGAAAAACTGATACCACTGTCCCTCGTATTTCCATCTGCTTTAATTAGGCCTTTCGGCAACTTATTTGTGTTCACACGTAAGGACACGGGCACCGTGTCCCTACTTTAGGAATTTCCATCCGTTAAAATTGCTGCAAAACAACCCTTACTATGCCGCCTACAAGCACTGAGTAGGGCATTATAAACGCAAACATCAAAAAGGCGTTTTTCATCCCCTGCTCCTTGATTATCACAAAGAAATTGGCCAAGCATGGAATAAACAAGGTAATAACCACCAGGGAAACCAGCAACTGTTTGGGGTCAATGCCGGCGCTCCCCCCCTTTTCTTCAAGCGTCCTGAAGATACTCACGGCGCCGTAATCCCGCCTCAAAAATCCGAGGATGAAGCCATGCGTTGTCTCAACAGGCAAGCCCAAAAAATCCCTGGTAACCGGTGCGCACACCCTTTCCACAAACGCCAGCGCCCCCAGCTTTGTTGCCACAAACAGCGCCAGGGTGCCGATCATAAACAAAGGAACCGCTTCTTTTAAAAACCAGTGGATACGATAAAGGGTCTTGATTAGGATATTCGACAGCTTTGGCATGCGAAACGGGGGCATCTCCATAAGGAAATCCGAAGGCGTGCCGGGTATGACCTTCGCCGATAAATACCCTACCAGGAGAAGCTGCAGGCATATAACAAAGACGTATATGGCAAAATAAATCCCCGGCACCTTGCTCAGCACGCCGGAAATAACCCCTAGTTGCGCCGAACACGGAATGGCCAATGCCAGGAGCAGGGTCGCAATGATCCGCTCTTTTTTGGTATTGAGGATACGGGCTGTCAAGGTTGCCATAGTATCACAGCCTAAGCCCAGCACCATCGGGAGTACCGCCTTCCCGTTCAGCCCTATCCGCTTGAACACCTTATCCACCATTACCGCCAGACGCGGGAGATAACCACTGTCTTCCATAATGCCAAACGCCAGGAAGAAAAACCCAACGATGGGGAAAACGATGGCAATCGCATAGGTAAGCCCAACCTGAATCAATCCGGCCTGCTCATCCAAAAACACTTGAAACACTATACTGTCGCGACTCACCACCTTCTGGGCAAGCAGTCCCAAATAATAGTTAAATCCCTGAAAATTCACGTGGGTAATGGGAAACACCTTCTCCACGTAAGGCACGTAGAAATAGATATCAAAACCGCCCGACGGGTTTAAGGAGTTGCCGAACACCTTACTCTCAAAAAACTCAACACAAATCCCCGCCCCTAGCTCACCCACCAGTTTATAGACAATCCACAAAATAATAATCAGTATGGGAAACGCCGCTACGGGATGCATGGTAATGCTCCCCAACGCCGCAGAGATCGTACTCTTTGCCCGGTATTCTTTGCGATACAAATAAAGGGTGAAGGACAGTGACGTTACTCCCCCGCAGA
Source organism: Candidatus Brocadiaceae bacterium (assembly GCA_015661205.1). Lineage (GTDB taxonomy): Bacteria > Planctomycetota > Brocadiia > Brocadiales > Brocadiaceae > JACVXV01. The sequence goes on from JACVXV010000120.1 coordinate 19,542, forward strand.
TATACGGTGTGATGAGCGTCCATAAATCGTCTGGAGGCAACATCCAAACAAAAGCCATGAGCAAACCCATGAGCTTGTATCCCATAAAAAAAGCGGCTAACGGCGTTAGAAAGTGGAAAAACAGTCCGCGAAGAAAGGGACTGGTGGCTTTTTCTTTCGTCCTCGCCATAGCAACCTTTTCAACCATTGCATCGACAAAAGATGCCCTTTTGATATTGACTACGTAGCTCAATGGATTACTAAAATGACCTTGAACAGATTCCCGAATGAGTTTGATTTTACCCAGGGAATCCTTCAAAAGCGAGTCCTTCAGTTTATCCTCAAGGGCTTCGTCCCCCGATAGAAGCATGATGGACAAGGCGCGTTTGTTTACCGCGGCTTCCCCACTCAACACCACTTCTACCTTTGCAATGCCATCTTCAATGAACTCCCCATAATCAATGCGAAGACCGGGAACTGTAGCGGAGGGCAGCGAGGCCAGCAGCGCACTAATCCCTACCCTGTGCGTGGCAATCGTTTTTATGATGGGGACGTTCAACAACTTTTGCAACTCATTTACGTCTACGTTCATACCCCTATCGAGAAGTTCATCCCACATATTCAACACCAGGACAACCGGTAGCCCCATCTCTGCAAGCTGCGTGGTAATGAGCAAACCGCGCCGAAGATTTTTTGCGTCTGCAACCTGGACCACGCGCTTCTTACCCTCTTCCAAAAGCAAATCCCTTGCAACCCGCTCGTCCTCCGAAAGAGGGATCAAACTATTCGCTCCCGGCGTATCTACCACCTCAATCCTGCCGCCGACCCCCTTGCAAAAACCCTTGGAGACCTCCACTGTTGTTCCGGGGTAGTTTGACACCGTAACGTATTTCCCCGTCAGCAAACCAAATATAACACTCTTCCCTACGTTAGGATTCCCCACAAGGGCGATCCTATCGGTATTTATTCCTGCTGTGGACATCTACACAATCCTGCCTCAAATTGAAAATTACCTGGTAAAGGCAAATCTTAAACAAAACCATTAGCTGAAATTGAGTCTCAATAAATTATAGCGATTTAATGCAGACTGTCAAACTTTTTATAAAACAAGCCTGTCTGAACTACAAATGGGCAAGAGGTAATTCATAGCAGTTTATTACGTTTGATTAAAACACAAAATCCAACAAGCTTTATGAATAACGTTATCCTGGTTTTTTCTACCATCCCTATCGCATAGGAATGGTATTTGCGCACTATTACGAGCAGGTCTCTTATTTCCCGGTATTTCACCAGTTTTGTAGAGAAATAGCATACTGACCATGATAGAAACGACCAAAGTTACATCAAATTATAAGCCGAGCGACTTCGCCGTTCAGATAAGCGGTTACAAAAACGCCGATAATCCGACTTTTAACGACGTTATGTGCCATGAAATGAGCAGCCAGGAACTCGCCCAAAATCTTGATTGTGACACCTTAACGACACGGGTTGATGGTGGAATGATATCTCAGATTGAGCGCGATGCGTTTAAGACCCAATCTGCTTGTTCGAAAGCAAAAAGCACCACGAAATCGATGCCTATAACGGAACAGTTTAAGAAATACAAAGAGGACCAACTGCTCTCCAAACCCGGTGGTGACTACTTCTACCTTGATAAGGATACCAGTATCATCGATTATCAGGCAGACCAATCGGAATTCGTTCCCAGGGTTGGGAAAGACCTAAAGGACGCCGCAGATAACGCAGTAAATATCCTGAAAGACGTCGGCATGGGCGCAACGATGAAGTACGTTGATAAAGATGGGCGCATTAAGGAGGCTAAAAAGGTGGGATTTATTGGCACGCTTGTCAATTTCTTAAAGGATGCGGCGAGTGGCGTTACCTTGGGAAAGTACATGCCTAATGGAGAAAAAGCGCCTGATACCGCACCAGGCGCCACAAAACATTTTTTTAAAAAGGTTTTTGTTGACGCGCTGTTAAAAGACGTGGTTGTCGGGATACCCAGAAGCGCCGTTCACATAGGGGAGGATACGGCCTTTGCAGCCATTAATCTGGCAGAGACCGTCCCCGACGCCACCATCGGCAACTTCAAGGACGGACAGAAAATAACGACCGAGGTTTTTGACGACGCCCAGGTGCTGGTAGATTTCGCTACGGATGTAATACCCACCGGCGAGGCCAGTTCCCGGACTCGCGCCTTTAGCTTCAAGAAAGGCGTCAAAGGCCTGCCCCTTGTGCATAATTTAACCGAACCGGAGAAAAATGCAGAATCGGAAGACAACAAAAAGGACGAAAACTGGAAATACGTGCGAAATACCCCCTTCAGAAAGACCATCGAATCAGTCGCATCACTAATACCAACAAATATCTAACACTTACGGGTTTGCACGGTTCAGGGTGGAGTTCCCCCCCCACATACGTGTTACGTTGAGAGACCGGTAATTCCTTGTTCCATCTCATTCTTACTCCTCCCCTAATATCAACCAGCCGCCTATTTATTTCTTTCTTGACTTAATACGGTGTTTTTTATACAATTTTAGAGCTATTTGATATTTCTAAAACGTTGGTATTTATTGACGTTTGAGAGGTTTGCGGTTGGCGAAAATCTACAGCACTTTTGCAGCACTTTTGTAGCAATTTGTCACGAAAAGCCTGCAAAAAGGCCATAAACGCTTTAAGTCCCGCAAACAGCAACAAGACAGCAAAGTATCACAAGTGCTGTATATATAGCAATATAAGAATATTGCGCCAGTAGCTCAGCTGGATAGAGCATCGGATTTCTAATCCGGCGGTCGAGGGTTCAAGTCCTTCCTGGCGCGCCAAATAAAAACAAAATACTGTGGTGGGCGTAGCTCAGCTGGTTAGAGCATTAGACTGTGGCTCTAAGGGTCGCGGGTTCGAATCCCGTCGCTCACCCCATTTTTCCGTAAGACGACGAATTGCCGCTTATTACCTGCAACAGGTACACCCTCCAAAAACCCCGGTTCACATAAGACTTTACTTCGTTGTCACAGTTCAACCAGTTGCATAAATTATGTCGCCTACGGCGACGGCTTTTGTGTAGCGCCGACCTTCATGGTTGGCAATGGCGCGCGAACGCGCGCCAGGCGGGGGATGAACCCCCGCGCTACAAGATTCCTATTACGTAATAGAGGTTTTGTAAATGCCGGAAGAACAAACGTTACCATATATCTGTCATGTATTCGTCTGTACCAATGACCGCCAAGGCGCCAGAAAGTCATGCGCAGACGGCAACAGCCAGGCCATTCAATCATTGCTGAAGGAAGAAGTAAAGAATCGCGGCTGGGCAGGCCGGGTGCGAGTATCCTCAAGCGGATGCATGGGACTCTGCTCAAAAGGCCCAAACATTGCAATCTACCCACAAAAAATCTGGTTTCCCTCTGCAACGTCAGCAATTGTGCCTGAAATACTGGCAAAAATTGCGTCACAACTTCCAGAGTAATTCATCACGTAGGGCAAGGCTTCAGCCTTGCCTCCCGGCGCGCAGCCAAACTCCCGGTTCCCCCTTTTTCCCAGGAAGACCTTTCAAATCCTTCCTTTGAAAAATCGGGCAATGCGTCTATAATATCCGGCTTTCTTCAATACCGGAAGAACAGCTACCGTTTTTATCTCTGCAATCTGTGAAATCTGTGGTTCCGGCAGTTTTTTCTACCACAAGTACCTTTTGTAAAAGAAATCCTCGCTACGAGGTTAATTGTTGTTCGCCATACTTTGCATTTTTTCGGATAATCAAATGGAGCCAAACCCCGACCTGGAAAAAAGAATATTTATTCAGGAAACAATCACCGGCGGAGACATTCTTGAGGATTTCTCCGGACGGCGTCTGCTCGGCGGCATTCTGAAGTCCCTCCGTTTTCATGATGGACGTTGCCGTTATCTGCGCGCGCAAGACACCCGCCTGCATGACGTCTCCTTCGACCATGTACTTTGCGACGCGGGCAGCTTCCAAAATTGTCGCTGGGAAAAGGTTCACGCTGAAAATTCCCTGTTTACCGCGAGCCATTTTTCCGGATGTACGTTAGAAAAGACCATGGGAAAACTCAGTTCCTTTGGCTTATCCGTCTTTTCCCATTGCCGTTTAAGCGAGTCGCAGCTTAGCGAGGTCTCCTTCAGTGGTTCTCAGTGGCAAGACTGCCGGTTTGAACGGGAGGATTACCTTTTTGTCCGTTTTCCTTCGTCGGTCTTTATCGACACACAGTTCGCAGGGTGCCGTCTGCAAAAGGCCATTTTTCGCGCCGCAACCTTTATTCGCTGCAGCTTCGAACAATGCACGCTTCATGAAACCGTGTTCCACAAGGCCCGCTTCATTGACACAAAGTGGATTGATACCGATATCCGCCAGGCCGCCAATCTGGATGAGGTTCGTTACGATTGACCCGTAGTGACCAACAATTTCTACATGAGTGCGGTATTTGTAACTTTTCACCGCGGAGGACGCTAAGGCCGCGGAGGATGGGGCAAGAATAACCTAGCGCGGCTATGCCACAACCAAAAAGAGTTACTCGGTGAATACGCCTCATCCGCAGAATTTGTGGACGAGCCAATAATACTATTAGTTATAGCACACAACAATAGGAATGATTCGAGGACACCTTTTAAATGATGATAGAAAATCTGATATTCCGGCGTTTCACGGTGGGGAGCTTCCCCATCAATGGTTACCTGGTGGCTGACCCCGTAACCAGGGTTGGGGTGTTTATTGACCCCGGCGGTTTTAGCCCGGAAGTTGAGGCCTTTATTCGAGAACGTCAAATACAACTTCGGTATCTCTTTATTACCCACGGCCATTGGGACCATGTCGAAGGGTTACAAGAGTTCTGCAACCGCTATCCGGTAAAGAGTTACGCGGGACACGGCGAGGCGGGCGCCGTAGACAACCCATTGGGGGGTGGTGAAACAATCGAGGTGGGGCAATTAACGTTCCATGCCTTGCCCATACCGGGACATAGCCCGCAGGGTATCGCATTTTACGTGCAAGGCTGCGTGTTCACCGGCGACGCCCTTTTCTGCGGTTCTGTAGGCGGCACAAACTCACCGAAAGAAGCACGTTGCCAGGTTGACCACATCCGTAAACACATCTTTACCTTACCGGAAGAAACCTTACTCTTCCCGGCACACGGCCCCATGTCCACCGTGGGCGTAGAAAAACATACCAATCCTTTTTGTCTGTAGGAAAATATGGAATCGTTGTCAGATGTGCACCTTACCTGACGAGTCTAACGCTAGCGAAACATATCTAACAATCGTTGCATCAACCGTCTCATAGTGCCATTGGCTTCCGTCATATTGTGCATAGTAAAGCTGCTTACCCCCATATACAATATGGGGCGCGTTCAGTGAATCAATAGCAATCGACCGTGGGGACATATTAGTAAAACCTTTTGAACGATCAGGTCTTTCTATTGTCCAGGTATCAGCAGACACAGCAGCGTTACCGCTATTTTCGCTTTTCTCTCCCCGTGGTGAAATATTCTACTCTGGATGGTTTATTGCCTGTGTATCCATCATGCTATCACCTCCCTTACGGGGATTGAAACTGCCACCTTCCATTGATTGACGGCTGACCTTGTTATTTTTGTCTGCATCCCGGTCTCCTGCTAGAATGATTCCAGGCAGTACAAGACATAAAAAGAGCATAACCGTCACGACAAAACCCTTACGTCCCTGTGTCATTTCATTGTCCTCCCATTTCTGTTAAAGTTAAACGCTACTTTGTTAGTAGAACGAAGTGGTACTTCGTTCTTTAGCGGTGTTGTTTCATAGAGAGCGAAGAACCTCTTCGCTCTACAACAAACCCGATATAGCCCGTGGTGAAACCCCTGGTAAATAGAATACTATAACAAGCCCTGAGTATTACCTGAGTATTACCTGACCTTCACCTTTACGGTAGTTGATTTGCTCAGGCCGTTTGCGCGGAATCGAATGGCCGCTGTACCCTTCTTGTCTTTTGCATCAATGGCAAACACGGCCTGCCCATTGGCGTCTGTCGCCTGGCTGACAGGTGAAACGTCTATGATTTGATTGCCATTCCCACTAATCGTTGCCGTCACCGTTGCGCCTTCATCCAGGCAATTGCCTGCGCCTTTCACCGTTATGGTCACATCACCATTGCCGTTTTTCTTGAGCGACAAGTTCTTAGGAGCGGCAGTTATTGATTTAGCCTTGCACGCAACAATACCATCTTGCGTTGCCGTGAAGGTTTTGCCTGCAATAGTCATCGTGCCAGTGCGTGCGCTTGTGCCAGTATTAGCCAATACCGAATAGGCTACCGTCCCATCCCCCGCTCCACTGCCACCCGAGGTCACCGCTATCCATGCCGCGTTGCTCACTGCCGTCCAACTGCAACAGCTTGATGACGCCGTTACCCCGACACTGCCGTCGCCACCACTGGAACTAAAGGATTGGCTGGTGGGTGAGATGGAATAGGTGCAGGAGATATCAGCAGAAAGATTACCGTCCAGCTTCGAGACAAAAACATCATAACTACCACCACCACTCAAGGTCGCATACGCACCGATCGTTGTCGGAAAGTTTGTTGATTCAGTATACCCCATCACACATACATTCCCGCTTGTGTCGAGGGAGAGAAAAGAACTTGTATCTTTTCCCTGCCCACCCAAGTACGTAGATGCCAGCAGACTCGTTAATCCACTGTTCAGCTTCGTGACAAAGACATCAAAAAAACCACCATTATAAGAGGTGTCATACGCACCGCTCGTCGTCGGAAAGTCTGTTGAATCAGTAATCCCCGTCACATATACGTTCCCGCTTGTGTCGATGGCGAGAGATTGTGGATTATCACCATAACTACCAGACCCACCCAGGAACGTGGATGCCAACAGGCTCGTTAACCCGACTTTCGCAATTCGCGCCCCAAAACGGTCATTTTTAGGCATTCAACGCCTTGAAACCCTTGATTTTACTGGGGTGGATTTTCAAAAAGCC
>JACVXV010000009.1 GCA_015661205.1 Candidatus Brocadiaceae bacterium
CCCGGGAAGCGGGAAAATCAGGCGGCATCATTTAAGTGATAAGGCGATTCAGAATATGGTAAAAGGGGCAGTTAAAAAAGCAGGGATTGTCAAAAATGCGTCTGTTCATACCTTACGGCACAGTTTTGCGACCCATCTTTTAATGAACGGGGTTAATATCCGGGAGGTTCAGGACTTACTTGGGCATAAGAATCTCGGGACTACAATGATTTATACGCATGTAATGAGGGATATGTCGAATGCGCCGAAAAGCCCGCTGGATAATCTCTATGGGAAAAAATAGCTATAACAAAATTGATAAACGGGTGCGACCTCTGTATTATGTAAACCGACTATACTGCAACAGGAAATCCAAATCTAAATCCAAATTCCGGGGACACCATACTTAATTTCAGGAGGTTAGAACCATTAATACGCCAAAGGTTTATTTAAAACAGCTCGAAACGTTGTGGTTTCAGGTAACAGGCACTCATTGTAACTTACAGTGTGCCCATTGCTTTATCTCCTGCGGCCCCAAAAACACAACACATGAGATGATAAACGTAGAAACTATACAGTGGTATTTGAAAGAGGCTGAAACGCTGGGAGTAAAGGCATTTTACTTTACCGGAGGCGAGCCTTTTTTACATCCTCACTTGGTAGATATTTTACAAGAGTCCCTAAAATACGGTCAGACCACCGTTCTTTCAAATGGCACTTTAATAACAGATGGTCTTTCACAAACGCTAGCCCGGATATCTCGCCTATCCAAACACAAATTAGCATTCAGGGTAAGCCTGGAAAGTTTTATCGAGGAAGAAAATGACCAGATTCGTGGGATGGGGGCATTTAAAAGGGCAATCAGGGGTATCCAGTCCCTGACGCATGCCGGTTTTAATCCGATTATTACCGTAGCCGATTGGTCGAAATATGGAAGGTTTACGAAAGAAACGGGAGAAGAACTTCAGTTATTTGAACGTTCTTTGAATATCCCACAGATAAGACTCAAAAAACTGCCTTTAGTTCTCCTGGGACGATGCGCCGAATTCGTCAGACCTTACGATGAAGGCGAACGGGTTACCGCGAAGTGTTTTGATAACTACCCGATGGACAATCTCCAATGTGCCACCAGCCGTATCGTGACCAGTAAAGGGGTCTTTGTTTGCCCCTTACTTATTGCCGCTCCAAAGGCCTGGATGGGCTGGACTTTGCAAGAATCCCTTGGGCCGTACACGATGGAATCGCCTGCTTGTTATACGTGCAGAACAACGGGATTAACCTGTAAAAATGAAGACACGGAGGTTAAAGACGTCGTCAGGAAATCCGTTAATGAATTTTACGCCACTGCCGCCATTCATCCTCAAAAGGAACTCTGTTGTCCAACCAGTTATAATCCGGCAGACCTATCGCATATTCCCCCTGAAGTTCTGAATATTTCGTATGGGTGCGGCAGTCCCATGACACAAGCCGGCATCGAACCCGGCGAAAGCGTGCTGGATTTGGGCGCCGGCGGTGGGATAGACTGTTTTATCGCTGCAAAGCTGGTAGGCAAATATGGACGGGTTATCGGGGTTGACATGACTGATGAAATGCTGCAAAATGCCATTATGTCAAAAGGCGTTGTTGCAGGAAAACTGGGTTTTGATAATGTACATTTTGTGAAAGGGTTCCTGGAAGAGATACCTCTGGCAGATGGATGCGTTGATCTGGTAACGTCCAATTGCGTCATCAATTTATCAGACCAAAAGGAGAAGGTTTTTCAAGAGATATTCAGGGTGCTGAAGAGGGGTGGTCGATTCGCGATATCCGACGTTGTCTCCAACAGGGAAGTCCCTGTGTCTATGAAACAGGATAAAAAATTATGGGGTGAGTGTATTTCCGGGGCAATTACAGAACGGGAATTTTTCACGATAGCGAAGGCTTCAGGTTTCTATGGACTGGAAGTGGTGAATCGCTATCTCTATAAGGAGGTGGACGGTTTTACGTTTTACTCCGTGACTGCAAGGGGGTACAAATACGAGAAGTCGAAGGAATGTAAATACACCGGACAATATGCAACCTACAGAGGACCTTTTGGTAGTGTTTCGGACGATGACGGTCATACCTATTTAGTAGGAATGCCATTGGAAGTATGCACTGATACGGCATGGAAACTTACAAATCCGCCCTATAAAGGGATGTTTATCATATCAGATACGCAAGACAAAGAGGTAAAAACATCCTGCGGACCAAAATGTTGCTAAGGCGGTATCAATAAATAAAGGGGGCGTCTTGGGGCGGGCGTTCGTGCGAACAGTAATCAATTCCGCATTTTAACCACGGAACACGCGGAACACACGGAAAATGTGTGGAAGGATGAAAGGGTATTGAGGGTTGTTCCCTTCGTATGATTGTGGGGGTACCATGCATAACGGCGGCTTTTTTCGATGTAGGGCGAAGTGCCACTTCGCCCGTAACGAAGCAATCGCTTCGTGCTACAACTTTGAAATTCCTATACGTTAAGTTAGCCATTCGGCGACTTCACACGTGGGAACGAGTCGGAAGGTAGGTCAGACGTCCTCGCCTGACATTATAATGACAAGCGGGGACGCTTGTCCTACCTGCTGCTTTGAGTCGGAAAACGAGATATACCGAAATAAAATGAAGCTGGAGCTTCCGGTACAGGCGCATTCCCAAGCTGGAGCTTGGGAATGAGAGAACGAGTGAATTATTTGAGTCGCCCCTACGAGGCTTCAAAATATGCTAACAATGATTTCCCACCGCTTGCGCAGTGGGCTACGATTGTGTTGCCCCTGACGGGGCATTATGGATATGAAGCGTGAATGATTTGAAAACTACCGTATTAATCCTGGAATTTGCAAAGTACCCGCAACCTGGACACGTCAAGACGCGGCTGGCAGCAAGTCTGGGTACCGAAGAGGCGTGCCGGATTTACGACGCTATGGCGCAAAAAACGCATCATGAACTTCTGAAGCTGCAAGGACAGGGGGAAGCCAGGGTGATTGTGTATGCAGACGGAGCGGAACGACAGAAAATATCCGGCTGGCTGAGAGGGGGTTACGATACTTGGCTCCAGCCTGACGGGAATCTTGGAGCGCGATTGGAGTACGCCTTCTGCAAGGCATTCGAAATGGGCTTTCGAACTGTCATCGCCGTAGGTACTGACTGCCCCGGCTTGACTGCGGAGAAGATACAGAAAGCGGTCGGACAGCTAAAGCAATTCGACGTGGTTATCGTTCCGGCTACCGATGGAGGTTACGTACTGATCGGCACAAATGCCTTTCAGCCGGCGCTGTTTAGACACATCACCTGGAGTTCGGACCGGGTGCTTGAGCAGACATTACAACGCGCAAAGGCGAAAAACATGTTGGTCGCGCTGCTTGGTCCGGAGACCGATGTAGATACCGTAGAAGATCTAAAAATAGTTGTAGATACGTTGAATCCCCAATTATCCGTCATTATTCCCGTCCTCAACGACCGCTACATCCTCAAGGAAACCCTTCACGCGTTCTCATGCGTTCATCATCTGGGAGAAATTGAAGTAATCGTTGTTGATGGCGGGTCTACCGATGGTTCTGGTGATGTTGCGGCCGGCTTTAATGCCAAAGTGCTGAAAAGCGCCCCGGGGCGCTCGCGGCAAATGAGCCTTGGTGTGCGCCATGCAAAAGGCCGATGGTTTTGGTTCCTTCATGCGGATTGTGTGCCGGAACTTGAAACGATCAGGTACTTGCCGGGGTATTTGCGCACGGTTGATCTCCGGTGGGGATTTTTTAAGCAGCGGATATCAGACCCGTCCCCCTCGTTCCGCCTGATAGAATTGGGGAACGAACTGCGCGGAAGAATTTTCAATCTTCCGTATGGCGATCAGGGTATCATGGTTCGCCGTGATCTGTACTTTCAATGCGGCGGTTTTGCGCAAGTCCCTTTTCTGGAGGATGCAATTTTGTCACGTTGTTTGTCAAAAATATGCCGTCCAGCGGTAATCAATAAAACGATAAAGATCACTTCGCGCCATTGGAGGTCACTGGGACCATTTTTTACGACCATCAGGAATATAGGTATCGCCTTTCGTTTTCTGGTGATCAGACAATCTCCGTCTGATTTGTTGGAATATTATTTGAAATGGGAAAAGCTGCATGAGCCTAAATCCCAAGATACCGGAAGTATTAAAAGCCAATAGGCAGGCAATTCATTGCCTGTTTTCAAGTAAACGAACCATATAGTCCCGTCGGAAAAACCTTGTTTATGTAACATATCTATCGTCCCGATGTGACCAACCAAAGGTATTGTTGTTATACAGGCGTCGGCAATTGTTCTATCGCCGGAAAATTGATGATAAACGTGGCGCCATTGCCGTTGTTTTCCGCGTGGATGGAGGCGTCCATGTCTTCCAGTTTCTTTTTTACGATGGAGAGACCCAGCCCCGTTCCCGTCTGCTTTGTGGTGTAAAAAGGTTCGAATATTTTCTGTAAGACGTCTTCCGGTATGCCGGGGCCGGTGTCGGCAATCGTCAACCGGATGGTGTGGTTATCCGGCAGACAGGAGGCGTCAATCGATATCTTTCCACCACCGGGCATTGCATGGACGGCATTATGGAGCAGGTTGAAAAAGACGTCTCTCAATGCCCCGGCGTCGTGAGTGACCGCCGGGAGGTCGTCCGGTATCCGGCAATGGACGGCAATCTTATTTTGTTTTACCTCATGATTAAGCACCAGCAGCGCCGAGTTTATCACCTCTCCAAGCTTAACGGACGTTCTTATTTCACTGCGTGGTTTTGCGAATTGTAAAAGCTGGTTGACAACCTTAGCCAACCGGTCGATCTCATCTATAATAATCGCCAGGTCTTCCTGCAAGGGGTCGTCCTTTTTTAAATCCTCCCGCATAACCTGCACAATCGCCTTTATGGAGCTTAACGGATTTTTTACCTCGTGCGCCACGCTGGTGGAAAGCCGTCCGAGGCTCGACAGCTTTTCGTTTTCATATATCTTTCTTTCGAGAGAAAGCTTCTCCTCGATGATCTTTGACTTTTCTACGGCAGAGCCGATTTCATTGGCAATGATCATGATCCGGTCAAGATGGTCGGATACAATGGGCAGGCCGCGCCTGGCGCGTCCCAGGCACAATATCCCCTCCAGTTTTCGGTTAACAAAGATGGGGAATATGAAGATGGCGTCCAGCAGTTTCATTTCGTTGATAATGGAGGCCTCTTTTACCTCGTACCGGTTGAGGACGACAAATTCGCTGTTTGCGAAAAACCGCACGATGTGATGGATGTTAGACCGGGTAATCGGCTCGCGGCTTTTGTCGCCGATGATGGAAATCCGTTCGCCGCCCTTTTCAGTAAAAGGGACTGATTTTAAGAGTAAAAGGTTCGTTGATTTAATGCCCGTGGCCTTTTTAATGGTTGCAACCACGTGACCCAGCAGCTTTACCAGGTTTATCAGGGGGTCGGTGCTGATAACGTGGCTTAGTTCATTCAGCAGATAGTCGCTGTCGGAAATACGATAAAAGATGAGTTTTCTGAAGACATGCTGCATACGTTCCTTCAGCGTCGGAAACCAGAAAACCAGGTTGATGATAAATACGGCCTCCAGCATTTTGGAGTTTATGGAAAAGTGTTTTCCCAGCGACCTCGTTAATTTGTTAATGCCAAAATAGTAGAGACAAACGAGGATAAAGGTTAGAAAGGAGTAAAAGACGCTGCGGCGCAGCACGAACTCCATGTAGTTGTACCGATAGACGTAATAGGAGAAAATGATGCTGGGGAAGATCGACGACAACATGGAGGCAAGCACCAGGTAGTCCCCGAAGTAAGCGATCTTGTTTCCCTCAAGAAGCACCGTGAAGCCGATAAGGAGCGCAATAACGATTACGACCCAGAAGATGGCCTTGTAGAATTTCCGCTCTTCCTTTTCTTCCACCGTCTTTGCAAGCAGCCGGGAAATACTCGCTGCAATACCGAGCGATACGACGAGCCAGGCGACAAACGGTTTGACGTAAAAGGCGGTGGTCGCCAGGGCATATACGTTTTCCGACAGGATAAGGTGCTTTATGACGATGGAAAAGGGGATAACGGGTAGGTAAAGGGCGGCAATGATGAGCCGCTGATACGGTTTTTTGATGTGCGGCTTGTTATCAAAAAGGAATAAAAGCGCTGTATGAAGCAAGAGGCTCGGCATGAAGCCGATCCCCACGTAAGAAATGGCGTCGGCAATAATCGCCACGCCGACTATCTCTTTTTGGAAAAGGATGAAACTGAAGAGGGAAACGGTGTTTCCGAGGTGCCACATGGCCACACTGATTACGAGAAAAAGGAATACGAATTCGCTCCGTGTCTTGTGCTGCCGCTGCACAATCAGTATGGAAAGGACGATGTGCAATATACTGCCCAGGATGAAACCGATGAGGGATATAATTTCAAAGATTGGCATAGTGATTTTTTGTTTGGTAAAAGGTGAAAATACCTGGCGCGGCAGAGCCGCAAACATTCCCCATTTCGCAAGGGGGAGACAGAGAGTATATGGGTTAAATTTAACGCTGGTTTAGTACCTTCTGGATAAAATCTGTCAGTATCTGTGGCAACAACTTGCTAAATGCTACTAGGATCGCCGCTAAACTGCGAGCCCTTATCTCCACTCTAAATTGACAACTAAATTCTGTTATGGTACTACTATCCTGTGGGTTCACACCCATATTGCCCTCCTTCTCTTTATGGTATCGTTCTTTTCTCAAAAACTACTTTACCATAATTGGAGGGCTTTTTCTTTATACAGGTCTCTCTTTTTCTACTCTACCAAGATTTTTGGTATTGTACAAAAGAATATTTGAATGTTTTGCTGTTTGTGTCGTCCCTCCGGGCTTGATAACGTCTTACAATAGCTTCCCACCGCTTACGCAGTGGACTACTATTGTGTTGCCCCTAACGGGGCATGACAAAGTCAGGCCAACCCCCGCCGGTTAACATCAGGTCAACCTTATTCGTAAGGAACTTTGTTATGGCAAACAGGAACGATTGCCATACTTTCAGCATAGTGTTTACGCGGTAATACAAAGACCCCCTTTTGGGGTGTAACAACCGTAGCCCACTGTGTGAACGGTGGGTAAAGAGAGGGGGTCTTTGGTTGCGGCTGTGCCGGGCTAGGATTTATCTGACAATAAAACACCCTTGTCGTCAAGGAGAAGGTAAGATACAATTTACAACAATGATTATGTGGTTATTGCGAATGATGAGGGGGAGGCAACGTTTAAGCAACTAAAAGAATATGACAAAACCCGGGTACTCCATCCCCTGAACCCAAAACATGACGACATGGAGCTTGGCAAGGATATTGAATACCGTATCGTTGGCGTGGTGATGGAGAAAAAGAAGAGATACCGATAATTTTAGAGCTAAATAAAATTACGGGAAATAATTGTCAACGATAAACATTCAAGTGAGAAAAGGAAAGATTCGATATGAACGATATAACCAGGCAGATTTCTCATTTATCCCCGCTCAAACTCGCTTACGCAATACAGCAACTGAAACCGAAGCTGGCGCTTGCTGAGGCGGAACCGATTGCGGTTGTTGGCATTGGATGCCGTTTTCCGGGCGGGGTGAATACGCCGGAAGATTACTGGAACCTGCTGTACGAGGGAAAAGACGCCGTTACGGAGGTACCCGCAGAACGATGGGATATGGAGGCCTTTTACGATCCAAATCCGGGAACCCCCGGAAAAATGTATGCCCGCCATGGCGCGTTCCTGAAATCGGTAGATACCTTTGACTGCGAATTCTTCGGCATCACGCCCCGGGAAGCTGCCGGTATGGACCCACAGCAACGGTTATTGCTGGAGGTCAGTTGGGAGGCCATTGAAAACGCCAACTTGTCGCCTGACCTTATGTACGGCAGTCAGACGGGGGTTTTTGTCGGTATCAGCACCTTTGACTACGCGCTGATCCGTTCCGGATTGCAAAACCCAAAGGCCATTGACGCCTATTTTACCAGCGGAAATGTGTTGAGCGTGGCGGCAGGCCGTCTATCATACTTTCTGGGTCTTGCGGGGCCGAGTGTCTCGGTGGACACGGCATGTTCCTCTTCCCTGGTATCCATTCACCTTGCCTGCCAGAGTTTGCGCCGGAGGGAGAGTAATCTTGCCCTTGCGGGCGGGGTCGGTTTAATTCTTGCGCCTGAACCCTTCATTAATTTTTGCCAGGCGCGTATGCTGGCGCCTGACGGCCATTGCAAAACCTTTGATGCGGCGGCTGACGGCTACGTCCGCGGAGAAGGTTGCGGCATGATTGTTCTCAAACGGCTGCTGGATGCGGTGGCGGATGGCGATAACGTCCTGGCCGTTATTCGTGGTTCTGCCGTCAATCAGGACGGGGCAAGCGGCGGTTTAACGGTGCCGAGCGGGCCGTCTCAGGAGGCCGTGATACGGCGGGCGCTGGAAAACGGCGGCGTAGCTCCGTCACAGGTAGGTTATATCGAGGCGCACGGCACGGGGACGTCCCTGGGCGACCCCATTGAGATGGGCGCGCTGGGAAGCGTGTTTCGTGATCACCCCCGTAATAATCCCCTTATGGTGGGATCGGTAAAAACCAACATGGGGCATTTGGAAGCAGCGGCAGGCGTTGCCGGTGTTATCAAGGTTATCCTTTCTCTTAGAAATGGCGAGATACCGCCTCACCTCCATTTTAAAAACCCCAATCCTCACATCGCATGGAACGAACTTCCCATTGAAATCCCAACCCGGCGGAAACAGTGGACGTCCGGCGAAAACCGGAGGATCGCGGGCGTGAGTTCCTTTGGCTTTGCCGGGACAAACGCACACGTGGTGTTAGAAGAATTCCGCTCTTCCGTGGAAAATGCGGGACAAGACCATCAACCATCCGTTGTCAATCGTCCTCTGCACATACTCGCTCTTTCTGCCAGAACGGAAGGCGCGCTCCATCAATTAGCCGAACGGTATGAAGCTCATCTTGCCAATCACGCTGATCTTTCACCGGAGGATTTTTGTTTTACTGCAAACACCTGCCGTTCTCATTTCCCCCATCGCATTTCAGTGGTTGCAGAAAACACAAAAGAACTGGGCGGAAAACTGTCCGCCTTGAGGGCGGGCAAGGTGGAGGCAGGCATTTTTAGGGGACAGGAAGCAGGCCGCCCTCCTATTGCCTTTCTTTTCACCGGCCAGGGGTCGCAATATTCGGGGATGGGGCGACTGCTTTACGACACCCAGCCAACGTTCCGCAAGGCGCTGTCCCACTGCGATGAAATCCTGAGGGCTTACCTGGAAAAACCGCTTATCGGGATACTGTATCCCTCGCAGAATGATCAGCAAGCGCAGTTGTTGAATGAAACGGCCTATACGCAACCCGCATTGTTTTCACTGGAATACGCCCTGGCCGAATTATGGCGTTCCTGGGGCATTACGCCTTCCGTCGTTATGGGACACAGTGTCGGGGAATACGTGGCCGCCTGTGTTGCCAGTGTTTTCAGCCTTGAAGAGGGCTTGAAGCTTATCGCCGCGCGCGGACGCCTTATGCAGTCGTTGCCGCAGAATGGCTCAATGGTAGCCGTTTTTGCTGATGCCACCTACGTGGAAAAGGCAATCTCTCTCTATGTAAAAACGGTGTCTATTGCCGCCGTCAATGGCCCAACGCTCGTTGTTATTTCGGGATTGCGCGAGGATATACGGGAAATATGCGAACAGTTTAAAAAAGAAAAGATAGGCATACAGCCTTTGAACGTATCCCATGCCTTTCACTCTCCGCTTATGGACCCCCTGCTCTCTGATTTTGGAAAAATCGCATCGGAAATCACCTACGCTTCTCCACACATCGGATTCATCTCGAATGTTACGGGAGATTTTATCACCGACGAAATCGCAAACCCCGCCTATTGGGTGCGCCACGTGCGCGCACCCGTGAAGTTTTCAGCGAGCATGAACGCGCTTTCTGAAAAGGGATATGGAGTCTTTGTTGAAATTGGTCCAAAGCCGGTGCTGTCGGGGATGGGAAAGCAGTGTCTTAAAAAGCCTGAAATCCTCTGGTTACCCAGCTTGCAGAAGGAGGGGGGCGATTGGGAAACACTTCTGAAAAGCCTGGGCGCACTGTACGTGCGGGGCGCGCAGGTGGACTGGAACGGTTTTAACCGGAATTATTCACCACGCAGGATTGCGCTTCCCACCTATCCCTTTCAGCGGGAACGGCACTGGATAGACACGACTCCGGTTTACCGCCACCGCCATCCCGGAAAGCTACCGGGGCAAAGGCTGGTGTTGCCATTCTCAAAAGAAATCCGCTTCGCATCGCTATTCAGCGGCGCTTCGCCAGCCTATTTGAAAGACCACAAGTTGTTTGGGACGCTGGTTGTTGCCGGTGCGTCTCACGTTGCCATGGCGCTTCAGGCGGTAAAGGAGGCATTCGGGGTAGACGCCTGCGTCTTGGAAAACGTACACTTTCAGGAGACGCTGGTTATTCCTGACAAGGGTGAGCGCACCGTCCAAATGATTTTACATTCGAAAGGTAGTGAACAGGGATACACCTTCGCGTTAGTAAGCGCCCAGCCTGGCGGGGATGAAAAAGACGCCGGATGGGTTCAGCACGTCCAGGGAAATATCAGGATTTCCCCGGCAGAAAAGGCACTGGAAAAAACATTGATCCTCACCGCGGAACAGCAAAAACAATACGAAGCGCAGGATGGCCGTGAATTATACGCTGAAATTATGGCGTCGGGACACCACGTAGGCGCCTCTTTTCAGTGGGTAGATCGCCTCTGGTGGAAGGAAAATGAAGGGTTTTGCCGGTTGAAGAGGCCGGAGACTCTTGTGCCGATGGACGAGTACCAGCTCTATCCGGGATTAATTGATTCCTGTATTCAATTTTTCTGCATTTACGGGCCGCAGTTGGTGTTTGGCGATGAAAAGGCGGGCGACCTGAAACGTGACCATATTTTTGTCCCCTTCGCCATTGATGAATTCCGGTTTTACAAACCCATCAGGCAGAGCCACTCTCTCTGGTGCCACACACGGATGAAGAAAGCTGACGGAACGGAGAATATCCTGACGGGTGATATCCAGTTGTTAAGCGATACCGGCGAGGTGCTGGCGGAAATCAAGGGTTTCACGGCCAGACGTCTCAGCCGTAAAACGCTCTCTTCCGGGACTCAAAAGGATATAGAGGTAGGGCTGTACCAGCTTTCATGGCAACCGGCTGAGCTTCGAACGCCCGCTGACGTAAAAAATACTCAGCCCGGCCACTGGCTTGTCCTGGCCGACAGAGGGGGCATTGGGCAGGAATTATCGAAGCTCCTGCAAGGGCGCGGTGAGACCTGCAAGCTGGTCTTTTCCGATGAAATTGATATTACCGAACAGGACAACTTCCGGCAAATGCTAAGCACCCCGGATAATCAACCGCACTACCGGGGCATTGTTTATCTCTGGGGGATGGACCCGCATATTGACAGCCTTCGCGGTTGCGGAAGTTTGCTCTATTTGATCCAGGCTATCATAAAAACCGGCTGGCCTGTATTTCCTCGCCTCTGGCTAATCACCCGAGGGGCGCAGCCTGCCGGGCAGGAACAAACACAGGTGAATCCTGACCAGTCAGCGCTGTGGGGTTTGGCCAGTGTGATTCCCCTTGAACACAAGGATATGAGCTGTACCTGCGTGGATATTGACCCATCCGGCGATGCAAAGGATGTTCCTGCCTTAGTGAATGAACTGTGGTTTCCTGACAGAGAAGACAAGGTTGCATGGCGACATGGGGTTCGGTATGCAGCCCGACTGGTTCCCTACAAAAATACCGAATCCAAGCTACCTGTTGAATTCAATAAAGATAAAACCTACCTTATTACGGGAGGCCTTGGCGCTTTGGGGCTTCTGGCCGCAAGCTGGATGGTAAGCCGTGGCGCGGCTCAGCTTGCGTTGGTGGGACGCCGTGACATTTCAGAATCAGTCAAGGAATCTGTCCGTGGCCTTGAGCGGGCAGGCGCCCGTGTCTTGGTCGAGAAGGTGGACGTATCAGACAAACAGGACGTATCCCGGTTACTGGAAACGATTCAGGCGTCCATGCCGCCCCTTGGTGGGATTATCCACGCGGCGGGTACCGTCTCTGACTCCTTTTTGTTCCGGATGGATTTGGAGCGCCTTAAGCACGTCCTGTCTCCCAAAATACAAGGCGCGTGGAATTTGCATCGGTTGACCAAAGATATGCCGTTGGACTTCTTTGTCTGTTTTTCTTCCGTGGCCTCGCTGCTGGGTTCGCCGGGGCAAGGGAACTACGCTGCGGCCAATGCGTTTTTGGATGGGTTTGTTCACCATCGCCGCACGTTGGGGCTGCCGGGTTTGAGCGTTAATTGGGGTCCTTGGGCTGATATGGGAATGGCCGCCGATATGAGCCTTCGTGAACGGGAACGGTGGATTCAACGGGGCATGGGAACAATTGCGCCGGAACGAGGGCTGGAAATATTGGGGCAACTCATGGCGCAGGACGCCGTTCAAGCCGGGGCGCTCCCCGTGAACTGGCGTAAGTTTATCCCTGAATTCTTTCAGGGTTCACCGCCACCGCTCCTTGAATCTTTTGTACGGACGTCTGACGTTGCACAGCCCGACACGGCAAAAAAGCCCCTTTTGATTAAACAACTGGAGAAAACGCCCGTTGAAGCCCGCCGGTCTCAAATACAGGCGTTTGTCCTTTCACTGGTTGAAGAGGTGATTGGCGCAGGAAGTTCCGGCCATATCGACCCGCGAAAGGGCTTGTTTGATTTAGGCATTGATTCCCTGATGGCCGTTGACCTGAAAAACCGCATTGAGACGGCAACCGGCCGGACGCTCCGTTCAACGCTGGTCTTTGATTATCCCACGGTTGACGCCATAGCGGACTACGTGGCAAAAGAATTGAAACCGGAAGACATGCAATATGCCGCTGCAGTCCCGGACGTTAAAGAGAGAATTGCAGTGCGGGAATCTTCGTATGAGCCGATTGCCGTCATCGGCATGGGTTGCCGGTTTCCCGGTGGAGCGGACAACCCGGAATCCTTTTGGAGACTGCTCCACGACGGGGTTGACGCCGTAACGGAAATCCCTCAAGACCGATGGAACGTTGACGCCTTTTACGACCCGGATCCGACGGCGCCAGGAAAAACCTACGCCAGACACGGCGCATTTTTAAACCGTGTGGATACCTTTGACGCCCAGTTTTTCGGCATTACCCCCAGAGAGGCGGTAACCCTTGATCCCCAGCAACGGCTTCTGCTGGAGGTTACCTGGGAAGCCCTGGAACACGCCAACCTTGCGCCCCTGCAACTATCAGGAAGCCAAACCGGTGTATTTATAGGCATCAGCACCTTTGACTATGCGGGCATGCAGATAGGCGCGCAAAACCCTGAAGGTATTAATGCCTACTTTGCCACGGGGAATACGTTGTGCATGGCGGCCGGGCGTCTCTCCTACGTTTTGGGATTGATGGGGCCGAGCATGTCCGTGGACACGGCGTGTTCCTCCTCGCTTGTGTCCATACACCTTGCGTCACAAAGCCTGCGCAGCCGCGAGTGCGACCTTGCACTGGCCGGAGGGGTAGGATTGCTCCTTGCGCCGGAACTATTCATTAATTTTTCCAAGGCGAAGATGTTATCGCCTGACGGACGCTGCAAGACCTTCGACGCTTCGGCAAACGGATACGTACGCGGGGAGGGTTGCGGTGTGGTTGTCTTGAAACGGTTGTCGGACGCCATAGCCGATGGCGACAATATTCTTGCCTTGATCCGCGGCTCAGCGGTGAACCAGGACGGCCCCGGCGCCGGTTTTACCGTGCCGAGCGGGACGGCCCAGGAGCGGGTCATACGGCAGTCCCTGTTAAACGCGGGTGTTGCGACCGACGAGGTGGGCTACATAGAGGCGCATGGCACCGGCACCTCGTTAGGAGACCCCATTGAGGTCGTCGCGCTGGGCGGTGTGTTTGGCGGGCGTTCCCGGAACAATCCGTTGTTGATCGGTTCGGTAAAAACAAACGTAGGCCACCTGGAAGCGGCCGCCGGGGTTGCCGGTTTTATCAAAACCGTGCTGTCCCTTCAGCACCATGAAATCCCTCCCCACCTGCATTTCCGTAACCCGAATACGCAGATACCCTGGGATAAACTTTCTATAGAAGTGGTTACCAAACTGAAACACTGGGACTCGAAGAAAAGGATTGCAGGCATCAGCTCTTTCGGCGCCAGCGGCACGAATGCCCATCTGGTACTGGAGGAAGCGCCGTCTGTGGAGAATACGAATATTAGCGCCCGAATTCCGAAAGCTGAGGGCGGCGCGTATTTGTTTGTGCTTTCGGCGAAAACGGAAGAAGCCCTCAGAAACGCGGTGGAACGGTATGAAAACTATCTCTCGCTTAATCCGGACGTCGCCGTGAAAGACCTCTGTTTTACGGCGGCCACGTGCCGTTCACATTTCAATTGCCGTCTGAGCGTCATCGCCACAACCACACCCGAACTCCGCAACAAACTAACCGCCTTCCGCAACGGACAAAAAGCGGAAGACATGTACAGCGGGCGTTCCGCCATAGTCAGCGGTCGGGAGGAGAAAAAGGGATTTGAAAACGACCGGCCATCCCTTGCGGAATTGGGAAAATTATACGCTCAGGGTGTTTTCATTGACTGGGATGAATTTTACCGGAACGATAAAGGCCGAAGAATCGTTTTGCCCTGCTATCCATTTCAACGGCAACCATACTGGCTTGAACGTCCGAAAATACAGGCGCTTAACGTGCAATTAACGCATAAAGACACGTCCCGGTTTCCTTCGATCCATCCGCTCCTGGGCAGGAGACTCCTGTTAGCCGGTTCCCCGGAGACTCGTTATGAAGTCGATATGCGCCACGATTCGCCGAAATTCCTGGGTGACCATATCATTTACGGAAAAATCATCTTCCCGCTGGCGGCCTGCCTGGAGATGGCGTTGGCGGCGGGGGCATCCACCTTCAACTCAGACTGCTTCGTTCTGGAGGAGATTGCCGTCATGCAGGCGTTGATTATACCGAAGGACGGAGCAAAAACCCTGCAATTGGTTTTCGTTCCGGAGGGTACAAGCGCGCCAAAAAACCCGGTTCACAAAACAGCCTCCTTCAGACTTTTCAGTCTGGACGCCGAAAAGAAAACGCCCGTCTGGACGTTGCATATATCGGGAAAGATACGCGCGGAAGAGAACGCGCAGGCGCCCGACCGTGAGAACCTCCCGTTGTTACAAACTACCTGCGCCAGGGAGAAATTGGCAAAGGATTGCTATCAGGGCTTTCAAGCGCGAGGCATCAATTTAGGGACAGAGTTCCAGTCCATTGAACGCTTGTGGTGTGGCAAAGCGCCACAGTCTTCAGGCTTGAACCTCCAGTCGGAAGAGATTGTAAGCCGGATATGCCTTCCCGGAAATGCGGCGGCAGAGTCAATAGATTATTGGCTGCATCCTGTATTTCTGGACGGTTGCTTTCAAAGCACCGGTTGCGTGCTTCCGAACAACGATGAAACCTTTTTGCCCGTAAGCATTGAACGTATTCGGGTAAATCTGTCTTCAACCCCGATGAAACGTCTCAAAGAGAATCACACATCCGGGGACGGATTCCATTTGTGGAATCACACCAGGATACATCCCGTCAAAGAGGGTCAGCAAAGCCTGACCGCCGACATAAACCTCTTCGACGAACAAGGGAACGTTGGGGTACAAATACTGGGATTGTCGATCAGGAAATCCCACCGCGACGTTATCTTGCGAGACCTGCCGAAGGAAGAGAAAGAGGGCATTCACGATTGGTTGTATGAAACTGCGTGGCAGCCCCTAACCCTGAGTGCGCCTGCGGAAGCCGATATCGCGCCGCCGGGGGATTGGTTGATCTTTGCCGACCGGCAAGGCGTCGGCCTCCGGTTATCCAAACTTGTGGAAGAGCGTGGCGGGCATTGCATTTTGATACATCCCGGCCAGGCGTTTGCCCAGGAAAACGGCAAACAGTTTACGATTAACCCTGCCGAGCCTTCTGACGTCAAGCGCGTCCTGGCGGAAATCCGGGAAAATAAACCCTATCGCAGGATCGTTTATCTGTGGGGTCTGAACGTCGAAGACAATTCGCCGGGCAATGACCATAAAACGGATGTGACTGATGTTATGCAACCTTCTCTCTTTGCACTTCAGTCCTTTGTGCATGTACTTCAGGCATTAGCCAAAACCGGCTGGCCGGAAATGCCACGGTTATCAGTTGTTACCCGCGGCGCACAGCCGGTTGGGACGGAACCGGCCGGATTCAATGTCTGGCAGTCGCCTTTCTGGGGACTGGCGGGCGTGATTCCCCTGGAACATCCAAACATTCCTTGCGCACGGTTTGACCTGGATCCGCTTCCGGGAGATGACGACGCCAAGCTCCTCTTCCATGAACTTTTGCTTTCGAACCTCGAAGAGCGGGTCGCCTGGCGTAAGGGCGTTTGTTATGTCCTCAGGCTTAAGAAAATGCAGCAACAAACCATGAGGCCCAACGCACCGTTGCCTTTTTCAAACTTTAATGGTACCTGTTTGATCACCGGCGGACTCGGGGCGCTTGGCCTGCGTGTCGCGCAATGGATGGCCGAAAAGGGTGTTCGCTTTTTCGCATTAGCAGGGCGGAGCGATCCAACCCATGAGGCATTGGAGGCCATCAAGTCCATAGAAATGAAGGGCGCCAAGGTGGCCGTTGCCAAGGCGGATATCTCGGAATATCAGGATGCGGCCAGGGTTATTGAGGAACTACACGCTACCATGCCCCCATTAACAGGCATTATCCATGCAGCGGGTGTTCTTGAAGACACGGTACTGCTGCGACTTGATTCGGAACAATTGCGCAACGTGATGTCGCCCAAAGCGGCCGGTGCCTGGAACCTTCATCTCCTGACACAAAACTTACCGCTGCAATTCTTTGTCTGCTTCTCGTCTGCTGCCTCGCTGTTAGGGTCGTCAGGCCAGGGAAACTATGCGGCGGCAAACGCCTTTATGGACTCCCTGGCGCACTATCGCCGTTCACTGAAATTGCCAGGATTGAGTGTTAATTGGGGACCCTGGGCCGAAACAGGGATGGCGGCCAATCTCAGCGCCCGTAATCAGGCGCGATTGTCTACCCTGGGATTTGACACCATCCCGCCGGTGAAGGGTTTGGAAGTCTTGGAATATCTGCTTCGCACCGAAGCGGTTCAAGCCGGTGTCCTTCGCGTAAACTGGCCGAAATTCCTCAAACAAGTTTATAAAGGCCCGATTACCCCGTTTTTTGAGGCGTTAGCCCAAGACCTGAAATTGCCGGCATTGCCGCAAGAGGGTCAAACACCATTTGTCAAACTGCTGGAGGAGTCGCCCGTGGACGAGCGCCGTGACTTGCTTACGGCACACGTGTGCACCCAGGTTGCCAAAGTCATGAACAGCTCAAATACGGAGAAACTTCAGTCCGAACAAATAGAATCCCGCCAAAGATTATTTGACATGGGCATCGACTCCCTCATGGCCGTAGAACTAAAAAACCTCCTCGAATCCAGCCTGGGACACACACTCAGCGCCACGCTCTTGTTTGACTATCCCACCGTGGAAGCCATTGTTGACTACCTGAAAGAAGGCGCGCTTTCTTCCGTCTTTCCTTCAAAAGAGGAGGCTGCCGTATCAACCCGCGACGAGCTAGAAGGCGTGTCCGACGATGAGATTGCCGATCTACTTGCCCGGGAGCTTATGTCTATCAAAGAGGAGAAGGAGAATAAATAATAGCATAATCAATCGTCCCTACGGGACTCACGATTTCATTTTTTCCTTACAGGCAATAAATTGCCTGCCGATTAGCATAGACACCTATCGCAAAGCCTTGTATTATCTCGTTCCCAAGCTCCAGCTTGGGAATGAGCCTGCACCAGAAGCGCCAGCTTCTTTTTTCTATCCGTTCCGGTTATGCACATTTTACAATATTCAACGCAACTGCCTTATGGTATAACTAACCCTAAAGGATTTATTATAATACATTCAACTTTTAATAATGTGACCAATATAGTTTTAAAACAACAAACCTCTTGGCGCGCGCCCGGTTCGAACGTATTGGAGCTCGCCCCTTTTATATTTATACCTTTACCCGATTATGTTAACCGATGAATAATACTTCCATCCGTGACAATCATAACAATGGAACAGTCGGCCAATTCCTTATTGACAACACAAAGCAAGGCGCCGGGTTGTCAATCGTCTCTGCATACTTCACCATTTACGCGTACAAACAATTAAAAAACCAACTTGACCAAATAGACCACTTGAAATTTCTCTTCGGCGAGCCGACCTTTATCAAATCCCTGGACCCGGCAAAAACCAACAGGCGCGACTTCAAAATCGAGGACGACAAGCTGGTCATTCCCATGGAAAGCCGCTTAAAGCAAAAATCCATTTCCAAGGAATGCTCTGATTGGATTAAAGAGAAGGTTTCCGTCAAATCAATGGTTAAGCCCAACTTCCTGCACGGCAAGCTTTATTTAGTGGAAAATCCAAACGGGGTTAAAGAAGCGGTCATGGGTAGTTCCAATTTCACGGTCCACGGACTCGGAATGGGCGGAAGCCCGAACATCGAATTGAATATGGTTATCCAGGATAGAAGGGATTTGGATGACCTGACAAACTGGTTTAATACGTTGTGGAATGACACTACGGGACTCGTCGAAGACGTCAAAGCCGAGGTGCTTAAATACCTTGAACAGCTTTATATTGAAAATGAGCCGGAGTTTATCTACTTCAAGACACTGTTCCACATCTTTGGAAACTACCTTGATGAACAAAAACGCGGCGGCCTGCTGAACGAACGCACCGGGTTTTTGGAAAGCGAAATCTGGAATATGCTGTATGACTTTCAAAAAGACGGCGTAAAAGGGGCCATCAACAAAATCCTGAAACACAACGGCTGCATCATAGCGGACAGCGTCGGTTTGGGCAAAACCTTTGAGGCGTTAGCGGTAATCCGTTATTTCGAATTGTTGAATTATCGGGTACTCGTTCTTTGCCCCAAGAAACTCTCGGCCAATTGGACGATTTACCAGGCAAGCCAGAACAACTCGCTTAATCCGTTTACGAAAGACCGGTTTAATTACACCGTCATGTACCACACCGATCTCGGTAGAATAACGGGTAAATCCGACGCAAACGGCATAGAACTTGAAAACTTCCATTGGGGCGCTTATGATTTGGTCGTTATTGACGAGTCTCACCATTTTCGCGGCAATCCGGTGGAAAAAGCCAAAGATGATGGAACCATCAAAATGAACCGCGCCAAATGGCTGATGGAAAAAATCATCACGGATGG
This sequence comes from Candidatus Brocadiaceae bacterium, assembly GCA_015661205.1. Lineage (GTDB taxonomy): Bacteria > Planctomycetota > Brocadiia > Brocadiales > Brocadiaceae > JACVXV01. The sequence goes on from JACVXV010000009.1 coordinate 19,283, forward strand.
TGTGAAAACAAAGGTACTCATGCTTTCCGCCACGCCGGTTAACAACAACCTTCGTGACTTAAGAAATCAAATCGCATTCATTACCGGAGGCAAAAACGATGCGCTCTTTGAAAGCACGCACATAAAAGACATCACCCTTACCCTGAAGAACGCCCAAACACAATTCACCCTTTGGGCCGACCCAAAAAAGAACCCGGAGAGAACCGTTAAACAGTTATTGGAACGCCTGGACTCATCCTTCTTTAAATTGATGGACGAGATCACGATTGCCCGGAGCCGGAAGCACATCAAGGGTTTTTACCATTTGGGCACGATAGGGCAATTCCCGGAACGATTAAAACCGCATTCTATTTACCCGAACATTGACGTCAAAGACCGCTTCTTTACGTATGATGCGCTGAACAAAAAAATCCTGCAATACAAACTTTCGGTGTTTAACCCTTCGGCCTACGTGAAGGATGAAAAGAAACAGAAATATGAGGCATTAGCCGGAATTGAAATCCTTGCCTTTAAACAAAGCGACCGCGAGCATTTCCTTATCGGAATGATGAAGGTAAACTTCCTGAAGCGGTTGGAAAGCTCCATTGAATCATTTGAGATTTCAATGGACAGAACCATTCAGAAAATAGAGAAGCTCGAAAACAAGATCAATGAATTCCTGAAATCAAAGGCCAAAACACAGGAAGAAGTGTTGGAAACACTGGAGCCGGATGAAGACGAATGGGAAGAAAATGCTGATGACCTTGAACAATGGCAGGTAGGTAAAAAACTGAAATTCGATTTGGCGGATTTACGTCTGGAAGATTGGTTGAACCATTTAAAAAAGGATAAAGAAGCCCTCAATGAGTTGTATAATACGGCCGTAGCGGTAACCCCGGAACGTGACGCAAAACTGAAAGACCTTAAAAAGCTGATCGAAGACAAGGTTAATCAACCACTGAACGGCAACAACAAGAAGGTAATTGTCTTTACCGCCTTTGCCGATACTGCCCGATACCTGTACACGTGCCTGAAAGACTGGGTGAAAAACGATTTGGGGCTAGACATTGCATTAGTGGCAGGAAGCGCCACCCAAACCACCTTTGGCAAAAATGAATTTTCAAACATCCTTACCAACTTCTCCCCCATTTCGAAGAGCAGGGAATTGATGAAATCCATGCCGAAGGAAGGTGCGATTGATATATTAATTGCCACCGACTGCATCAGCGAAGGGCAGAACTTACAGGATTGTGATTTCCTGATTAACTACGACATTCACTGGAACCCCGTGCGCATCATTCAGCGTTTTGGCCGTATTGACCGGCTGGGCAGCAGGAATGATAAAATCCAACTGGTAAATTTTTGGCCTACCAAAGACCTCGACAATTACATCAACCTGAAAGAACGCGTAGAGGCCCGGATGGCATTGGTAGACGTTACCGCCACAGGGGACGATAACATCCTGAATACCGAGCAAATTGAAGAGCTTATTACCGATGATTTGAAATACCGCAACCGGCAGTTGAAAAAACTGCAAAAAGAAGTCATCGACCTCGAAGAAATGAGCGAGAGCATTTCGTTAACCGATTTTACCTTAGATGATTTCCGCATCGAATTGCTCACCTTTCTGGCAAATAACCGCAGGAAACTGGAAGAGGCGCCCTTTGGCCTGTATGCCGTTGTGCCTTCACCCACGGGCGTCCACACGCATAACACGGATACAAGCCGCTTTACTCCCGCTGAAAAGAACATTATCAAACCGGGTGTGGTTTATTGCCTGAGGCAAAAAGGCGAGACCGGCGGTAACGAAGAGGTAAACCCATTGCAACCTTACTTCCTGGTCTATATCCGCGAAGACGGAACGGTTCGTTTCAATTACACCAACGCCAAACAGATACTGGAAATCTACCGCCTTATGTGTCAGGGACGCAAAGCGCCTTATGAAAAACTTTGTGAATTATTCAATACAGAAACCAGGAATGGCCAGGAAATGGGTAAATACACAGAGTTACTCAAAAAAGCCGTATATGAAATATGCCATGTATTCAAAAAACGCAGTAATCAAAAACTCACCTCTGACCGGGGTGCATTATTGATCCCCCAGTCAAAACAGGTGAATGATTTGGATAATTTTGAATTAGTAACGTGGTTAGTCATAAATTAGGCCGTCACCGTCTGCCCAATTACAACAAATTGGCTACCATTTGGACGCGGTGGATTGGAACAAGATTGACATACGACGACGTGGGTAATAAAATGGCACAATGATAAAAAGCTTCAGGGACAAAGAAACCGAAAAAAAGAAACCAATTCACCCTGGTGAAATTCTCCTTGAGGAGTTTTTAGAGCCGATGGGGATAAGCCAAAACCTGCTGGCGCGGAAAACTGGAATGTCACCCCGGCGCATTAATGAGATTGTCTTAGGCAAAAGGTCAATAACCGGCGACACCGCCATCCGCCTCGGCATGTTGTTCGGCATTGAGCCTGAATTTTGGATGAATTTGCAATCCCGTTATGATTTGGAGGAGGCCGAAGATCAATTCCACTCAAAAGTTACCATAGTTGTTGGAAGGTATAAGAATTTAGTTAAGAAATAAATTAAAAATATAAGTGTTACTATGTCAAGTACAGAACCAAATACGGCTTTAAGCTCTGTCTATTCTACCATCAATCAGAATAACATGATTAAACTTTATGATGGTCCTCTGTCCATTGAACAAAACGGCGAAGACAGGGCTCAATATGGGGAAATGTTATTAGAACGATTAGCAGAAGATTTGAATCAGCCCAGCTTATCATTCAGAAACCTTAAACTTTATAGACAGTTTTATCTTACCTATCCTCAAATATGGCAGTCGGTGGCCGCCATTTTTAAGTCGGGTCTAATTGGGCAATCACCGATTGCCCAATTAAAAACGCCTTATTTTCAAATAGTTAGAAAAGGGCAATCATTGATTGCACAATCTTTACCATCAGATTTGATGGTACCACCTGATAAACTTATCAACAAACTTTCCTACACCCATCTGGTTCAATTGCTTTCAATTGACGACCCCCTCAAACGTACCTTTTACGAAGTAGAAGCCATGAAAGGTAACTGGAGTGTGCGAGAATTGAAACGACAGATAAACTCCCTGTATTTTGAAAGAATGGGGCTTTCGCAGGACAAGAAAAAGCTTACCCGCCTGGTACAGGAAACGGTTGAATCACCGGCACAGCCAGCCGATTTTATCAAAAATATGTACACCTTTGAGTTTTTAGGCTTGCCGCAGAAAGCATTGGTTGAGGAAACAGATTTGGAACAAGGACTGCTAGACCATTTACAGGAATTTATTTTGGAAATGGGCAATGGCTTTTGTTTAGAGGGCAGGCAAAAAAGAGTATTAATAGGTGATGAATACTTTTTTATAGACCTTGTTTTTTATCATCGCATTTTGAAGTGCCACGTGTTGGTAGAACTGAAAATTGAAGAATTTAAGCATGCCAACATAAGCCAATTGGTAACCTATCTCAATTATTACAAGGCCGAGATAATACGGTCTGACGATAACCCTCCCGTAGGAATTTTATTGGTTACAAACAAGAATGATGCCCTGGTTCAATATGCCACAGCAGGAATGGACAACAACTTGTTCGTCTCAAAATATTTGGTCGAACTACCAAGCAAACAACAATTAGAAAATTTTGTAAAACAGGAATTAAGAATATTATAATGAGTACAACAAATAGTAAACAAAAAATACAATCCGCCCTGCAATCGTTTTCAGAAGGCAACTTAACTGAAAATGCGCTAAACCTCTTCCAAACCCTGGGCTACAATACGGAAAGACGGTCGCCTTTAGATAAACCCACCTTTACCACATTCAAAGAATCCTTCATTGGCAATCAATCAAAATTCAATAAAGAAAAGGCCATGGTGAGTGACTGGAAATATGTTGACCTGCTCTTTCAGCTTTCAAAAGAAGAGATTTTGAAGCAAGTGTCCCGGTTTGATACCAAGCCGGTTGACCGCACGATTATTGAAACATATTTGTTTTTCACCATTGAATTGGCAAAGGAACACTACAGCAGAACCGCGCTTTCACACATCACCCGCGAAGTCAATCGCCTGTTTCCCATGCCGGTAATGGTACTGTTCAAATACGGTTCATTGCTTACCCTTTCGGTTATCAACCGCAGGCTGCACAAAGGGGACGCCGGTAAAGACGTGCTGGAAAAAGTCACCCTCATCAAAGATATCCGCATATCCCCCGCCGGCGGGGGTGATGTAGAAATCCCCCTTAAAAAAGGGGGCGAGGGGGTTGTTTCGGGCGATGTGCCGGTCACCCACCGTGCGCACATCGAAATCCTCTTCGACCTTTCATTTGATGAGCTAAAAAACAAACACGGCTTCACCAATTTTGTGGAACTGAACAATGCCTGGCAAAAGACGTTAGACACCTCAGAACTCAACAAACGATTCTTCAGGGAACTCGCCAACTGGTATTTCTGGGCAATGGGCAACGTGGAGTTCCCCGACGATTTGGAAAAGAAAACCGACGTCCGCAACGCCACCAACCTCATACGCTTAATTACCCGGCTGGTATTCATCTGGTTTATAAAGGAAAAAGACCTTCTTCCGGATTCACTGTTCAACAAAAACCACCTGAACACAATACTGAACGGATTCAATAAAGACAGCGCTTCAAATGTGTATTATCACGCCATTTTGCAAAACCTGTTCTTCGGCACACTCAATCAGAAAATGGGTGAACGCGGCTTTGCCAAAGAAGGCTCATTTCCAGAGAACAAAAACGAGTATGGCGTAAAAAACCTGTTCCGCTATGCAGATAAGTTTTCGATAAAAGAGAAAGAGGTTATCGAACTGTTCAAAGACGTCCCCTTCTTAAACGGAGGCCTCTTCGACTGCCTCGACAAGCAGAATGATGAAGGGAAGGTTGTATATGGAGATGGATTTTCAAGAAATCCCAAAAAACAGGCCAATGTCCCCGATTTTCTGTTTTTCAGTGACGAATTGGAAGTTGATTTGAATGAGATATTTGGCACTAAAAACAAGAAGTATACCGCAAAAGGGATCATTAACCTTTTAGACAGCTACAAATTCACCGTTGCTGAAAACACGCCAATTGAAGAAGAAATTGCCCTCGACCCTGAACTTCTCGGCAAGGTATTCGAAAACCTGCTGGCCAGCTACAACCCGGAAACGCAGACAACGGCTCGCAAGCAAACAGGTTCTTTCTACACCCCTCGTGAAATTGTAAACTACATGGTAGATGAGTCGCTCCTGGCTTATCTGAAACAAAAATTAGAAGGAGTGGCGTCCGGCGATTCCGAAGCAAGGTTACGGGGTTTGCTCAGTTATTCAGAAAACCCAAACCCATTCAACGAAAAAGAAACTCAGGCCTTAATTGCGGCCATTGATACCGGCAAAATACTTGACCCCGCCTGCGGCTCCGGCGCATTCCCTATGGGCGTTTTACACAAGCTGGTGCACATACTGCATAAGCTTGACCCTCGAAACGAGCTGTGGAAACAAAAACAGATAGAAAAGGCGTTGCAGCTTGACGACCCGAACATCAGAGACCATGCAACACAGGATATCGAAGAAGCCTTTGAGAACAACGAGCTTGACTATGGCCGCAAACTCTACCTGATTGAAAATTGCATTTACGGCGTGGACGTGCAGCCCATAGCCGTGCAGATCGCCAAATTGCGCTTTTTTATCTCACTCATCATTGACGAGAAAAAACAACCGGACAGAGAAAACCTCGGCGTCCGGTCATTACCCAATTTAGAAACCAAATTTGTGGCTGCCAACACCCTTATCGGAATAGAAAAGCCTCAACAGCGCTCATTCAAAACACCTGAGCTAGGCAAACTTGAAAAAGACCTGAAGCAACTACGCCATCAGTATTTTAACGCCAAAACCAGAAAAGAAAAACTGCACTGCCAGAAGCAGGACAAAGAATTACGGCAAAGCATTGCAAAGCTTTTAATGACTGCTGGCTGGGATGTAAGCACTGCAAGGCAAATTGTACAATTTGACCCTTATGACCAGAATGCAAGCAGCCCATTCTTTGACCTGGAATGGATGTTTGGGATTAAAAGGGGTTTTGATGTGGTGATTGGGAATCCGCCGTATGTGCAGATACAGAGCTTTTCCGGAATGCCGCAGCAGAAGGATTGGGAAAGACAGAAGTATGAGACGTATACAAAAACCGGAGATGTGTATTGCTTGTTTTATGAACGGGGATACCGGTTGCTGAAGGATGGCGGCGTGCTGACGTTTATTACGAGTAATAAATGGATGCGGGCTAATTATGGGAAGGTGATGAGAAAGTTCTTCACGGGTAATGGTACTATTTCGCAGTTGATTGACTTTGGTGATTCTCCGATTTTCGAGAATGCAACCACCTATACAAATATTCTGGTTTGGATGAAGGACAAACAGAAAGCAAAAACCAAAGCATGGGATTTAAGTAAGGTGTATGCAAGCGATGTGTCTCTTGATGATTTGCTGGTGCAACAAGGGGAATACGAGCCTTTGTTCAATGAGAATTCGTTTGTGGTTGTCAAGAGTGCGCAAACTGCAATCAAGAAGCGAATTGAAGAAATCGGCGTGCCGCTGAAGGATTGGAATATCTCGATTTATCGAGGAATATTGACCGGATTAAACGAAGCGTTCATTATTGACGGGAAGAAGAAAGATGAGTTGATTGCAAAAGACCCGAAGAGTGCGGAAATTATTAAGCCGATATTGCGAGGCAGGGATATTAAGCGATATAAGGCGGAGTTTGCGGATTTGTGGTTGATAAATACGCATAATGGTTATACCGATAAGAATGGGCGTCATACACCGCGGGTTGATGTGAAGAAGGATTATCCCGCTATTTGGGAGTATTTTAATCGGATCAACAAAGATTTTGATGGAAAGGTTGAAAAAAGAGTAGATCAAGGATCACATTGGACAAATCTAAGAAATTGTGCTTACATCCAAGATTTTGCAAAGCCAAAGGTTATTTTTGGACGTTTCATGGATAAACCAACCTATACTTTTGACAAGGATGGTTTGCTTATCAACGATGCTTTGTATTTTGCAACTCCAGCTACACAATATTTAGCTGCAATACTTAATTCTAAAGTCAACTGGTTTTATCTGTCCCTGCTTTGCACAGACTTGGCTAATGGATTCTTGCAAGCATTACTTCAATACCAAGTGCAAATTCCGGTACCTCAAATTCCTTCAAACAAACAACTCCTTTTCGAAATTCTGGTTGACTGCATCCTGTTCTGCAAAGAACGCAATTTAAAGCAGGAATCAGACCTTTTCGAATCAGTCATAGACGGCATGGTGTACGAACTCTACTTCCTCGACGAAATCAAAGCCACCAACGGTGAGGTGCTGAAGCACATTGCCAAACTGCCGGAATTCAAAGACGACTGGAACGATGAAAAGAAACTTGCGGTCATCGAGAAAATATACAAAGAACTCTCAGACCCCAAGCACCCGGTAACTATTGCCATGGAGAAAATGCAAGAAATCCCTGAGGTTAAGATCATCGAGGGAAAAGGTAAGAAATAAACAGGGGCTTTTAATTTTATTGCAGATTCTGTAAACGAACTATTATCGAACATGAGGTTTTATGACTGCGCAGGATAAGCAACAGAGCAATCCATTTTCCACAGGGGGAGGAGGCGGTTCCTTTGAGGTACGTGTCCAAGCGGCATTTGCGGTTCTCATGCTAACCGGTGGAGTAGCTCCTTGTTTACCATCCTGGCCGATCATCAAAATCAAGCTTCAGGGAAAGTATGCTGGATTTGATACTGATGATTGTATCGTCTTTGCACAAGATACCCAGACCAGGAGAGAGTGCAAGCTGCTTGCTCAGATAAAGCATGCAGTAAGCATTACAGAAGGCGATCGGAGGTTTTCGGAAACCATTCTATTGGCATGGAAGGATTTCAACAACCCTAACATATTTTTGGAAGGCACCGATGCGATCGCCCTAATAACTGGCCCATTAAATTCAACAGATATTAACCATGTTCGCCCCCTTCTTGAGTGGGCACGCCATTGCGCGGATGCGGACGAGTTCCTTTCGAAGGTAAATACGGCAAAATTCAGCAGTGAAAACAAACAGAATAAACTTAGTGTATTCAGATATCATCTGAAATCAGCTAATAGCGGCGCCGATGTTGAAGATGACGTATTGTGGCGGTTTCTCAAGAGTTTCCATCTCATTGGTTATGATTTGGATGCAGTAACCGGCAGTACCCTTTCTCTGCTCCATACACTAATTTTGCAGAACACATCTAATCAGCAACCCGATGGTGTTTGGTCACAGATAGTTACTTTTATTCAAGATGCTGACAAGAACGCAGGCACAATCACGCTCAATACCATTCCAGAGAACATTCGCTCCTGCTTCAACACTTCTCTAAACCGGAATTGGGCTACAGATCTTCAAAAACTCTATGACCACAGCAGTTACATTCTCCGTGGAATTCGAACTAAGATTGCAGGTGTGCATATCAAGCGCCAAGATGTCTTTTGCCAGTTGTTGGACATTTCAGAAACCTCAAGTTTTGTCTTGTTATCAGGAGAGAGAGGATGCGGCAAATCAAGTATTGTCCGAGAATTTGCACAGTTTATGGAAAATCGTCATCCTGTCTTTTGCCTTCGGACAGAGGATCTCAACGAATCACATTTGGACAGAGCCTTCTCGGCAATGGGATTACAAAGCTCTCTCAGCGATCTTGCCGCCGGTTTTGCAATGATGCCAAAAAGGTTTTTGCTCGTGGAATCACTTGAAAAACTTCTTGAACTGAAAAGCACAGGTGCATTCACAGACTTGATTCACTTTTTGCAAATACATCCGGAATGGACGGTTATTGCCAGTGGGCGCGATTATGCCTATCAACAGATAACATTTCACTACCTTGAGCCGCACGGGATTAGTTGGTCGTCTTTGACAATTCCGGAATTTAGTTCCAATGATATCGACTCCCTCTGCAGTCAAATTGAGGCACTGAAACCTCTTGGAAGGAACGACGCAATAAGAAAACTTCTGAGAATTCCATTTTTTGCCGACTTGGCGGCTCGGGTTGTCGCAACAGGAACACGTTTTTCTAAAAGTGACGGTGAAGAAGCCTTTCGTAGTGCAGTTTGGCGTGATGTGATCTCCAAGGAACAAGAGCGTATGAATGGTTTGCCGTTGAAGCGAAAGAGGGCATTCATTGATATTGCCGTAAAACGCGCCAAACTCATGGTATATGGTGTTTCAGAAAACGAGTTCGATTCTGATGCTCTACTCAAGCTTGAAGAGGACAGCCTGATTCAACGTGATCCAAAAAAGGCGTTGGTCAGCCCTGCACACGATGTCCTCGAAGACTGGGCGCTGGAGGCCTTTATCGAGGAAACATTCCAACAGAACACAGGCAATCTATCCCATTTTCTGAATGCGGTTGGCTCGGAACCGGCTATGAACCGCGCCTTTCGGTTATGGCTTAATCAGATGTTGAAAAATGAGCCTGTAAAAGACCTTGTATTAGCTGTTCTGCGAGATACAACCCTGCAAACCTATTGGCAGGATGAGGCTATTTCGGCAGTGTTGATGGGTGATAATCCGATTGAATTTCTCCATAATTTGCGTAATCAGCTTTTCGAGAATAAGGGAGAACTCCTTAAGCGGGTTTGTTTTATATTGCGAATATCCTGCAAGGCCCCGGACTATGATCTGATTCGACAGATAGCTGGTGGAGATGACAAAATTAACAGGATTACGGAAGCCCGGTACTTAAGGCCTTATGGGAAAGGTTGGGAATCTATCATCAGTTTCCTGTATGAAAACAAGACCTGCATTACAGAAGAGTTTCTTCCTTACCTAGCCGCCGTACTCGATGAATGGACATCCCTGATCCATATAGAAAAGGATATTCCCCCACCGGCACGTGAAGCGGGCCTGCTTTCGTTACACTTGATCGAAATGGTGGGGAACAGCTACCGGGAAGAGGATAATACGAAGAAATTGCTTACCACAATCATAAAGACGGTATCTGTTATCAAGCCTGAATTCCTTGCGCTTATTGAACGAGATATCTTTCGCAAAGATGAACATTCTAATAGACGACTTCCAGCCTATGTCCATCAACTTCTTCCTATGGCACTTACCGGCCTTGAAACAACCTTTTTGTGTAAGCATGTCCCTGATTCAATCATCAATTTGGCGTGGCAGCAATGGCTAATAAAAGAAGTTGATAAAGATTCATCATGGATGAAAGACGAAGGTGTTGTAGAAAGTTTTGGGTTGCATGAATACAATGAGGGTGCAAACTTTTTTCCCGCCAGTGGGATAAAGGGACCGTTTGCTCACCTTTTACGATTTCATCCACGAAAAGGACTGGACTTCATCATCGAACTCTGCAATAGAACGGCTGAGAAATATGCGAACGCCACTTTGGATCGGAAGGAAAGACAATCTTTTTTCCCAGTGTGGTTTACTGAAGGTGTGTTCACGATTAAAATACCTCTGAACGACGGGACTTACGTGAAACAATATTGCTCTCACCGCCTCTGGTTGGGTTATCGAGGTACCGCAGTTCTCCCCTATCTGCTTCAGTCTGCGCTTATGGCTTTGGAGAACTGGCTGATTGCCCTGACGGAACACAATAAGACAAGTATCGTAGAATGGCTTATTGATCACATTTTACGAAACAGCAATTCCGTGATGCCTACTGCTGTGATTGCCTCGGTAGCAACTGGCTTTCCTGATAAACTTGGTAAGTCTGCGCTTCCGCTGCTGCGGACACCCGAACTTTACCACTGGGATTTTCATAGATGTCTTCAAGAATCAACTGCTTTTGGAGCAGGCTTCACACCAGATCCATTGTGGAAATTGTATGACGAAGAACGTAAGATAGCAAATCATCGTTCCTGGCGAAAAGAACACTTGGAAAACCTTGCAATCAGGCTTCAATTCACAGATTTGCGTGGTGATATCTTCAAAATACTTGATGAGTTTCGGGCGAATATTCCCTCCAAGTCAGACATCAATGGAGAGGATGATGAACGATGGCGCTTCCGGCTCCACCGAATGGATATCAGAGGTTGGGAACCGAAGGAAGATAAGGAGAACAAGCGCATCCTATTCACAACCAAAGACCTTGAGCCGGATTTACGCGAAATCCAGGAAAAGACCCAGGAAGAGCAAACCCTCAACAATCGTTTCATGGCCTTATTCCTGTGGAGTGAACACACTTTTAAGGGCGAATCGCTTGAGCGTGAATATTATACGAACTGGCAAGAAGCGCTTCGGGAGGCCAAGTCCTTATTGGAATTACTAAAAAGTGGCAATGTTAGTGAATTGGCGCGCATGCATTTTGGTGCAATCGTCAAAACTGCGGCGATTTTTCTCCGTGATTACAGCGCCGGGTTGGAGGAAGCAGATGTGGAGTGGTGTTCTCAGCTTGTAACGGGAACTGTTCTTGCAAATGCCAACACGGAAGACAGGGTTGCTGTTGCAGATGCCACCGGCCATGACGGTTCGATTGCAGCCGCCCAGGTACTTCCCATTCTTTTTGATTTTACTAAAAATGAAGACGAAAAGAAACTGGTCAAACACGTCATTGCCACTGCACTGACTCACGCGAACGCCACTGTATGCGAAGCTGCCGCACAAGGAATTCAAAAGCACTTGTGGCAAAGAGAGCCTGAATTTGCACAGGCCTGTATTGAAGGTACGCTTGAGTATGCTCGATTACGCTTGGAAGAGATCGAAAATCGCCGAAAAGCTCAACGGTGGCAGCATCCCGTAGAGACCGAAGATTCAGTTGTGCCAAAAGCGCCAAAAGAGTGGTTGCCCCATTTCCGCGAACGCATTGTTGCTGGTAAAATATCTACCAATCCAACCCTCATTTCTTTCGATTCTCATAGCGCCTGGCATCTTCTTGCTCCTTGTTTAATGATTCCTGATGGCTCTACCAAACCTGAACACATTGTCCTACTATCAAGAATCCTTTTGCTATTGATGGCGGCTGAAGAATCCAAAAATCAGGATCGTCATGGAGTTGGGGCACGTAGGGAAATTCCACAAGAGCTTGTGATGGAATTTTCCAAACGATTTGCCGATTATCTCTTGAGTGTGTCAATATCAGAAATTGTTTTTCAAAGATTTGTTGATTTACTTATAGAGCGGGTTGAACGTTCCCCTGACTTTTTAGATTTCTTGATGGTCTGTTTGCTTCATTCATCTGAGAAACGCAAGGAAATTGGCTTATACTGGAACTTATGGGAAAAACTTAGCAAGAAGATTATTGAACTTGCTATCAATCTTAAGAAGAAAAGCCGACAAGAACTATCTTATGATAACCGGAGCAAATTAATCAGGAGAATGCTTTTTGCTGATGTTCCATGGCAGCAAGTAAGGACGGAACAAGATATTCTAATACCTGGATTAGACCTGAGCCTTAATTTCGTTGAAAAAACTGGGGAGAATCCTATAGTTTTCGAGGCAATGAGTAGATTTCTGTTCTATTTCCCAAAATTATTCATGCCAAGAGGGTTAATTATTCTGGCTAAGCATCAAAAAGCCAATCAAGATGCGGATTTATTCTCTGGTGTAAACACCGTATTCTATTTGGAGAGAGTACTGCAAAACCTTTTAATACTCAGTCCTGTAGAAACCCTGCCCCCGCGAAAAGATTGCTTGGTATTGCTCAACGCTATGATAGAGACAGGGTCGTCCTGCGCATACTTCATCCGTGACCACATGCTTCATTCGGGACGCAATATTTGATAGGATGCAGATTTATTGAAAAAGGAAATAATGCAAGTATATAAATTGTTTTGATATAATGTTTTGTTTAAAGTGAAAACTCCATGAGTTTGATTGTAATAGTTTGAAAACACTACGACCTATTCTATTGTAAAAAACCAGGAGGTAATTTATGAGAGCGCCGAGAAAGTGTATTAGTTCTTACCAGTGCAAGTCTGGTCTGGGCAAAGGTTAGCCACCAGTCCAGCACCGAATCACACGCACGAGGAGGTAACGAGTCGTGCGAAGCTGTGAGGAGGGAGGTATCAGGCTACAACGCAAGTGAAGGTATAGAGCCTCGAAATAATCAACGTGTCGGAGGTCGATCCTGTTCATGTAGTGGGAAGACAGCATTCTCTGTATCGCTAAGGCAAGATGGAGAGAACCCGACGGGGTCTAAGGCCGTTGCATGATACTACAAGGAGCAAATATAAACTCGGGAGAGCCATGACACTCTTTTCTTTCTGCAGAGCGGGGAAGAAAAGTAAGCAGCGACAAGCTGTAAAAGGTAAGGAGTTGTGAATGTATCATGGCAGTCGGACTACCTCATAATATTGAAGAAGCAGGGTAATGCCTGTGGAGAAAAGGGGGTAGCAGTAACGCAATGAGTGATAAGGAAACATCAACCATATTCCAAGATGGAGAACGGGT
>JACVXV010000243.1 GCA_015661205.1 Candidatus Brocadiaceae bacterium
TCTCGATTTGCCCGGAGAAACCGGAGCGGTCGTGTTGAATAAAGCCGTCACCGTTTGAACTGAACGCGACCGGAACGTCGAGTATTTCTGCATAGTTTAATGCCTGCTGTAATCCTGCGCCTACGGAATGATTGTTGTCCTTTGCTTCAATAACAGCGATTGGAATATTCGGCTTGAGATAGAGAATAAAATCGGCGCGCTTTCTTTTGCCCCGGGTCGTCTTGTTGCCTTTAACAAAGATTCGTCCGTCGGTAAAAAAGACCTCTTCACGGACTTGCTTCTCAACGTCCCATCTGGACTTTACCAGTGCAGGCAAGATGAACTGCGTGCATATATCTCTTTCTGACAACTCTTTTTTATTACTCATGTGTTCTCTGATTTTTTTCGAATGATGGTTGTTCGTTCGCGGACTTATGGAAGAATAGCCAAGACCAAACACATTGCACAATTCACGATTATTATACCAACCGGTACTTCACAAAAGATAGGTTAATAAATCACGATTTACCTTGTTTCCGATGGAACAAAAGAGGGTACCGGCAAACCCGTAACCCAATTGGGAAGGTCGGCTGGAAATGGCAATGCAGTCAACCGTCCCTACGGGACTAAAAATCCTGCCCTCCGGTACCACCGATAAATCGGTGGGCTATTTCCATCTGTCCCTACGGGACAAAATGCACATTTACAAAAAGATGGGAATGAACCCAATAGAACAGCAGGCTGGAAGCTTACGCTACTACAGCCATTTTGACGGCAGAGGCGACTCATTCAACTCCAGCATGGAACCTTGTGGTATAGCTGTTTTCTCAGTCGATGTTTCGTTGTATTCTTCGGCGGTTTTTCTCTGGGCGAGGAACTGTATCTCAAATAGCCTCTTGTACAGGCCCCCCTGCGCCAGGAGGGTGTGATGTTTTCCCATTTCAGCAATGTGTCCCTCTTCCAGGACAACGATTAAATCCGCGTGAAGGATCGTTGAGAGCCGGTGTGCGATTACGAAGGTTGTACGGTCTTTTACCAGGTGGTAAATGGCGTTTTGGATGAGTTGTTCGGTTTCCGTGTCCACGGAAGAGGTCGCCTCGTCCAGGATAAGCACCCGTGGATTGGCAAGGATGGCGCGGGCGATGGCAACACGCTGTTTTTGTCCGCCGGAAAGTTTTACGCCGCGCTCGCCTATCACTGAATCATATCCTTTAACCAGGTCTTTAATAAACACATGGGCATTGGCAGCGCGTGCCGCGTCCTCAATTTCCTGCGTTGAAGCGCCGGTGCGTCCATAAGCGATATTTGCCCGAACGGTATCGTTGAAGAGAAACGGTTCCTGAAGCACCATCGCCATTTGTTTCCGGAGTGAATGGAGCTTAACATCCTTGATATTGTAGCCGTCAATCAGGATTTCCCCCTTTGTCGGGTCGTAAAATCGCGGAATCAAGTTTGTGAGGGTGGTTTTACCGCCGCCACTGGGACCGACAAAGGCGATCATCTGGCCCGGAAGCGCCGCTACGTTTATATCTCTCAAAACCTCTATGCCTTCGACGTAAGAAAAGTGGACGTGCCTGAATTCCACCGTCCCTTTCACCGGCGGCAAATCTATTGCCGTAAGGGCGTCTCTCAATTCATGGGGCGTATCGAGCGTCTCAAAGACCCGTTCGGTGGAAGCGATGGCGCGCTGCACCGTACTGTAAAAGCGGGTTAGACCGGTAATAGGGCTATATAGCATCTGTAAATAGGGGAAAAATATGACAAATGCCCCTGCGGAAAGTTGTCCCTGCAGCACCTTATAGCCGCCCAGGCATATAACGAAGACCGCCCCCACTTCGGTTATGAGGTCCGCGATAGGCCGTAACGTTGCGACAATCCTTAACGTCTTGACGTACAAAGCATAATTCTCAAAATTCTTTTTCTTGAAACGTTCCATCTCCTCGGCCTCTTTTGCAAAACCGGCAATAATCCTGATGCCGGAGACGTTGTCCTGGATGAGCGCATTGAGCTCACCGGTCGTGTCCCTCACGGAACGAAAGACGCTTCTTATCTTTTTCCCGAAATGATAGGTGCAGAGGGAAATAAATGGGCAGACGAACAGGGCGATACTGGTAAGCTGCCAGTCAAGTTGCATGCAAAAATAGAGTATCCATCCGAACTTCAGCATATCGGTAAGGAAGGTAATGGCCGGTCCGACGATGGCCTGTTCCAGGGAGTTCACGTCATTCATAAGGCGGCTCATGATGTCGCCGGTCTTATTATTTTCAAAATACCTGATCGGGAAATGTTGGATGTGGTTATACAATTGGTTCCTCATGTCGTAGATAAGCCGTTGCCCCATTTCAGTGGTCATAAAGCCGTGCGTCAGGGTGATGCCGCTGCTGGTAGCGTGTATAAGCATAAAACTTGCGGCGAGAAAAATAAGGGTTACCAGGGGGACGCTGTACTGGCCAAACCAACGGCTGTGGACGTAATGGGCCGCGGTAGTCAGGGGTTTTGAAAGCGGAATGGTGCTTTTTTGCCTGTGGGCGTGGGTCTCAACAGGCGCGGAGGTATCACTCCAGTCGATCTTCGTATTTTCCCCGTTTTTGTCCGCCACCCTGATTTCATCAATGGCAATACCCAGTATCTGCGTCGGTAAAACACTGATACAGGCGCTGATTGCCGATAGGACGAGTATGAGAGTTGCCTTTCGCCAATAAGGCTTTAAATAGCTCAAGAGCCGGATATAGGACGCCGCTGAAGTGGTTTTCGTTTTATTCATATCGAAGCGCCTCAATGGGGTTGAGGCGGGATGCCTTTCTCGCCGGATAATAACCAAAAAAGATGCCGACCATGTTTGAAAATAAGAATGCAATAACTATCGAAGGGGTGGATAATAGTGAAGGCCACCCCCCAAAATAGGAGACCGTCTTCGACAATACAATGCCCAAAATAACGCCGATTACCCCTCCGAGAGAACTTAATACCGTTGCCTCCGTCAAAAATTGAAAGAGGATATCCTTTTCCCTCGCGCCAACCGCCATCCGGATGCCGATTTCCCTGGTTCTTTCGGTGGTAGACACCAGCATGATGTTCATGATGCCAATGCCGCCCACGATCAATGACACCGATGCGATGCTGCCGAGGAGGACAGTCATCGTGCGGCTTGTCTCCAGGATGGTTGCAGCAAATTCGATCTGGCTGACAACGGTAAAATCATTTTCTTCCTTCGGCCTCAACCGGTGGCGTTGCCGCAAAATGGTGGTTATTTGCTTTATCGCCTCAAACCGGTCGTTGGCTGAAATCGAAGAGGCAAAGATAATTCCAATATACGTCACCCCCATAACCTTCCTTTGAACCGTTGTGTACGGCATAAGGATCATGTCGTCCTGATCCTGTCCCGTGGCGGACTCCCCCTTGGCGCTCAACACCCCGACAACCTTGAAGGGTATGTTTTTGACGCGAATCCACTTGTCAAGGGGGTCCACATTCCCAAACAGGTTGGCAACAACGGTTTGCCCCAGGACGCACACCTTTGCCATCGCCGTTACGTCCTTCTGGGCAATAAATCTCCCCGATTCTATCGGCCAATTGCGGATGACCTGGTAATGGGTGCCTACCCCCGAGACGAACGTTGTCCAGTTTTGATTACCGTAAATGGCCTGGGCGGTTGTTCTGACCCCCGGAGAGACGTAACTGACGGCGCTGCATTCCTTCTCTATAGCCAGGGCGTCTTCCACCGTTAGAGTAATAGTCCCCGTTGTGCCTTTTGTGGCGGTGTGTGTGGTGCTAATGGGAATAACAAG
>JACVXV010000244.1 GCA_015661205.1 Candidatus Brocadiaceae bacterium
TATGGTTATAAATCACTGGATTGCCTGCAAACAGCCTTGTATCATACACTTGGTAATTTGCCGGAGCCAATACTTACCCACAGATTCTGCGGACGAGCCCCTTTTGGATACACTTCCCCTTCGGCGGTTTTTTTATATGTAGGGCAAGGCTTCGGCCTTGCGACTGTCTGTACACGCAACAGGGCAACCCTAAAGGGTCGCCCTACAACGACATTGAAATTCCTGTACATGTACATACATTTAAACACACCGAAGAACTTTCAAAAAATATCAAGCCCTTAAGCGGAATATTGAAGAAACACTGAAACTTTTGGTATGATTAATAAAGACGAAATAAAACGGATTGCAAAAAATATGGCCATTGTCGCTGATGCGGAACGAGTAATTTTATTTGGCTCTTATGCGCGTGGTGAAGCCACAGAGCAAAGTGATGTAGACCTTATGATTATCGCAAAAAGCGACTTACCCAGATTTAAATGAAGCCGGGAATTGTACAAGCTTTTAAGACCTCACCCCTTTGCCATGGATATCGTTGTGTATACTCCTCATGAAATCGAAAGGGGTAAAAAAACAAAAGTGTCATTTGTATCAACCGTTTTGAAAGAAGGCGAGACACTATATGTCAGAAGAAATCAAAGTCAGCAAGCATTGGATAGCGAAAGCGAAAAATGATTTGCTTAATGCCGATAATAATCTAAAGGCGGATGAGACTCCTTTTGATACGGCTTGCTTCCATTGTCAGCAGGCTGCGGAAAAGTTCCTCAAGGCGTATTCCCGTGCGAACTTTTTAAAACACTATATATTTTCTCTCACTCCTTATCCTTTATTTCTCTGCGTTCTCTGACGATAAACTATCACCCCGTGTCTTTATGATCCCCCATTCAAGGCCAACCATTGACGAGCATGATGTTACTACCGTCTCCAACACCCTCCGCACGGGAAACATTGCGCAGGGACGTGTGGTTGAGAAGTTTGAACATGCCTTGGCCGATTATATCGGTTTGAAGGGCGGTGTTGCCACCTCTTCAGGCACGGCGGCACTCCACCTGGCGTTCCTTGCCTTGGGCATTACCAAAAACGATATCGTGGCCATTCCTGGCTACGTATGCACCGCGGTCTTGAATGCCGTCAATTACGTGGGCGCCACGCCGCTTCTCATTGATATCGACCCGGATACCTTCAACCTGGATGCAACGGACCTCCGCAGAAAACAAAATCCGCAAGTAAAAGCCGTCGTGGTCCCCCATATCTTTGGCCTTGCTGCGAATATGGAAGAAATCACAAAACTCGGCATCCCGGTAATTGAAGATTGCGCCCAGTCTATCGGCGCGACATATAAAAAAAAGAAGGTTGGGTCCTTCAGCAAAATCTCTATTTTCTCCTTTTACGCCACCAAGATAATGACAACGGGCGAAGGAGGAATGGTGGCGTCAAACTCGGCGGCGCTAATGAAGAAGGCAAGAGACCTGCGCGATTATGATAATCAGCCAGATTACCACGTGCGATACAACTACAAGATGACGGATATCCAGGCGGCGCTGGGCATTTCTCAACTACGACGCCTGCCCCATTTTATTAAAACCCGCCGTGAAATTGCAAACAAGTATCACCGCGAATTGAAAGATTTGTGCGTCCTGCCGGCAAATTATGGCGAGGATTGGGGACACATTTACTATCGCTACGTCATCAAACTCAGACACGGACTAAAAAGCTTCTTGAAATTATCGAAGGAGAAAGGTATAAACTGTGAACGGCCGGTGTTTAAACCATTACACAGGTATTTATCCACACCAAATTTACCCAACACCGACAGCGTGTGGGAACAGGCGGCGTCTATCCCCATCTACCCAACGCTTACGGAAAAAAACACGGATAGCATTATTCAATGCGTTAAACAAGCCATCTGGGACCTGAGGTAAAACTACTATGGAATTACGCAAAGTAATCAGTATATATACAGCCACGCTGTTTTCCCTCCTTGTATTTCTCCTTATTCCAGGCGTAAAACAAGGCTTTGAGGCGCACCACATCTCGTTTCTCTATATCATAGTATTTTCTTATATCATTGCCAACGCTGCCACCCCGTTCGTGATGGCCGTTGCAGCATACTGTCACGTGGTTGATAAACCCGGTGGGCGCAAGATACACCTAAACGCAACGCCTCTGATGGGCGGCGCCGCCGTCTACGTCGCCTTTGCCGTCGCCATCCTTTACAACAACGTTTATTCCCTTGAATTAAAGGGCGTAGCCATTGGCGCAACGATTGTGTTTATCATGGGACTCGTTGACGATGTTAAATCACTTCCCGCAAAACTGAAGCTCCTGGTACAAATCGGCGCCACCATGGTGATGATACAATTCGGCGTTGTGGCAGATTTTCTGCCGAATACCTGGTGGGGTAAACTGGGTGAAACAATTGTCACCCTCATCTGGATAATCGGCATCACGAACGCCTTGAATTTCTTCGACGGTATGGATGGGCTGGCAGCGGGTCTAACCGCCGTGTGCTCCCTCTTCATCAGCATCCTTGCCGTTCAATACGGACAGAAATACGTCCTCTATCTTTCCCTTGCGCTCCTGGGCAGCAGCCTGGGTTTCCTTCCCTATAACCTAAGATACAAAAAGCCAGCCGGTATTTTTCTCGGTGACGGCGGCAGCACCTTCATGGGATACATGCTGGCAAGCCTCACGATCATGGGCGGGTGGGGTGCCAATGACCCCGTTAAGGCGTACACGCTGCCTGTGCTTGTCCTGGGAATACTTATCTTCGATATGTCTTACACCACCGTTACACGGTTTAAAAACAAGCAGATAGCCAGTTTCACCGAGTACTTAAGCTTTACCGGCAAAGACCACCTGCATCACCGGCTGGAACAACTGGGCTTTAACAGAAGACAGACGGTCTTCTTCATCTATTTTATTGCCGCCAGCCTGGGTCTGTGCGCGCTTGTGCTGAGAAACGGCAGCACGCTGGATGCCCTGCTCCTCTTGCTCCAGGCCACCCTGATTTGTATCGTGATTGTAATCCTCATGATAAAAAAGGGAAATACAAATAAACCATAGCGGTACGGTCCAGGCTACAAGCCTGAACCATCCACGTAGGGACACGGTGCCCGTGTCCCTGTGTGAGTACAAAAAGTTGCTGATGGCCAGATTTAACGTGCAGGGAATTCAAAGCAATCTTGTTCGGTAAGAATAAATAATCATGAAAAATCCAAAAACATTAAACAACGAAAAGCACGCACTGATTGTTTGCGATATGCTCAATGACTTCGTCCTGAAAGGCGCACCCCTTGAAGTGGCACGGGCGCAGGCGATTATCGGTAACATCAAGAGAGAAATAATCAAATCGAGAAAAAAACATATCCCCATCATCTATTGCTGCGATGGACACCGTCCGGCAGACCCGGAATTTTCCTTATGGCCAAGACATGCCGTAAAAGGAACCGTCGGCGCGCAAGTTATCGATGAACTCAAACCACACAAGGGCGACTACCTGATAACAAAGCCCAGCTATTCCTGTTTTTACAAGACGGCTTTGGATAAATTATTGAAGCAGTTGGGTATTACCCACGTAATATTAACAGGCGTGGCAACCAATATTTGCATTCTTTATACCGTAGCCGAGGCGTCTATGAGGGGTTACAAGGTAATAGTCCCTGAAAACTGCGTTGCCGCGCTAAGCCAGGGCGACCACCGATTTGCCCTGCAACAAATGAAGCGTGTTTTTCAGGTAGAAATTGTGTGAGGCTGGCCGGCTTTAAG
>JACVXV010000121.1 GCA_015661205.1 Candidatus Brocadiaceae bacterium
TACGGAGAGACCAAAGAATGAGTCTATGCCATTATGCCTTCGAACACGCCACGCCGTATCCGCACAGGCCTGCAAACAAAGTGAAATTCTATCAAAATTCCATCGGTAATCAAACCTAAAAAGTCTTGTAGCGCAGGCGTCCCGCCTGCTGTTTTTTTCTCAAGTGCAGGCGGGACGCCTGCGCTACTTTTTGCAATCCGCGTCTATCCGCGTAAATCCGCGGATTTTGTTTTTATTGTTAAAACAATGTAAATTTTATGGGAAATGGGTGTTCCAGCCATGTTAAGCATCACTTTCTGTCGCCCCTACGGGGCTTGTTATATTATTCCATTTTCCTTCCAGCCCTTCGGGCCTGTTATAGAGCGGAGAGGCTTTTGGCTATATTTAAAAATTAATCTGTGTCTGTATTTTTAATGTCCCGTAGGGACAAAATATCGGTAGAAATTAAGGGTATACAAACATAAATGCCGTAGGCATGATATATTTAAAATACAATTATTTTACCCCTATATCGTTCCTACGGAACTAACACGGTTTTTATGTTTATCTTCTACCAATATTTTGTTCCTAACGGAACTTGTATGGCGACACATTATAGTAGCGCGGGGGTTCATTCCCCGCCATTGACAGACCACGAGGGTTGGCGCGATACGAAATGCCGTCGATGTAGGCGGCCTAATTTAATTGTATGGGAATTTCAAACCGACCTTGTCGTGGCAAGGCGCGCCTTGCCACTACGCTGTTAAAAGTCGCCAATTGAACAGAAGGAGGTAAAGCAAAATGAATGAACTCAACCTGTTTGTCATCTACGGTGTTGGAATAGTTGGAATAGTCGGCTTATTGGCTTTGTACTTTTACATTTCAAGAAAAGAAACAAAGCACAAACATAGCTAAATGACCACCCGCCTTAATTTAGACATCCTGCCGTGAACCGGTAGCGCAGGCGTCCCGCCTGCTGTATTTGCTCAAGTGCAGGCGGGACGCCTGCGCTACGATACGCTACGCGAGGATGCTCTCATCCATGGACATTCTTAAATGGGGGATAAATTCGTCTAATTCGCCGGGGGCGAAACGGCAGAGGTTGATGACGTGCCAGAAGTTATTGCCGACGTTACCGCCCATTTTGTACCGCCCTTCCGGGGTGTAAATCATCCAGCCTTCCTGCAGATGCAACAAAATAGCCATACAACGTCCCGTCGCCACCTCCCACAACCTCACGGTTTTATCCTCAGAACCGCTCGCCAGGAGCTTGCCGCTTGAGTCAAAGGCGACACTATAAACAAAACCTTCATGGCCGCGCAATACCTTCGGCTCTTTCTTGCCCTCGACCTCCCACAACCTCACGGTGTTATCATCAGAACCGCTCGCCAGGAGCTTGCCGCTTGAGTCAAAGGCGACACTATAAACCCCGCTTTCATGGCCGCGCAATACCTTCAATTCCAGGCCGGTTTTTATGTCCCAGATGGCTAAATAACCGTTACCCCCACCAATGGCCAACAAATCTCCCCGTGGGTTTATGGCAACGCTTTGAGCATGAAAAGCAAGGCTATGTGCCGCCCGGCAAGTATCTCCAGGCAGGGCTGCGCCATAGGTTTTTTCTTTATTGAGCGCGCCCACCTCCATCTGCGTGGCAAACAACTTGGCACGGTAAAAAGCGGTTTCTCTTATATCGGCACCGGTTAAATCCGCCCCGGAAAGATTTGCCTCCCTGCAGTTTGCTTCCGACAGATTGGCGCGTTGTAACCCTGCCTTAACAAGGTTTGCCCTGCATAAAACCGCCCCCTGGAAACGTGCGCCCCGCAAGTTGCAGCCCCTAAAATTGGCTTCCGTTACGTCGGCATTGCTGAAATCCGCGTACGATAAATCCTGCCCGGAGAAATCCTGTCCCCGCAATTGATCGCCTGCCAGCATTTTCGCGCCCCGTATAATTATGCCCCTCTTTTGCAGACGCTGCTCCAAGAGTAAGGCGTTCTTCGTTACGGCGTCGCTGACTGGCCGGGCTAAGGCGTCTTGTATCCACGTCTTTAATGGCGTTCTGTCGCTCAGGTCACACAGGAAGTCCGCCATCAGCGCGGAAACAGGGCGGACGGATAACACCTCGCCCAGTTTGTCCTTTTCTGCGGCGTGCCTTGCCACCAGCCACTCCAACACCGACTGGTGGATGAAGCCGAAACGCCCCTCCTCGTCACGCACCAACAAGGTGCCGGAGGCGATTTGCTGGGTAGCAATGTCAATATGCAGCAATATTTTTAATGTCCTCTGCAATTCTTCCTTCAAGCCGTCAATGCCGATGCGCGGCTCGGTGGTTTCCCAGAGGCTCATGGCCAGGGTGGTCACCGCCTGCCAACGGTCGGACAATTTCAATTCGTCCTTATTGCCGACGCCTACGCGGCGTTGCTCTCCCTCCAACCACTTTTGGAGTATGAGTTCGTATAATTTCGCGGCGGTAATTTCACCCTGTTCCCTGCGCGCCTTAAGCAAATCCGCTTCAGGCAGTTCTACGATAAAACTTAACATGCGCGGATTTTCAGACAGTCCGAGTAAGTCCTTGATCTCATCAATCAGGTTATAACGTTTTTCTGCCTTTTCTTCGCTGCCGAGATAGTTACACAGAAATTGCTTGATCTGCGCAGGTTGAAATTTTTGTAAATAAGCGATGCGATGACGGCTTACCATCTCCACCTTTTCCATCATCTTTTGCTTCACCTGCCTGTCCGAAATAAAATGCTGGGTGCGTGACGTCACGACCACACGGGCGCGTTCGCCTTGCGCGGCATCAATGAGGACGTCCAGATGCTCCGTCGCCCGCTCATACGTTACGCGGCTTGCCAGTTCGTCGAAGCCGTCAAAGAGCAACACGACCCGCCCCTCCGCCAGCATGTAACGGAACTTGTCTGACTTGTATTCAATGTTTTCCCTGGCTATTTGCTGGGCAACCAGGTTATCCAGATGGTTCGTCTTTTCTAAACTGCGCATCTCCAGCAACAGCGGATAACTATGGCCGTCTTGCGCCAGACGCAGGGCCAATTGACGTAACAAAAAGGTCTTCCCCGTGCCGAACTCGCCCAAAATCAGGACGAAACGCCCGGCCGGTTCATGCAGCCATTGCAGTGTCATGCTAACGGCCTCGTTTTCCACTTCCACATCCACTTCCTTGACACGTAGCCTTTGCGGCACATAGAGCTTGGGTGGATAGACCACGTCGTTTTCAAGCCTTTTTGTCTGCCTTTGCACGTACCCGCTAAAATCAATCAAGCCCTGGCATTCAATGAAACTTTGGAGGCGAATATGCTTCACGGCGGGATGGCGAAGCAGGTCATCCTGAGATGCAATAGCGTTGCCGTAAACCAGATGTGCGATTGCGCCGACATCCGTGCTGCGGAATTTGGAGACGGTTTCACGGTCAAACATCTCCAGCATTTCAACATTCATGCCGCGTTCCACCACGCCAACAGGGTACACCTCGACAACCGTCCCTTTTTTCTCGCAAACCTGTAGGTAGGGGACTTTGCCGTGTTCGTTGTACCGGGTGATTTTGGCTTCAGGATGGCGGAGTTTGAAGGTTTTTTCGACGCGGGATAAAAAGGTGTCAAGCTCCCTTTCTTTTCTGCCCGCGTTCCAATCGTCGCCGATATGAGATGTAGCTTCAATACTTCCTTCTTTGAGTATGGCGTCGTCTACTGAATCAAAATGTACCTCTTCTTCTTCAAAAGGCTTAGCGGGGTCGGTATGCACGGCATTATCCCACGCCCAGCTTTTATTGCCTGGCACAAAGGAGCGGCGATAGCGCACGAAGCGGTTTGTGTGTACCTGAATAAGTTGATATTGGTTAAGCGTCTCGTCGGGGCGACACTCTTTTTTTACCGCCGCGCTGCCCGCCGCTAAAATGGGGGCTTTTTGGGTAATCCAGCCTATCTGCGCCTGGTGGACGTGTCCATGCAGGAGTTTTTGTTTATATGCCCCTAATTGGTCTTGAAACCAGCGTAATTGCTCTTCTCCAACAAAGCCATAGTGGTCTTCATCCCGGTGGCTTTCCTGCATGGCAGAATTTAAACCGGCTACGACGCAATTTAACTCAGGGATTTTGAAGAGGGTGTATGGTTCTGTAGAGGTGAATTGGATGTCGGGCAAGTTAAGGTAGAATTGGTCAAAAAACGCCTTGAAATATTTCCATTTTTCAAAATAATAAGTGGCGGGCGGGACGCCCTCTTCTCCACAAAGTTCAAAATAATTTTTACACAGTACGCGGTTAACGTCATGATTGCCTGGTATCAGGATTACCCTATTATGGGGTAATTCAAGGTGTTTGCATAAGCCATCGACAAAACCACGCAAGTCTTCAAACTCAGTCTTTTTTCCCCATTCGGTTAAATCGCCCGCAAAGATAGCCAAATCCGGGCGCAAGCGGTAATCCTTCCTGAGGGAATCCAAGTCATGTGTTAACCGCCCTAACAAGGTGTCATGTTTAGCATCGGGCGAGCTGATATCCAGGCCAAAACGGTGGTTGACGCCAAATTGGAGGTCGGATAAGTGTAAGATGGTGATGGATTTTTCGGGCATGTTTTTTTAAGTTTAAAGTTTCGGGTTTCGAATTTCGAATTTCACGTTGTACCGTCACATCCGGCTGAAAAGGCTTGGCTATTCTACCCGGAAAAGGAAACAAAAGTCAATAAGTCTGTAGGGTGGGCATCGCCCACAAAAAAACAGACAAAATAACTAATCTTGCAATTCCCTTTGTTTTTGCTAAATTAACAACCTGAACGAGCCGCTGATTTGCGAGGATAGATGCGGATTGGTAGCGCAGGCTTCCTGCCTGCATTTGAGAAAAACAGCAGGCTGGAAGCCTGCGCTACCAGGGCATACCAATATTTCGTTCCTAACGGAACTTTGCAACACATTAATTCGTGTCTATTTGCGGTTACCGGGATTATAATATTAATTTGTCCCAATAGCCTTCGAAATTCGTTATTCGTTATTCGATATTGGATTTCTCAGAAGCTGAAAATATTCATTTTAACCGGTTTGAGGGCGTGCGGGCAAGTGGCAAGGCTGAAGCCTTGCCCTACGGGTTTTATACGGGGAGGTTTTGGGTTGTCAGAAGAAAAGGTTCAAAAGCGGAAGGGGATTGTTCATGTTAATCATGCATACTGTAAATGCTGCGGTATCTGTGTAGACTTTTGCCCCGTTAAAAATCTGGAAATACGGCAACATAAATTGGTTGAATTGGAAAGGTGTATCGCCTGCAAGACGTGTCAGCGGTACTGTCCCGATATGGCCATTGAGATTGAGGAAATAGATGCCAAAGCAGTTGTTACAGGGTAATCAGGCCATTGCAATGGCGGCAGAGGTGGCCGGCGTAAAATTCTTTGCGGGCTATCCCATCACACCGGCCTCTGAAATAATCCATGAAATGGTTAACAAGCGCCATATCAAGGTGCTGCAGATGGAGGATGAGATTGCCTCCATCAACGCCGTTATTGGCGCGTCACTGGCCGGACTCAAGGCGATGACAGCCACCTCCGGCCCCGGCTTTTCTCTCATGCAGGAGAGCATCGGGCTCGCCCATATTATGGAGGTGCCTCTTGTTATTGTTAACGTTCAAAGGGTCGGCCCCAGCACGGGGATGCCTACCCTTCCCGCCCAGGGCGATATCATCCAATGTAAACACGGCAGCCATGGTGATTATTTCCCTATCGTGTTTTACCCAAACTCTGTAGCCGAGCTTTATAAATACACCGTGATGGCTTTTAACGCGGCGGAAGAGTCCTTAAGCCCCGTTATCCTCCTCAGCGACGGCTACATCAGCCACCTCTATGAGACAATCGTCCCACACCGTGATTTTGAGGTCGTGAAACGCACCCGCCCGCCTTTAGGCACGGGAAACCGGCATTTTACGGGGCTGTCGCACGAAAATTCCGTGGTGAAGACCGCCGACGCCGATAACTACCGCAGGCTCATCGCTTCTTTGCAAGAAAAGCAGCAACTGACGGCGCAGCGATATAATTACTATGAATATTGTGCATGCACGAAAGAGACGGACACGCTCCTGATATCGTTTGGGGCGCTTTCCCGTGTAGCATATTATTTTAGAAATGATTTTGCGCTGTACAGGCCCATTCGCATGTACCCGCTCGTTGAAGAGATCAAAACAATTGCAGCCAGATACAAACGGATACTTATGATGGAGATGAACACCGGGCAATATGTTCATGAGATTGAAAGTATCTTACGTCGTGAGATACAGTTTATCCCGATACTTGGAGGGTGTATCGACCTGGGCGAAATCAAGCGGGAAATAGCAAGGGTGGGCTAACCTATAGAAAAAAAAACCATGCGATGTTTTTTCATCGCATGGCTTTTTTAGCGTTATATGACCCCATGGGGATTTGAACCCCAGTTCACAGATCGAAAATCTGTTGTCCTAGACCAGGCTAGACGATGGGGCCATTTTACTATTTAAAATGGTGAGGGCAGATGGACTCGAACCATCGACAATCGCCTTAAAAGGGCGGTGCTCTACCAACTGAGCTATGCCCCCTGCCGGGTCATTTTTATACCTTTGTTATCTCTTCTATCTTCTTCTTAATCAGGTCACTCAGCTTGCCTTCAAACTCGTGAATGGCCTTTTGTACGTCGTCCTTTGTGCGTTTTGCATCATCTTCAGTTAGAATACCTTCTTTTTCTTCTTTGTCAACCTGTTTATTTGCTTCATGCCTTGCGTTTCTAAGTGCTACCTTTGCCGTTTCACCGTAATCCTTTGCGTGCGCGGCTATTTTCTTACGGCGTTCTTCGTTGAGCGGTGGAATTACGATCCTGATGGCCTTTCCCTCGTTTGAAGGGGTTAAACCGATATCGGACTGAAAAATGGCCTTTTCAATGCTTGAAATGGTCGATGTATCGTAAGGTTTAATCACCAAAGACTGTGCGTCGGGCACCGATATTACCGCTAACTGCTTTAGCGGAGACAATGTGCCGTAACACTCTACTTTCAGGTTTTCCACAAGCCCCGGTGTCGCCCTGCCCGTTCGCAGGCTTTTTAATTCATCGCCCAGGTGTCCCACGGCCTTTTCCATCTTAACCCTGGTTTCTTTGTTTATCGCTTCTTTTGACATACCTTTATTCCCCGATATAAGTTCCCACAGGTTCTCCGCAAATTGCCTTCTGCATGTTTTCATGCTTACCCATGTTGAATACAATCAGCGGCAACTTATTTTCCATACTTAATGATATTGCCGTCATATCCATCACGCCAAGCCGTTTGTTCAGCACGTCCAAATAGGTCAATTTTGTGAATAGTTGTGCCAACGGATTCTTTTTAGGATCGTCCGAATAAACGCCATCGACCTTAGTCGCCTTCAGCAGCACGTCCGCGTTAATCTCAATTGCGCGCAGGACGGCAGCCGTGTCGGTGGTAAAATAAGGGTTACCCGTTCCACCGGCAAAAACAATAACGGATTTTTCTTTCAGATACTGCAAACAATTTTTCAGGATAAACGGCTCCGTAATATTTTGTACGTTAACCGCGCTGACCACGTGTGATTTAACGTTAAAGGACTCCAGTGTTTCCTGGAGGATCAGCGCGTTCACAACGGTTGCCACCATCCCGATCTGATCCGCATGCACCCGCGATTTGCCCGTGCTGCTAAAGCTTGCGCCGCGCAGTATGTTGCCGCCTCCCACAACGACCGCAAGCTCCACGCCCATTGCAGAGATTTTTTGTATCGTCTTTGCTGTCGCGTTAAACTGCCCGGTTTCAATGCCGCGCCCGGTAGTATCACCAAAGCCTTCACCGCTTATCTTCAACAACACCCGCTTGTACTTGACGTCACTTTGCATAGGCCCAGAGGCAATAAAGCGTGGCAGATACGCTATCCTTCCCCAACCTCGAATCTGACAAAACGATTTATTTTGATGTTCTCTCCGATTTTGGCAATGATAGCAATTAACAATTCCTGAATGGTTTTGGTATTGTCCTTTATGAAAGGCTGCTCCAAAAGGCATCTTTCCTTATAAAAGCTCTCCAGTTTGCCCGCAGCAATCTTTTCTACGATATTAGCAGGCTTGCCCTTGGCTTCTTCCATAAATATCTTCTTTTGTTCTTCAATGACGTTAGCGGAAATATCTTCCCTCTTTACCACCAACGGCTTTGCGGCGGCCACTTGCATGCAAATGTCTTTCAGGAACTGCTGGTAGACTTCGTTTTT
The DNA here is from genome assembly GCA_015661205.1 of Candidatus Brocadiaceae bacterium. GTDB lineage: Bacteria > Planctomycetota > Brocadiia > Brocadiales > Brocadiaceae > JACVXV01. The sequence continues at coordinate 8,205 of JACVXV010000121.1, forward strand.
TGCCACAAAATCAGTCTCGCAATTCAACTCTACCAAGACACCAAGCTTCCCATTTGTATGGATATAGCTGCCGACCCTTCCTTCCGCGGTAGCCCGTTGTTCTTTTTTTGCAGCCTTGGCGATCCCCTTCTTCTTAATGATTTCCAGGGCTTTTTCGAAATCGCCTTTAACGTCGTCCAATGCACTTTTGCATTCTAGTATGCCTGCGCCTGTTTGTTCTCTTAATTTCGTTATACTAGATAAATCTGCCATGTACATCCTCCGTACTTGTATTATAAATCAGCAACTTTTCCGGTACTTCACCACACCAATGAGTGCAAAACAATCCAAAATGGAATAGCCACTGAATGTTTTTGATGCAGCAATCGGGTTTGCTCGTTGTGGATAAGCCTTATTTTCTTTTTTGTTGTAAACGAAAGGAGAGCCGTAAGTAAGTCCTTTTATTTATAACTTGTGTATCGTAGCCGAAAGCTCTTTAGCCGCTAAAATAGCGTCGGTAGTTTTCGTCAAAAAAAGACTGATTGACCGTATCGCATCATCGTTTCCCGGCACGCAAATGTCTATCAAATCCGGGTCACAATCCGTATCCGCGAGGCATACCGTAGGGATTCCCAGTTTCCTTGCTTCCTTAATAGCATTAAGTTCATGCTTTGGGTCTACCACTACCAGCGCACCCGGCAACGCAGACATGTGCCGTATGCCTTCCAGGTTGGTAACCAGCTTTTTACGCTCACGGTTAAGAGAAGAGATCGCCTTCTTGCTAAACTGGTTGATTCCCCCGGTTTTTTCAAGATTTTCAAGCTCTACCAGTCGCAGCAACTGTTTCCTGATGGTATCGAAATTTGTCAATGTGCCGCCTAACCAACGTTCGCTAACATAGTGCATTCCGCAACGTTTAGCCTCTTGCACGGTGATGTCGCGAGCCTGCCATTTTGTGCCTACAAATAGGATGTCCTTTTTGGTTCTGGCAAGGTTAGTTAAGAACTTACATGCCGTGATCAACCCTTTCAACGTTTCCCGCAAGTTGATGATATGGATTAAATTCCGCTTGCCGAAAATAAAGGGCTTCATCTTAGGATTCCACCTGCTCGTGCGATGACCAAAATGAAACCCCGCATCAACTAATTCCTGCACGTTCACAATAGACAAATAATCTCCTCTCACATTAAAAAAAGAAGCTGACGATTAAAGTTTTTAGAAAGTATGAAATTATATTGTTTTTTAACAAATTGTCAAGGATATTTTGCAGACGTTGTAAGCATACGGGGATAGTGGCGGCCTGGAACAAATTAAAAACGTTGTGCGCCAAGTATCTTTAATCCGTGGGATTTTACTATCCAAAATCTGTGGTTCCAAATGTTTTTAATCGGTCTGGCGATCACGCCGTAATAATGAATTCCGCGTTATGCGTTTTTCCCGGGCGGGGCTGATGTGTCACGCCTCTTCATTTCTTGTTGCGAAGTATTTCCCACTCCAGCTTCAAGAGGGTGAGGTAATGGTTGGCGATGGGTTCCGGCAGGTTGCTCAGGAGTATCTGGAACTCTTTTTCATGGCTCCTTTTCTTTTGGTAAATCTCCGACTTCTCTGCAATGGAGGCCGGTTGTTCAATCCCCTTTTCCTTGAATAAGTCTATCACCGTTACGGAAAGTGCGGAAGCGATGAGTTCCAGCGATTTTTGGGTATAATTTCGCTTTCCATTTTCCAGTTGGTTGATGTATCCCTGCGAAAGGCCGCTTTTCAAGGCAAGCTCTTCCTGCGTCATGCCTGCCTTTATTCTACACGTTCTTACATTGCTTCCGACTGTATTCTTTTTATGCATGTGATTGTGGCTCTTTTTATCCCGATGTATAACTTCAAACCGGTAAAAAAATATCGGATGCCAGATGATCGTATTCGAGTATCTGAACATCTGGTATGTGGATTATCGCCTTTAAAATATGACTCACTTGTCAATGAATAATGAAGATTATGATTTCGATTTTGAGGCAGTAACATGTTATACCACTAAGGCACAATAAACAATTTCGTGGTGTAATTATTATCTTGAGAAAATATTACTCTGTGCTATAATGAGACAAACTTACGGTATAACCGGTTATTTAAGCGGTTTTTTGGGACGGCATGGTTGAAGCCGTGCCTATAAAGCGGATGGCAAAAAGAGTCAGGCACGGATTTATCCGCGTCCGGCTTGACCCGAATTAAATCGGAGGTGTGTGCAAATGGATGACTTTCATGTGCAAATACGGCATGAGATCGATGCCCTGGCAGACTACTTGAAACTTATTACCTGCGAAGAACAGCAGGTTTTCGATGGACAATTTCATGTCAGATTAAAGCACATCAACGAATTATCCCTTAAATGTCCTGATGAAAGGGATGCATTCATAAAGTATTGCGCAAGGGCATGCGCTTACGAACTCGACAGATGCTCCATAAGCCATCACTGCAGGAACAAACCCCTGGGATATCAAGGGGATTACCTGGTGAATGACTGGATATACAAAAAGGCCATTCCCGCACACCCCTTGAACAAGCTTTGGGAAGAGTTTTATCATCGGTTTCCCATCACTCAAGCCATAAGGAACCGTAAAGAATACTTCAATAATCTCTTTTGTGAACTCACCGGCAAGTCACCTGAAGGCATAGCGGTCTTGAATCTTGGTTGCGGTTCATGCAGGGAGGTGGCTGAAGCAATAGTCCGCGCTGGGCGCGCCGCCGCCGGGAGTTCATTCCACTGCATAGACAAGGAGAGCAATGCCATCGCGTACGCGCAAAACACCATCCAGGAAGCCAGGACCGATCACGTAACGTTTCAGTGGGAGTTATCGACCGTACTCAGACTACAGACGGAAAGGCGCTACGGCCTCGTGTGGGTCGGCGGGTTATTGGATTTTATGGGAGACCTCTATGCAAGCAAGCTCTTGAAAACCGCATGGGATTGGACTGCGCCCGGAGGCATGGCCGTATTGAGCAACCTGCACCCCGATAACCCCAGCCGGAACGCCATGGAATGGTGCTGGAAATGGTTTCTGCAATACCGTACGAAAGAAGCTCTGCAGCGATTGTGTAATATGGTCGGGGTTCCTCAATCATCGGTAAGGTTCGCACAAGAGCCGCTTGGAATATGCACGTTTTGCATCATGACGAAGCCTGCGTGAAAAGATTGCTGATGGAAAACCTCCACTGCTTTCATCTACGTAAATTTTAGCACCCGCGCCTTCTGAAACCAGGTATCTGCCTGAAATGCCGCCACGCTTGTTGTGTTACCCGGATACTGCGGATTGTAATAAAGGTGTTCATGTGACGCAAGGACATAAGAAATGTTTTTGTGTTTTGCACGGATGTTTGACAACTTTGCCAAACTGTCCGGGGCAAGGGCATCGCTTGCCTGTTGCGGCTTCATAAGGATAGCGCATCGTAATGAAGATGTGCGTTTTGTTATGCGAAAAGGGTCTGTATGAGGGGGAACACGGTTTTTTCATTGACAAGAATATTCATTTTGATTTTTTGTGTTCACGGTAAAAAAGTCTCCGAAGGACAATTTTTGTCACACCTAAGGTACAATTTTATACCGTCCAATGGTTACATTTCGAGAAATCTCTTCACCGATTCACGTAACCTGGTCATAAAACACCCGGCAAAATAGTCACCTCACCCTCTGTAAATATATCCCTTCCAATGGCAAGTTCTCTTTGTTTACAAGGTTTCATCCGTATTTACATCCGTTCGTTTTGAAAAAGGGCATCGTAGCTGATGTGTGGCTATTCGGAATTTCCCTCTTCTGGCATAAGCATTGATCATTATCTCTTTTAAGAGACAAACAGTTACATTTTCAACAACATTTTGCAAGAAGTCTCGCATCCGGCTCTGTATAAGGCTTTGGGGCAAATGTTAACACAGACCAATTTCGGGTTCATGGTCCGGCTTGAATGGCCTTGTAATGAACTCGTTTTTGAAAGGAGGTGGGAACGCAGAATGGGAAATTGACGGTTATTTTTAGAGTGGGTAGTTCTTAATGAAAGTGAATGGTTTAAAAAGCAATTTGCCGCATGAACATTGATAGGAAAAGGAGGTGGAAGACGACCAACAAAAAGTAGCGCAATTTTCGTGAAATTATCTCGTGTTTAATAGACGCCCTCATACACCATCACCGGCGCAAGCAAGGTGTGCGATGTATTTGAAGGCACAAGGAGAAAAGAAAGGTTGGTGTAGTGTTATGCTTAAACGAATGTTTTTGTTCTCACAAGGTTTGTTATTTCTTCTCTGTGGCATGTTAGCGCAGACAAGTATCGCTGGGGATGGCTACCTGGGTATGAGTCTGCCTGGGTGGTGGAGGCCTTTTGCCGCTAATTCTCCCAGGAATACACCAATTCCGGGGACGGCTACCGATCATCCGAGTCCTATTTGATTATTCCTGCTATGGCCAATGCAACTAGAGACAATCTTAAAGCTGTCCGCTTCGCCGATGTTTCAACCATGCACATCGTTGGCAAGCTTGATCCAACTACACAACAACAAATCACGAAATATTACTATCATTCCTATGATCCGAACCACAATACAAACATATACAGATTTACCCACAATGAAAACTTTTGGAATCCAGATGTGCTTGGAGACGATATCACCGACGCAGAGTATCCATTCATCCCCGGCAAAACGGTGCCGGAAAATACGGAAGACGGTCGTATGACCATGATTGACGTCACATCCTATCCCATACAGAACCCTTATGGAAGGGTCATAGCCAGGACACTGAAGACTTACGGCGCGGTCCTTGTGGACGGCGGTGGTGGGAATTCGATGTCTTTTAACCTTCAGAATTTGTTCACAGACACTAAAACCAACAGAATAGTGTGGGATGAGAAATACCCTGGTTTCTACGACAGTATTACGGTTATTAAACCCACAGACTTTCGCGTTGTCAATACGCCGGTAACCCTTAGCGCCAATCCGCTTTGCGACCATGCGGAGACATGTCTGTGTCCATGAAGAAATGGTACACAAATCAGGGATATCGTAGCACATAGACGGGCGGTATTACGGTGAGGGGGGTGTAGCCAGTATCACCCACCTCACCGGCTGTGAGTGATTGGTTAAAAAACCATATACCCACTGTAACAAAATAATTATCTTGACAATTGAGTATGCCCTGTGGAAACTGGATTAATGTTAGTGGGAAAAGTAACGATAAGCGAAAAAACCAGTAAAATCAGGTATCCGGCAGCCTTTAACCGTGTAGTGGCAAGGCGCGCCTTGCCACTACATTATATAGATTAGAAATTTATTCAGCGGATTCGGGCTTGCAACCCGAACCGACAAATTTATTCGGCCAATAACGCTTTGTATAATTGACGACAAAAACAACCATCTAAAACGTAAGGTTCAAGTTGTAAACGTGAACCCGCAGTGGCATAATTTTTTTTCAGGAAAGGGTAATAATGTTTATCAAACAAGGAAAAGGAAGGGACATGGTTTTTATTGTGCAGACTACCGTTCATCTATTGGTACTCTTTCTGTTCACAAATCTTATTACTGGACTGACGGCATACGGCAAGGATGCCGTGGTCAATAATCACATTGGCATTCCGGATGATAGCCGGAGACCCAACCACGAAGAGGAATTGCCCCCATACCGTTCAACGCACAATCCCCTGCGCCAAAGGATGGAAGAAGAGGGAAGAGACCTCCGTTCACGGGATGAGTATCTTCGTTCCTATACGCAGAGAAAGGATAAGAAGGCAGGGCTGGAAGACCCAGGATATCCGTCATCTAAAGAAAAGGTTATAGGCAAGGACGTTGAAGGCGCAAATGCCGCGACATTAACCTGGGCGATAGAGGCTGTGGACGCGCCAAGATATTTTGATTGGCTTTCTTCAAGGGCCATTGCCGTCGATGCAGGCAACCATCCCCATATTGCCTATGGAGGCGAACACCTTTATTACGCATACCATGATGGCGCTGCCTGGCATTATGAAACAGCCGATACCTCTCCCGATGTGGGCTATTATGCATCCCTGGCGCTAGATACGTCGGGCCATGCCCACATCATCTATCATGATTATGCCAACAAGTTCCTCAAGTACGCCACCAATGCATCCGGGTCATGGGTAACGACTACGGTGGATAATAATGGAGGTGTAGGCTTCCATAGCTCTATAGCGCTAGACGCGTCCGGTAAGGCGCACATCAGCTATCATGATTACACAAATTATGACCTTAAATACGCCACCAATGCATCCGGGTCGTGGGTAACGACTACGGTAGATAATAAATACGTATACTTTTATAACTCCATAGCGGTAGACGCCTCCGGTCATGCGCACATCACCTATGCGGATGGCAACTTGGGTCTTAGGTATGCTACTAATGCATCAGGGGCGTGGATTAAGACTACGGTGGACAGTGATGAAGACGCAGGCCGGAATACCTCCCTTGCGTTAGACACAAAAGGCAAGGCGCACATCAGCTATCTTGATGTGTATAATACCGCCCTCAAATACGCCACGAATGAATCCGGTTCGTGGGTAACGACGATGGTAGACAATAGTGGAAATGTAGGCTACGATACCTCACTAAAGCTGGACTCAAAGGACAAGGTACACATCAGCTATAACGATGAGTATAATAGACCTCAGGTACGCCACCAACAAATCAGGGCATTGGGTTACGGATGCGGTTGCAACGGATGGAAACGTGGGCTGGTATACCTCCCTGGCCTTAGACGCATCGGACAAGGCGCACATCAGTTATGCTGGGGGTGGTGGGGACCTCTGGTATGCCACCGGCATCCATTACCAACAGCGATAACAAGGCCTGCCACCAGCATTACAAATATCTCTGCAAAACCCAACGCAACGGTAAATGCGAACCGGTTGCAGACCGAGGCGTGGTTTGAATGGGGAACGGTCAGTGGAGGCCCATACCCTAATGCATCCCCGAAGATGATTTTTAACGGAGAAACAAACCAGAAGTATAGCTATAAAGCGCAGGAATTAACCAAGAGAACAACGTCAGATATCCTGACCTCGGGGAAATTATTTTGATACCAAATCGTATACCA
>JACVXV010000122.1 GCA_015661205.1 Candidatus Brocadiaceae bacterium
TTTTCTCAATAAAAACATCTTACACATTTTTGGAAGGCAATGCTCCTTTTCTCTTCCTATGTCTTACTTATTACCCACAGATTCTGCGGACGAGCCATAATTTCTTTTCTGAGACCTCTTCCCACGTATAACCCGTAGATGTTGTAAAGGAGATACGATATATCTTGTCAAAAGCAGCGTAATACCCAAACCGCCCAAAACAATGCCCATGCCTACGGGCATAATGCTGTATAATACGGCCTGGCGTATTTTTTCGTCCATTTTATCCGTGGATAGAAGTATCTGCACAAACCCTTTCGCTGAATTTTCCTTATCGCTTGGTCCTTCATTCAACATCTGCTCCGCAAGCGCCTCGCCTGAAAAAACCTGCCTTTCAAGGATAATGATAAAATAATTATAGAATGATTTTCCGGAGATGATGATTGCTTTGTGGTTTGGCTCAGATTGGTAATTACGGTAATCTATTATGGGAATTTCTTTCGTTTCAATATTTGACCATGGCGACTTATATTCAAAGAGCGTATTCCGGTCATTCGATATTCTAATGTGGCTTACAATGTTTTCTCTGTCGAATTCCTTAATCCTTCTTACCGGTGAAGCAAGGAGTAGCGGTTGTTCATAATCCAGGGCGTATTTAATTTCGTTATCCGTTGCAAATAAACTGGCCAGTGCCGTGCCAAGATGCTTCAATTCCTCATTACATCGCCGTTTTGAGTAAAAAAAGAACGACATACAACAGAGAGCATCAATGATAAATATGATTGTGCTTATGGAGAGGATAAGTTTTATTCGAATACTCATAGCGGTAATTACATTAGGCCTTCGGCGACTTTTTCATGTAGGGCGAAGAGCCTCTTCGCCCTACAACAGGCCCGAAGGGCTGAAAGTATATAGCCAGGGGTGAAGCCCCTGGATAAAGAAATAATATAACAAGCCCCAAAGGGGCGACAGAAAAGGATGCTTAACATGGATAGGACATTTATCTTTTCTTGAATTTATTATTGTTTTGATCTCGAAAACAAAACGCCCTGTCGCCCCTTTGGGGCTTGTATTATTTTATAATCTTTCAGGGGGCTTCACCCCCCGCTATGTCCTGTCGGCCTTTCAGGCCTAACTTTGAAATTCCGATACATTAAATTGGGTCGCCTACGGCGACGGCTTTTTTTGCGCAACCGAGACGGTTGCGCAACCAGTTGAAATTCCCGGACATTTACCGGTAATTGTACGCTTTGCCAGGAGATAAACCCTTACGATGCTGTTTACCGGTATAAAACCACATCGGGCAAAGAAAGAAACGGTGATACGTCTACTTTCAGTATTTCTGCTGTTTTGACATTTATCGTGATCTTCAATTTTTCCGGCTGCTCGACCGGCGGCGGGTTTTGTGATGGATTTCTTAACAGCCCGCACGCTATTCTGGCTGCCTGTCCTCCCATCGAATAGTAATCGGGAGATATGGAAATCAGCGCGCCGAGCTTGATAAGCGCGCTCGACGTGCAAAATATGGGCAGATGGTTCTTCCGTGATGTTTCAACAAATTGGTCAATGGACTCTTTTGAAATTATGGTATCGTCAGGCACTATCCATAAGACGTCTATTTTTTTACTGATGGCCTTTAGCGCGTCTCCAACGTCTTTTTTAGAGGAAACTTTCTCTGTGATGAAATTATAGTCATAGTTGTTTCCCAAAGACGTCAGCTCAGACACAATCCTTTCGGTTTTTATCGGGTCATAGAGGATTCCGATGTTTTTTCGGGTATTGAAAAGTTTTTTCAAAACGGCAAATTGTTCCGTATAAGGCACACCGGAGGAAATGGCATAGATATTCGTTCCCTGTAAATCCAGGAGTTCATGATTAATTACCGCGCAAAATATTATCGGTGTATCCTTGATGTGTTTTTTTGCAAGCGTTGACGCAAGGGTGCCTATCGCAAGGATAATATCCGGTTTGGGTTTGATTTCTCTGACATCAAGAACAATATGCTTCCCATTTTCAATATCTCCCTTCAAATCGTATATGGCTTTAACATGAATAGCGTTATTTTGACAATCCCTTTGAAAACCCTCGGCAACGTCATTATAAGCTGAAATTTCCTGGCTTTTAATAATAACGGCCATGCCTTCACGCCCAATCACATCCGAAACAGCGCATGTTATTAAGGAGAATATGGCTAAAATACAAAGGCATAAGGTGTGCTTTAACATCTTCCTTTGGAAGGCGGGTGGAAGGTATGCCGGATTATTCAATATTTGTCTCATGCTTTTGTGGCTAAAATTGATAGCTGAATCCAATAAAATACGTCCTGTTACGGAAAGGTTAAGCAGTGAATAAGCAGGCAGGTCATTCCGCTCGTCTCCCTCTTCTCTGGACCGCTTGCCGCTTATAAAGGAGCTGATATTGGTATTCATATATTTCCAATAATGCGCATTTACGCCAATGTTACCCTTGTGCTGGGCAACGAATGGCAGATCGTTGCCATGGTTATCTTCCGGATTCTGAAAGGTATAATTCATGAAGACGTAATTGCCTTTGGCGATATCCACCTTCGTCTCCATTTCAACACCCTGTATATGGGCATCTGCAAAATTTTCGTAGCGGGATATCGTGGGATTATAGGCTAATGGGCGCAAGACGATGAGGTCTTTTACGTCATTATAAAAATAGTTAAGACTGCTCGTAACGTATTTGTTGAATCTATAACTTAATCCTGCCTCGTATGTCCTGATAGTTTCAGGGTCAAGGTCTTCGTTTCCCCGAAGCACGGGTTGATTGGCAATATACATCTCAAAAAAACTGGGGGCGCGGAATGCCTCGCCATAAAGGAGTTTTAGCGTAGCGTCTTTCATAAATGACCACGTCAGACCGGTTCGTGGGCTGATTGCGCTGCCGAAGTCGCTGTACTGGTCACGACGCAATCCCATCGTGACATTCAAGGTTTCCGTAACGTCCCACGTGTCTTGCAAATACACCGCCCAGATTCGACGCGTCGCCTCTTCAAGGTATGGATAGGTATCGGAAAAATTTTGCATTGAATCAAGGGACTCGAATGTAGCAGGATGAAGATTGCTTGAATAGTGAACGTTTCCCTGATTAATCAAACGGTATTCCAGTCCAAGGGTCAGGATGTTATTATCAAACAACTCATAATCAAACGGCACTTCTGTGCCGACGGCTTTTTCCATCTCGCTGCCAATACCGACAAAACCATCCGGATATGTTTCGAACAGGTCATAGATGCCATCTCCATTGGTATCAAAGGGGAGTTTCGCGCCTTCCTCGTACGCCTCTACGTGTATTTTAATATCGAATTGGTCGTAATATATCCTGGGACGCATGGTAAGTCTTTCGTTAAAAACCTTTTTATATCCTATTTCGCCAAAGACATAATTGTTTTCAATGTCAGATTCATCGCTTAATGCGTATTGAGGGCCGATAAAGGTATCCCGGTTTTTGTTGTTATACCATCCATGGAACCACAGGTCGTTGTATTCAACCTTCAGATTCATGGCGAATTCCTGGCGTCCGTCTTGCACGTTTCCCGGCGCATTTGAAGCCGAGGTGCCGAATATCCCATCAAGCGTTGTTTGTCTGTCTCTTCCTAAAATGCCGTCAAATCCATCAGTTTGTCTATAATGAAGCATACCGGATACACTAACCTTGCCATATTTCTCGCCAAATATAACGTTTTCCTCGTAGGTGTTGAAGCTCCCGTATCCGCTGGTTACTCTTACGCCGCCGATATCGCTTGCGTCTTTGGTGATAATGTTAATCACCGCAAGGAACGCATTTTCTCCATACAGAGCGGAACCCGGCCCGCGAATGATTTCAATCTTTTTTATATTTTCAACCGGAAAGTCATCAAGACCGTTAAATGCGCTTCCCCTCAGGGGATTGTTTACAAAATGGCCATCGATCATAAGCCGTACCTTGTTTGCGCTCTCAATTCCGCGCACGGCCGGCACCACGTCGCCAAAGTCAGCCATCTTCAGAATTTCAAAGCCTGGTACGGTTCTTAAAATTTCCGCAAATGTGCGATAGCCTGAATTTTTAATTTCTTCACCCGTAATTACGGTTATGATACCCGGCGCTTTGCTTACGGACGTTTCATGTCTTGTGGCAATAGTTACATCTTCGTTTCCAAGCCAGGCAACCTCTGATGAATACATATTTAATATAGCAGCATCCGTGTTATTGGTTGTTTCAGAGACGGAGTTTTGAAATGGTTCCCTTTGATGCGCCGTTTCCGTGCCATCGGCAAAAAGCAAAGACGGAATGAACGCAAGAAAAACGAGGATTTCAAGCGTTTTTCCAAAAACATCGCAGTTGAACCGGTGCGAAATAAAAAAACTGCAAAGTAATATATAATTATCGTTATGCCTTAAAATTCTTGCAAAATGCATAGTATTGTATACAATACCACATTATGAGAATTGTAATTGATACCAATGTTTTATTTTCAGCTCTCAGGTCGAAGAGCGGTGCATCGTACAGATTAATTTCACAATTGCCATGCAATACTTTTCAGATAATGCTTTCTGTTCCGTTATACATGGAATACCAGGAGGTTTTGTTAAACGAAAAGCTTTCGGAAAGATATTTAAAACAAGAAATACTAGGGTTTTTAAGGTATTTTTGTAAAATTTGTATCCATCAAGAGATTTTCTATTTATGGAGACCCCTTCTAAAAGATCAAAAAGATGATATGCTTTTGGAATTAGCAGTAGCCGGTGATTGTGATTACATTGTTACACACAATATTAAACATTTTAAGGGTTTGGAGCAATTTAAACCAAAACCAATAACACCTAATGAATTTATTGGATTGCAGGGAGGTTCACTATGAGTACTTTGAGTGTAAGATTACCAGAATCGTTACATAAAGAGTTAAAGAAAATTGCTAAAGAAGAAAAGGTTTCTATTAACCAATTCATAAGTAGTGCGGCAGCCGAAAAGATATCTGCCATGATGACCGTAGATTATTTAAAAAAAGAGGCTAAATTGGGAAAGAGAAAAGATTTTGAATCACTATTAAATAAAGTACCGGATGTTGAACCGGAACCGTACGATAGATTAGACAAGTCATAAGCACCCGTGTCTTGAACAACGCCGGTTACGCCTGTCGCTGGAGTTGTAATACAAAAACAGAAAAAAACAAAAATTAGCTGCCGCTGCGGCATCCCTCTTGCCTGACTATATAGCGGAAGGAGAATTGACCGCTTTTACGGTTATAGATGGTGACGAATTTCATGCATAGAGGCGAAGTCTGGCTCATCATTTCTTTTCTACCAATATTTCGTTCCTAACGGAACTTTGCAACGCATTAATTACGCAACTATATTTTGGTGTTGTACCAAAGAATATTTGCATGTTTTAATGTGTGCCGCCCCTCCGGGGCTTGATAACATCTTAACCATCGCTTTCCCACCGCTTACGCAGTGGGCTACGATTGTGTTGCCCCTACCGGGGCATGACAAAGACACCCCATCGGGGTGTAACAACCGTAGCCCACTGCGTGAGCGGTGGGTAAAGGGAAATACCCATTGTTTTAGCCCCGCAGGGGCGGCACAACCCGGATAAGCAACAGAGGCGCTTGTGCAGGCATGGACAAATCCTGTTCATCGGTACCCGTTCGTGAAAATTCGTGTAATTCGTGTCTGTTTGCTGTTTTTCTCGTTCCCAGGCGCCAGAGGATGTGTTAATGTAAAACCAGTGCGTTCCGTATTCCGTGGTTTCCGGAGAAATCATGAACAAAGAGACCGAACAAAAATATTTACAAGCGCTCAAAAAGGCGTCGGAAAAGATTAAAGATCTTAGCGAAAAGGTAGACGCCCTCAGGAAGAAGGATTCTATTGCGGTTATCGGGATGGGGTGTCGTTTTCCCGGCGGTGCGAATAACCCGGAGGCCTACTGGCGTATCCTGGAGCAGGGCGTTGATACGATTAAAGAAATACCTCCTGACCGGTGGAATGCCGAACTGTTTTACGATGCTGACGTCAAGGCGCCGGGTAAGGCATATTCAAAATTCGGGGGGTTCCTTGACGAGGTCTCCACCTTCGACGGTAATTTTTTCGGCATATCTCCGGTAGAGGCGGAATCGTTGGATCCGCAGCAGCGTCTTTTGCTTGAGGTCAGTTGGGAGGCGCTGGAACACGCGGGGCTGGATACCCACGCCTTAAAAGGCTCCCGGACGGGCGTTTTTATCGGGATGGATAGTTACGATTATTTCCAGGCGCACCTGGGTTCCGGCGACCTGACGAAGATCAATGAATATTCCGTAACCGGTATTGCATTCAGCACGGCGACCGGCAGGCTTTCCTATACCTATGATTTCCGGGGGCCGTGCATGGCTATCGACACGGCTTGCTCCTCTTCGCTTACGGCTTTGCACCTTGCCATCCTCAGCCTGCAAAACGGGGAGTCGGACATGGCGCTTGCCGGCGGCGTTGATCTGATTCTTACGCCGGAATCCTACATCGGTTTCTCAAAACTGAATGCCCTTGCGGCAGACGGACGGTGCAGACCCTTTGATAACGCGGCAAGCGGCTATACCAAAGGGGAAGGTTGTGGGCTGGTCATACTCAAAAGGCTTTCCGACGCGGAGAAGGATGGCGATACGGTACTTGCCGTTATCAAAGGGGCCGCCGTGAATCAGGATGGTGAAAGCAGCGGATTGACGGCACCGAACGCCCTTGCCCAGAAGGAGGTCATCCTGAAAGCCCTTGAAAACGCCAGGGTACTTCCCGGTGACGTGGATTATATTGAGGCTCACGGAACGGGTACCCGTCTCGGAGACCCCATTGAGGCGCGCGCTTTGGGGATGGTGTTTAAGGACAGGAAGGATAAAGTCCTCATTGGTTCCGTAAAGTCAAACATCGGCCATTTGCAGGCGTCCGCGGGCGTCGCCAGCGTCATCAAGGTGATTCTGGCAATGCAGCACGGCATGATTCCCAGGAGCTTACATTTCAACACACCAAGCGACCATATCCCCTGGAACGAAATACCCGTCCGTGTTTGCTCAAGCCTTACTCCCTGGCCCAAACGCGGCAAGCCCTTTATCGCGGGTGTCAGTTCCTTCGGGTTCAGCGGCACGAACGCGCACGTTATCCTGCAGGAAGCGCCGCCGCGGGAAACGCACGCGGAGGAGGGGAAGCTGGATGCGCCGCTGCACCTGTTAACGTTGTCCGCCAAGAGCGAACCGGCGCTCAAGCAGCTTGCCGGAAAATACCGGGACTATTTGTCGCAAAATCCTTCCGTTAATATAGGAGACCTGTGCCATACCGCAAATGCGGGCAGGACGCATTTCCGTAACAGGCTTGCGCTGTTAGGGGCGGACGCGGACGGTTTCGTTAAAACCTTGTCGGAATATGCAAAAGACATGTGTCCTCCGGGTTTGTACCAATCGGACGCACTTGCCAATACCAGGCAGCTTCATCAATCGGACGTTGTCTTCCTGTTCACGGGGCAGGGCGCGCAATATGCGCGTATGGGAGGCGCGTTGTATGCCACGCAACCCGTTTTCAAGCAGGCGCTGGAGCAATGCGATGGTATTTTGAAGGGACACGGGATATCCTTGCTTGATGTATTGTATCATGGCAAGGCAGAAGATACCCTTATCCATCAAACCGCCTACGCCCAACCCGCTCTTTTTTCCCTTGAATACGCACTGGCTGAGTTGTGGAAATCCTGGGGGATCAAGCCGTCCCTGGTGCTTGGCCACAGTATCGGAGAGTACGTTGCCGCGTGCATTGCCGGTGTGTTTTCCCTTGAGGACGGATTGAGGCTTGTCGCCGAACGGGGGAAGCTGATTCAGTCGCTTCCTGAAAACGGCATGATGGCGGTGGTTTTTGGTGGGTATGAGAAGGCGCTGAATGGCATTCAGCCCTACAAAGATAAAGTCGCCATTGCAGCGGTCAACTCCCCGGAAAATACGGTGATATCGGGTGAGAAGCAAGCGGTACGCGATATCCTGGTGAGTTTGGAGCGTGAGGGGGTACGCCACCATGTATTACCCGTTTCCCACGCATTCCATTCCCCCTTGATGGAGCCGATGCTGGATGGATTCAGGCGCATTGCCTGCGGGATCAAATATTCTCCCCCTAAGATTGCCCTTGTTTCCAATGGGACGGGAAAACGGGCGGACGTTTCGCAGATAACATCTGCCGATTATTGGGTCCGGCATATCCGTGAAACCGTGCGCTTTTGCGATTCCATAAAGACGGTATGGGAAGAGGGACACGAAGTGTTTCTTGAGATAGGCCCCCACTCAATACTTTCAGGGTTGGGCAAGCGGTGCATACCTGAAAAAAAGGGGTTGTGGCTCTCATCCCTGGAGCGTGGAGGAGACGACTGGAAGCGGATGTTGTCCTGCTTGTCACAGTTGTACGTGTATGGGATGGCGGTTGACTGGCAGGGATTTGGCGTACCGTATCACCGGCGCAAGGTTGTGCTGCCGAGTTATCCTTTCCAGCGCAAGCGGTATTGGAAATACGCCGTTTCCGCTAAGGCGCAATTATCGGACACGGCAAGCCGGAACACCTGCAATGCCGCAGCGCTGGAAGAAAAACCAACGGTTACTCCACAAGACGCGGGAGAACCAATAAAACAAGAGAAGGTACGGTCTATGGAAAAAAATGAATCGGCACGAAAGGGTCACATCTCGTCACTGTTGATAAATACGATACAGCGCATTTCAGGGATAGAAAATATCGACGTCCACGAGAATTTATTTAAGTTGGGACTCAGTTCCATAATGATCACGCAGTTGCGGCAAACCATTGAGAGTGATTACGACGTTGAGATACAGATGAGCCAATTTTACGGCGAAACCGACACGGTTGACAAATTGGCCGCGCACATTTCCCAAAACAAGCCGGAGGCGTTGGCGCCGTTAGCGCAGCCCGCCCCCGCCGTCCCTTCTTTCGAGGCATTCGAGGGGGCTAAGGAAGCGGTTTTATCTCATATTCCCGATACGGGGACTTCCCCGCTTGAAAACATTATTTACCGACAGATACAACTCATGTCACAACAACTTGAGGCGGTGAAGGCCGGTTCCGGAGCCAAAACATCATTGGTGAACGTGAAGCAGGAGAAGTTTGCGCCCGCACCGGCGCATCAGGCGTTAGCGCCTGCCGTCGCACCCGCCCCCACGGAAACCGCTCGCCCGGCGTTGTGCAGCACGGGAACCGTGCCGGGAAAAGTGGATAACCGGTACATGAAATTGACAAAGGATGAATTAACGGAACGTCAGCAGGCATATATTGATGAATTTATCCGGTTATACGTCCGGCGCACCGGAAAATCCAAAGAACTCATGCAAAAGAACCGTCCTTATTTTTCCGACTGGATTAACGCATTGGGCTTTCGCCTCTCGTTAAAGGAGATTACCTATCCCATTGTCTCCCATCGTTCAAACGGCTCACATTTGTGGGACGTTGATGGAAATGAATACATAGACATGGCAATCGGATACGGTGTAAACTACCTCGGCCACCGGGTTCCCTTTGTTGAAGAGGCCGTTGCAAATCAGTTGAAGGAAGGGTTTCAGCTTGGTCCCCAGTTTGACTTGACGGGCGAGGTGGTAGAGCTTATTTGCGAGATGACGGGGGTGGAACGGGTTGCCTTCTGTAATTCGGGGACGGAGGCCATCATGACCGCCCTCCGGATTGCCAGGACCGTGACGGGGCGGGACAAAATCGTTATCTTTGAAAATTCTTATCACGGCACCTTTGACGGCATCCTTGCCATTGCCACCGAACGCGGGACGATCCCCGCCTCTCCGGGCACCCCGCAAAAGATGGTGGACGACGTGCTGGTGCTGAAATATGGCAGCCAGGAAAGCCTGGAGATTATTAAGGCACGCGGCCGGGAGTTGGCCGCAGTGCTTGTGGAACCGGTTCAAAGCCGTAATCCGGGTTTCCAGCCCGCGGCATTTCTTCGGGAGTTAAGAGAGATTACCCGGAACACAAAAACCGCATTAATCTTCGATGAAATTATTACCGGTTTTCGCCTGTGTCCCGGCGGTGCGCAGGCACATTTCGGGATCAGGGCGGATATGGTGACATACGGAAAGGTGATCGGCGGGGGTATGCCTATTGGCGTAATGGCGGGCACTGCCCGGTTTCTGGACGCGATTGACGGCGGCATGTGGAATTTCGGCGACGCGTCATTTCCTCAAAAGGGGGTAACGTTTTTTGGGGGAACGTTCTGCAAACACCCGCTTACCATGGCGGCGGCGCTTGCAACGCTCAAACACCTGAAGAAAGAAGGCCCGGCGCTTCAGGAGTCCGTCAACCGGCGCACCGCGTATTTTGCCCAAACGCTGAATACGTTTTTTGAACAACACAACGTCCCGCTGTGTATCAACTATTGCGCCTCGTTTTTCCGGTTTATGTCGCATGGCGAATACGACCCCGCGTTACAGCCCATCAGCCTGGACCTGTTATTCTACCGGATGATTTATCATGGCGTTTACACGTGGGAGCGGCGTATATGCTTCTTCTCAACCGTGCTTACCGATGCAGACGTGGAACGCGTCATGCAGGTGGTGAAAGAAAGCGTTGAGGAACTGGTGCGGGAAGGGTTTTTTCCCGTGCAAACCCCGTCGCCCTTAAAAAAAAAGGGTGTAATTGAAAGATATCCCCTCAGCGAGGCGCAAAGGCAACTGCTTGCGCTGAACGCGATCAACGATAAAGGTTCTCTCGCCTACAACCTTACCACTGCCATAAAAATGCAAGGACGCCCCGACGTAGAGCGCGTTCGCGCGTCGCTGGAAAAGGTGGTCGCCCGCCACGAGGCGCTGAGGACGCGCATGGAGGGAGACGCCCAGGAGGTCGCGCCCTTCCTGAAGATAAGCGTACCCCTTATCGAAGTCTCAGGCAAGACGGGCGTGACGGAGTGGTTTTTGAAAGAAGGGGGAATCCCCTTTGATCTGTCCGTACCACCCCTGTTTCGCTCCTCTGTGCTGAAAATAGCGGAAGACGAGTACCTCTTCGTCTTTGTCGCCCACCATACCATAACCGACGGTTTGTCGATGATTAACATCTTTAAGGAGTGGGCGTTTTTCTATACCGGCGGTGACCCTTCTCAACTGCCCCCTCCCATGCAATTCAGGGAATTCATAGAATGGCAGACCGGACAGCGGGATTCGGAAAAGATGGCGCAGCACGAATCGTTCTGGTTGAAAGAGTTGCAAGGGACGACGCCGGTGACAAATCTCCCCGCCGACCGTCCCTACCCGCCGGAAAAAACCTATAAGGGCGGGAAGCAGACCGTAGAGCTTGACAGGGAAACCTATCAGGGACTCTGCAATCTCGGTAAGGAACATGGCTGCAC
>JACVXV010000245.1 GCA_015661205.1 Candidatus Brocadiaceae bacterium
GCCCGTTTGGAAAATCCACCCCTCTGGAATCAGGGGTTACAGGGTGATTCATGCCTAAAAATGACCGTTTTTAGGCGCGAATTGCGAATGTCGGGCTAGAATAACGCTCTACCGTGCTATTCACAAAAACTTCTTTTTTTTGGAAGTTTTTATAAACCACAAGTAAAACAAAGAGGTGTGAAGTACGATGTACGATTTAAATCTAAAATCGTACATCGTACTTCGTACTTCGTACTTCGTAAATCTTACCTTCTACTTCTGTTTGGAACTCTTCGTGACTTTGTGGTTAAGTCATTATTGCCACAGGTCACCACGTCTAGGCTTTCTGGATAAGATTGCGGTATTTACCTAATGCGAACAAAGGAAAGTAATTTCGATACATGTGGTATTTTAGGTAAAAGACCTTCGGAAAGCCGGTTGCTGTAAATTCAATTTCATCCCAGCTTCCGTCTTCTTTTTGCCTCGATAAGAGAAATTTTATACCCTTTTCCACAGCGTCTGATTTTACTTCACCAACTGCGAACAACGTCAGCAGCGCCCATGCCGTTTGTGATGATGTGCTTCTGCCAATTGCCTTAAGTGACGGGTCGTCATACGACTTGATGGTTTCGCCCCATCCACCGTCAGAATTTTGGACGCTTTTCATCCACTCCGCAGCCTTTTTGATGTATGATTTGTTCATATCCTCTCCAACCGCCAGGAGTGCGGCAAGTACAGACCAAGTGCCATAAATATAGTTTGCGCCCCAACGCCCAAACCACGAACCGTCTTTTTCTTGCTCTTTTTGGAGAAATTCTACGGCCTTTCTGACATTAACGTAGGTCTTGCTAAACCCAATACGCCCCAAAAATTCCAGGCATCGTCCTGTGACGTCGCTTGTGCTTGGGTCTAATAATGCATTAAAATCTGCAAAAGGTATATGATTTAAAATGGTCTTATTATTATTGCGGTCAAATGCGCCCCACCCGCCATCATCGCATTGCATAGCCTGAATCCACCTCAATCCGCGTAAAAATGTCTTTTCCTTGTGTGATGTCTCTGGTAAGGACATGCGCTGTAATGCCATAAGCACAGCGGCGCTGTCGTCCGTATCGGGGTAAAACTCGTTGGCATACTGGAAGTACCAGCCGCTGGGTTCTTCTACCTTGCACTTCAAAGCCCAGTCACCGAAATTCCTGACTTCCTTGCTGACGAGCCACTCTCCTGCCCTTTGTAATGCTGGATGCGTGCTTGGTATGCCTGATTCGTGAAGTGCAATAATTGCCCAGGCTGTATCCCAAACGGGAGATACGCAGGGCTGTAAATAAAGCTTGTCCTCTTCATAAACCACCAGTTTCTCGACTTCTCTTAGCTGGCTTGCCAGCGCAGGGTGATCATCTGAATAGCCAAGGCATTTCATGGCAAATATGGAATTAATGATTGCCGGCCATATAGCCCCCAAACCGCCGGATTTCTCAAGATGTTCAAGCATCCATTTTTCTGCCTTCCGGAGGGCGATCTTTCTAACAAATTTAATGGGGTGCTGTTCGTAACGCCTGAAAATACTATCAGCATCGATAAAGAAATTGTGCCAGCACCATCCCGACTGGCCTCTCTTAATACGGTAGACCACCTTATCACGGGGAACGAGGTAGAGTTCTTTCAGCAGATCATCCCCGACAGGAATATGCGGCTTTTTATCAATGGCAATAGAGAGGGGGACGACAATGCACCTCGACCAATACGACATCTCGTAAATGCTAAAATAAAAACCCGGCGGGAAAAGAATCATTTCAGCAGGGACGGCTGGTACCGCTTGCCAGTCAACCTGTCCAAACATAGCAAGGTAAATCTTGGTAAAGCAGTTGGTCTTCATTATGCCGCCCATATCAAGGATGCACTTCTTTGCCTTCTGCATAAAAGGCTCATCGGCAGAATATCCGGCCAATTTCAAGGCAAAATATGCCTTTACCGAGGCGCTAATTTCACGGGGTCCTCCATAATAAATATTCCAACCGCCGTCAGGAAGTTGATGTTCAAGGAGGAGGTTCACAGCCTTTCTTTGCTTCTCATGGTCTACCCTCCCGAGAAAGTGCATGAGCATTATGTAATCTGATGTTACGGTTGTATCTGCCTCTAAAATTCCTACCCAGTGTCCATCGGAATGGTTTTGATTGCTGAGCAGATATTGTTGTGCACTGTTTATGGCGCTATCCAATGGATTTTTTACTGGTAAATTAATATTGATGCCAGTCTTTATGGGTGTACTCTCGAATCTTAATTCATGTCTGGGAAGTTCGGTAACCTGGTGTTTCCCATTTCCGTTTCCATTCCCATTTCCATCGAATTTATAGATACGTGTTTCTAATCGTTCTAAAAAGTTAGATAAGAAATTTCTCATGCTTCAGAAACCCTCAACAAATACATAGGTTTGTTAATATACAGCATCTTCCTAAATATTAAGTAGGTAATTATCATTAGGTTAAGTAAATAATCGATGCACAAAGTAACAAATTTATAAGTCAATTTCAAGTAAAACTTGCTTTATTTTGTAGCTTATTATAGTATGAATCCATACAAACAATGGGATAATCAAGGTAAAAATTTCTTTTATTTAAGTTTTGGGTATAGTTACGAGTGAAGGTTATAGTTGAAGGTACAAGTGCAACTCGCAACTATGAATTTGATTACGGTTACGCTGCGCTATGGCACTCCTTATTTATGACGACATCTTCTTACAGCATGACACCGGGTACGGCCATCCTGAAAATGCTAAAAGGCTTGAAAATACTGTAAAACACCTTCAGGCGAGCGGACTTTGGGGTAAATTGACAGTGGAGGGACCGCGTGCCGCATCATTGGAGGAAGTCAAGCTGGTTCATCCGCAATCTTACATCGAGACCATCAAGCAGCTCGCAGATAACGGTGGTGGTTGGCTGGATGGCGATACGATAGTTTCCCGCGCATCATATGATGCAGCTGTTCATGCGGCAGGCGCACCCCTGACAGCCATTGATTTAATCATGAAAGGGGAAGAGAAAAATGGTTTTTGTCTGGTACGTCCGCCGGGACACCACGCCACACCCTCAAGAGGAATGGGCTTTTGCCTCTTCAATAATGTAGCCATTGCGGCAAAATACCTGCAGTCGACGTACAATCTGGAAAAAATCCTTATTGTTGACTGGGATGTTCACCACGGGAATGGTACGCAGGATGCGTTTTACAACGATCCAGCGGTGTTGTACTTCTCAATGCACAGATACCCGTTTTATCCCGGTTCCGGGAGAAAAGAGGAGGACGGCCAAGGCAAAGGCAAGGGATTCAACGTCAATGTGCCCCTCTCGTTTGATACGATGCCTGAAAGATATATTGAAATATTTACGGATGTTATGGAACAGGGGGTAAATCAATTTGTTCCCGAATTTATCATCATTTCTGCAGGCTTTGATATTTACAAAAAAGACCCGATTGGTGGTTTGAATTTGAATATTAATGATTTTGGGACATTAACGGAGATTGTCATGAAATCCGCTGAGAGGCATTGTAAGGGTAGGATTATATCATGCCTTGAGGGTGGCTACCATCTATCTGACCTTCCTTTGTGTATAGAAGCCCACCTCAAGGCATTATTTCAAGTATAATTAACTTTTTTGTTGCGCAGAGACTTTCATCTGATTAAGCTTTTTTGTGAGTCGCGACTTTTTTCTGCTTGCGGTATTTTTGTGTAAGATTCCTTTCACAACCCCCTTA
>JACVXV010000246.1 GCA_015661205.1 Candidatus Brocadiaceae bacterium
ACAAACGGCCTTTAGCTCATTTTTTCTTCATGTTTTATCACTCATTTATGTCTCTGATAGAAAATCGCCTCGTTTTAGCTTTTTAAAAACCAAAACGACTGTTCCCATCGGTGGCGTGTTTTCCAACAACGTCTGCATTACTCATGCCCGTGATACGTTCCATTATTGGATTCCAAATAGTGAAGCAGTAATGGAGGTCGAACGCAAAAACCCCGTCAGCGCTACTGTTTATAAGGCTTTCTGAAAACTCTTTTTGGTACTGTAATTCATCTTCGGCCTGTTTTTGCTTAACAATATGATTCCACTCACGTAAAGCCCTCTCGCAAATGTGCGGCATGTCGGCAAATATTTCAGTTGATTTTACTATATAATCCAACGCGCCTGACTTTACCGCATCAACCGCGATTCCTTCATTGCCGTAACTCGTCATTACTATGGCCGGGTAAGGCAATCTTTCCTTGTTTGCATCCAATAGTTCGGTACCTTTGCCATCAGGTAAAAGGAAATCCGCAATTACCATGTCTGGGATAGATTTATTCAAGTAATTTTTAGCATCTTGAAGATTACTTAATGCCGTTAAACTCATACCGCTTCCTTGTGACTGAAAGGAGCGCTGTATCAGTTCGACGTGGGCATCTTCGTCTTCCACGAGCAAGATTTCTAATTTAGTTTTTTCCATAGATTAATCGCTGTCGATTGGGATGTTTGATACCCACCTTTTAGGCGCTCAGTATATGCTCATTTACCGTATTTTCAACATTTCAAGGTGGACACAACACGAGTTCCGTTAGGAACAAAATATTGGTAGAAAGAAAACAGAGAAACCGTGTTAGTTCCGCCAGACAAATGTCTTTCTTGTCGTAACCGCTGCGATAGGGTCTGTCTTCTGCGAGCGCAATGAAGACGTCGCTCACGGCAAGAATACGCGCCCCAAGCGGAATGGCGTCCGCGCTGATTCTGAAAGGATAGCCGGCGCCATCCAATTTTTCATGATGATAAGACGCCCATTGGGCTACCATCTCCAACTTCCACATACATGGTGGCACAGGCATCTTGCCTGTGCTTTTGCATGTTCACACGTAGGGACACGGGCACCGTGTCCCTACATCAATTCGATCTCCAAACAAAGCCTCACCGGATCACTTTTCATCACTTACCACGTCCTTCGCGCAGCGAAATCCTAATGCCGAATTGAAGAGTTCCGGTTGTTCGGATTTTCTGGTGAATGATTGTACCTGAAATGGTTTGGAAAACCGTGATCCCCCACGAATTACCTTTCTGAGGCCACGTTCAGGTCCTTTTGGGTTCTTGGATGGAGATTCAGCGTAATAAGCGTCGGAATACCAGTCTTCGCACCATTCGTGGACGCTGCCGGCCAAATCATAGCAGCCATAAACGCTTTTATTGACTTCCAAACTACCAACAGGTTTCGGTTCACCGCTCAGATTGCACCGCGCCGTATCCCATTCATTTCCCCAGGGGAACCTTCTTTTGTCCGCTCCCCTTGCAGCCTTTTCCCACTCAGCTTCGGTCGGCAACCTCTTTCCAGCCCAGGCCGCGTAGGCATAAGCGTCATACCAATCAACCCGTACGACTGGATAATCGGGAACGTTATAGTATTCATTGTCCCAGAACCTCGGTGTATGGTCTTTCCCGCTGGGTTCTCCTTTAAAGCACTTGCTGTGATCGTTTGTTTTTTTCAGGTAATCGAGAAACTCCCGGTATTGGGCGTTTGTTACCTCATAGCGGTCAATTTCATACGCATCCAGAAAAACCCTGTGTTCAGGAGTTGCATCCAGCCTGGCCTCTTCCGACCCCATAACAAATTCACCCGCAGGGATAACGACACTCGTAAATTTTTGTTTCTGCGCTACAAGCGCCTTTTTCATGGAGGCGTCCCGGTCACCGACGGCGTCAAGCGCCGCCTTTCGCTTCTCGGCGGCTTGCTTTAAAACATTGATGTAAGTTTGCACCTCAATTACGTCTTTAGCGTCAGGGGCTAAAACGATGTATTTTTGCAAGTGAAGAATGGCCTTATCTACGTCTCCTAATTTACTGTATAGCCACCCCATATTGTGGTGGAGCGCCGGAAAATCGGGAAATAGCCCTTCCGCCTTTTTATAAGCATCTATCGCCGCATCATAAGATTCTGAATCACAAAAAGCACACCCTTCCTTGTAATATTTTTTGGCAAGTTCCTTTTTCTGTTTTTTGCCATCTTCTTTATCCTGGGCGGACGCCTTACCGGGAATCAGTTGCTTCCCATGTTCCTTACAAAATTTCTCACCTGAGTCACCCTCTTTTTTACATTCAGGGCAAATCATCGTTTCCGGCGCCTCCACCAACGTGGCCCCATCATCGCCGCAGAATTTGGTTTCTGTCGGGAAAAGCTTATTACACGTTGGACATTTTTTGTTTAAAACGTCAGACGTCTGGCCCTCAGCGCAAACAACTGAAGAAACAGCTCCGAATAATACGACTGTGCAAACGAGTACTGCTTGATATATTTTTTTCATAGTAGTTAGTTTAGGTCACGCAAAATAAGTTTAATTTTAGTAATTTGTTCCGTTAATTCCTTTTCACGATTTTGCTCCATGGCCACCACGTGAGGCGGGGCCTTGGCCGCAAAATTTTTGTTTTCCAGCTTTCCTTTTACTATCACCAGGTGTGCTTCCAGTTGCTTCAGGTAGTTTGCCTGACGCTCCTTTTCTACCGAATTATCAATGAGTCCGGCCAGCGGTACGAATGCCTGTATTTGTCCGATAACCTCACAAGCAGAGTTATCGGGTTTGGCAAGTTCCCGCCCAATCTCCAGTTGTTCCAGGTTTGCCATGCGTACAAGGAGCATGGAGTGCTTTTTCAACTCAAATTCAATATCGTCTGAAACGGATATCACCGCGGTTAATTTCTGCTTTTCCTTGATGTTCATTTTGCTGCGAATGTTCCTGATGGCGCGGATAATGTCCTGCAACGTTGCCATAACCTTCTCAACCTCCGGGTCGGGCAGTTGCTTATCTACCGTAGGCCACATGTCACGTATAAGGCACTCGCCGGACGGCACCTGCTGGATATCGAGTTTGTTTTCAGAAATGACGTCCCTTAAATTCTGCCAAAGCTCTTCCGTTATAAAGGGAACAAAGGGATGCAGCAGGTGTAGTATCTGACCAAAGACCTTCGCAAGCACCGTCTGCGCGGCCTTTTTATCATGGTAACTTAATGGTTCATAGAGGCGCGACTTCACCATTTCCAGATACCAGTCACAGAATGAATGCCAGGCGAAGTCATAGACCGACATGGCCGCCTCGTTAAACTTGAACTGCTCCAGGGACGCGGTGCACGCCTCAATGGTCGAGTGTAACCGGCTGAGAATCCATCGGTCTTCAAATCGCAGTGACAACAACTCCTCACCCACCTCTGCCTGGTGGTCTTCTTTCAGGTTCATCATGACAAAGCGTCCGGCGTTCCACAGTTTGTTGGTAAAGTTGCGTCCCATTTCAAACTTGCTTTCCGAGAGCTTTAGGTCTTGCCCCTCGGTTGTCAGGACAATAATCGAAAACCTCACGGCGTCAGCGCCATAGTGGTCGATCATGACAAGCGGGTCAATGCCATTCCCCAGCGACTTGCTCATCTTCCTCCCCTGCTCGTCCAGGATCGTGCCGTGTATGTAAACGTTCGAGAATGGGACGTGCTGCATCATTTCGAGACCCACCCCCGGGATC
>JACVXV010000247.1 GCA_015661205.1 Candidatus Brocadiaceae bacterium
GCATTCCCAAGCTGGAGCTTGGGAACGAGAGAATATCGAACAAGTCATTACGATGAAAATAGTGATATTGATTTTTTTATTATCCAATTGGAGTTGTAGGGACGCAGGACGTCCTCATGCTGCATTCCTACATAGGGCGTGGGGATGAGTTGGTGTAGGGACATAGAGCACATGTCCATACTGTGTGAAGGCGAAAATAATTCGTGCGGCTTTCGTTGACTCAAATGCACCCGTCTATTACTTTGCAAACATCAATCGCTTGTAAGCCTCATATTCCACCCTGGCTTCTTTACCCATGCCCAGCTTGTTGTAAGAATCGCCCATAAGCAGATGCGCAGTGGCATTACCGGGTTCCGATTCCAGCAGTTTTTCACAAAGAGCTATGGACTCTTTGTACAATCCTTTTCGGTTCTTGGCAAAGGCAAGATTATACCGCGCTTCGTTATTTTTGGGATTGAGTATCAAGACCTTCTCGAAGGCTTCGATAGCCTCGTCAAACGACTCTTTGGCAATAAAGGCAACGCCCAGATTATAATATGCATCAGCGTAGTTGGGATTAATTTTTAATGCCGATTTGTATACCGCAATGGCCTTGTCAGACAACTTCTTTTTGCTGTACAGGCACCCTAAATCATAGAGTACCCTGGCATTGTTAGGATAAATCGCCACATATTTTTCATAAGCCCAGATAGCCTCATTATTCATCCGGTTTTTGACGTAGAGCATACCGAGATTGAGGTATGCATCAGAATTGCTTATGTCCAGTTCTACAACCTTCTTAAAGGAATAGATCGCCTCGTCAATCCTTCCCAGCTTTTTGCAGGCGAAAGCCCTCATCTTGTGGGCATCTTTCAGCGCGGCGTCAATATCCGTTGCACCGGTGAACAATTCGATGGCTTCTTCCAATGCCCCCGCGTTAAAAGACTTCACCCCTTTTTCATAAAGTTCGTAAGCAGTAAAGGGTTTAACCAGTGGCGGCTGAACCGGCGGAGGCTGAATTGGAGCCGGCTGAATCGGCGCGGGTGTTACGGCAACGATAGGTGGTGTTTTCACCTCTTGTTGCTGGGCAACGGGTTGTAATTCTTCCACCGGCTTCGGCGACTGCTTTTCCAATGCAACCCGCAACAAATCCTTAATTTCTGAGGAATTTTCTGCCGAATTTTCTTTTTTCCCACAACCGCAATGCATCATCAAAAAAGCACACACAGCAAAAGACAAGCCATAAGAAACAAATTTCAACGAGTGCCTTACTGCCTTAGGGGATGATTTCTTCATGTTCGGTTCATTGCTCCGGTACCATCGTTAAAGAAGTAAACAAGTAAATGCATTGTATTAAGCTGAAACAAATTGTCAAGAAAATTAAATAGAATATCGGCGTTTTCTTATGAGTTGAAAAAGACGTTTGACTTTTCAAATGTAGCTTGATATCATACTTATCTTTTGTGCTTCATAATACTTGTGTAACCTGTCAGGATTAGGATTTAAGGAAGGTATTACTGTGGAACCCGTAAGCATTTTCGATTCGATACAAGGCCTCATGAACGAGGTTGAAGTAAGGTTCAAAAAGGAACTACAGCCAAAGAGCAATTACTTGGCCGAGCTTGTTATTCACATTAGCAAATACAAGGGAAAGAGGCTGCGTCCCGCCTTGGTGCTGTTGGCGGGTAAGTGCGTGGGTGAAACAGGCCCCCAACATATCGATCTTGCCGTTGTGGTAGAAATGGTTCACACAGCGACGCTCGTCCATGACGATATCATTGATGAAGCCGCGATGAGAAGGCACGTTGAGAGTGTTAATTCAAAATGGGGACGCGAGGTTTCCATTCTGTTCGGTGATTATCTCTTTTCCCGGGGCTTTACCATCCTTTCCGCCCTTGATTCCCAGGTTGCCACCCTTTTGCTTTCACAAACCGTCAATATCATGTCCGAGGGTGAACTCATCCAATTACAGAGGCGTTACGACATTGGGTTGAGCGAAAGCGATTACTTCGACATTATTGAACGAAAAACAGCCTCCCTCTGCGCGGCCAGTTGCCGACTTGGCGCTGTTTTCGCCGGCGCTAACCGCAAGGTAGCCGATATGTTGTCCAATTACGGATTAAAGATCGGCATTGCTTTCCAGATCGTGGATGATTGCCTTGACGTAATGGGCAGCGAAGATGAGATTGGAAAATCGTTGAATACCGATATCCAGAAGGGGAAACTTACCCTGCCGCTCATCCGGCTTGTCAATATGCTCCCCAGCAGCAAATTAGAAACAACCAAGGAACTCATCTTCCAGCATACCGCAAAAGAGTCAAAAAACTCCATCCTTGATTTGTTAACCGAGCATGACGCGGTGGAATATGCATTCAATACGGCAAAGAAAATTGTCAGGGAGGCACAGGAAGAAATTGCGCCACTTCCCAATTCACAATATAAAACAGCCCTTATAGAATTGGCCGACTACATCGTCAGCAGACGGATTTAATGTCGAACTTCATGCCGTCGCCGGCGGCGAGTATCCGTAATCCCGTCTCTTTCGACAGTTCTTCAGCAACGATGCGTGGCTGCGCCTTAACCATAGTCATCCCAAAGTGGCTCAATATGGTTATTTTTGGCTTCAGCGCGGTCACGATTTCCTTTACGTCTTTCATGCTTAGATGGTAAAGCCACGACTGCATATCTTTGTCAACCGTTTTCCGTACCACGTTGATGATAAGGACGTCCCCCTTGTAGTGTTGTAACAATTCAGGGAAGTAGCGAGTATCCACCAGAAGTGAAATGGTATAACCCGGCGTAAAGAAGTTTATACCATACGTTTCACTTGGGTGTTGGTGTCTTATTGGCGTTTCAAAGAAAACCGCATCCGATAACTGATACCGCCCCCCTGCTTTGATAATCTTTATTTCAGACGGATAATTTCTTATGTACTTAAGGATAACGGGGTCGTCCGTAAGGGCGTCTTCCGGGGCATAGACCGTGCCTCTCTTTTTAAAACCGCCTTCGGTCATCGCCTCAATCATCACGTTCACGTCGGCCGCATGGTCAAGATGCCTGTGGCTCAGGATGATGGTATCCAACTTCATAGGGTCCATTTTAGGCTTGCTTGAAACACATCTAACCAGACATCCGGGTCCCGGATCAACCAGCACGTTCAAGCCGCACAGGGAAAACCACATCCCGCCCGATGCGCGCAACTGCTTTGATACAACGATCCGGGCGCCCGCCGTGCCGAGAAATTTAATAAAATCCGTTTCCATGATATCTTTCACCCAACCCCCCAACCACATACGTATTAATTTAATGTACAGGATTCAAACCGTCCTTGTAGTGGCAAGGCGCGCCTTGCCACTACGCTGTTGAATGTCGCCGTAGGCATAATTCAAACCTTTTCCGGCAGACAATGCCAGGAAAGATTACTACCGTTTCTTTAGCCCCGAAGGGGCGACCTGTTTGTAGCATTAGAGCGAACCAAGGTATTTAGCTCCGTAGGAGCGGCCTGTTATTTTTGCCAAACATGCAAACGCAGATTTTCTGAAAGCATGTCTCAGGCCGCTCCTACGGAGCTTTTATGATATTTCAACTCCATTACTACTACAAACAGACCACCCCTCCGGGGCTATATTGTGCTGGTTCACCGTGAATTGGAATTTTGAAATGTAAAATAAGCTACAAAAGGATGGGGCTTTGCCCCAGACCCCAGGGTTTTTTAAAGGCATAAG
>JACVXV010000248.1 GCA_015661205.1 Candidatus Brocadiaceae bacterium
ATGGCGGCTGCGCAGGCCTGCCGAGGTGTGTTTCAGCGCAGGTTCATGCTTCCTGCTGAACGGCATTACCAACGAACACCAACAAAAACTCCTTGAAATACAGAAAAAGGGGATTGGCG
The DNA here is from genome assembly GCA_015661205.1 of Candidatus Brocadiaceae bacterium. Taxonomy (GTDB): domain Bacteria; phylum Planctomycetota; class Brocadiia; order Brocadiales; family Brocadiaceae; genus JACVXV01. The sequence goes on from JACVXV010000248.1 coordinate 120, forward strand.
AAAGACGTGGAGAGGGCTTTGGCAGGGTTGCATTTGGATGGCAGTTGGATGATAATGAAAGATTCACAAAGAGACAACCGGAACCTATAAGAATACAACAACCAACGATTCCGATTCCTGAAGAAACAAAGAAAATTGTCCGGATGATTACAAAAGACATCCTTAGAAAAGAGGTTGAGATAATGGCGTTAATAGCGGCAAAAGAGTTCATGCGACTCCCGTCAAAGTCGTGCATCGGCAGGCTTGAGGCGATGGTAAAGGATCAGGACAGAACAAAGTTTCTTGAGTCGCTTGCCGAATTAAAAAAACCGGCAAAAGACGCCCTGGAAAGGTGCGTCAATAAGGAAGAAACCCTTTGGGACTTTTTAAGGAAAAAGGACGTCACCGTCAATGAAGTATTCAGGCAATCCGACTTCCCGAAAGAAATCAAAGAACTTTGCGGGAAAATCGGTTTCACTCCCGAATCGGACAACCGCTTAAACGCGGAACTCTATCGTAACTATTTCTTAACCTTCTTTTCGTCCATGAGAAAGAAGATAAAACAAGGAGAAGGCATCAATGGCTAAAGGGAAACTTGTCCTGGAAGGTCTTATTGAACTCCGTTCACCGGCATTAATTGGATGCGGCAGTAAAGAACGTTCAGACGTTGATATAATACGGGACGGCGGCAATAACCCGTTTATCCCCGCCACGTCCTTTGTCGGCGCATTGCGCCATGTTATTACGATTGAAGGACGCGAGAACGAACTGAAACTGAAACAGTTCTGGGGTTTTACTGCTGATGGAAAAAATGCACAAGAAGCCGGTCGTCCCACCGGCCTCTCTCACGCAGACAACGCCGTTTCTGTCGCTGAAAGGGAAAAGATATCGAATACAAGGGAAGAAAGGCAGAGTTCCTTGCGCTGCCGTGACCTTACCTACAAGAAAGGCCTTGTCCCCAATATTACCATTCGTGACGGCATTGCTATTGAGGCCAAAACAGGCATTGTAGAATCTGGAAAAAAATATGAGTATGAAGTGATTGAACCTGGCGCACAATTTAACCTCCACCTTGAGGTCTCCTTCGGGAACGATACAACAAGGGACTTCTCGCGTAGCATGATTGTCACTATTCGTGAGAAATTGGAACAGGAGGCAGTCCGTATCGGCGCCAAGACAAACAGCGGGTTGGGGAAGATACGGCTTGTTGACGCCAAAATATCTGAACTCAATTTTGGCGATAGGCGTGACCTCGTTCACTGGCTCAGGAAGGATTTCAGCAACACCACCCCCCTTTCCGGCGTTAAGCCATTTAGCCTGCGGGAAAAACTCTTTACGATAGACGCCACGTTTGGTTTAAAGAATTCCCTCATCATCCGCTCGTATCCATCAGACCCAAAAATGGCTGACGCCGTCCATATCCAGTCAGGAGGTATCCCTGTCTTGCCAGGCGCTTCCTTAAAGGGCGCAATCCGTTCGAGGGCAGAACGGATAATAAAGACACTCTTTGGCGCCGGGATGGATAAAACAGATGTGAATAAAACAGATAAGGTAAAAGCATTTCTCAACGCATTGTTTGGTTACGTGGATTGTGAAAATCAGACAAAAGAGGCAGATAAAGGGAAGGTCAGTGGCGGTAGAAAAAAGTCAAAAGAGGCGCTTAAAGGAAGAGTTCGTATTGACGAGGTAACCTTACCGGCATTTGCCGCTGAACTCCAGACCCGTATTAAGATCGACCGCTTTACCGGTGGAACAATTGAATCCGCCCTGCTTGAGACCATGCCGCTTTTTTCGGATGGCGACGCCGATAAGCAGATACGGAACGTCAAAATTACCATCCGTGATTACCAAGACGCCGAGGCGGGTTTAATGCTTTTGGTATTGAAGGATTTATGGACGGGTGACCTGGCAATTGGCGGCGAAAAAGGCGTCGGACGCGGCGTGCTTGAGGGCGTTCGTGCGGATGTGTGTTGGGACAATAGCAACCCGTCCTCCGCGACCCTGGTAAAGGACGCCATGGGATTTCATATAAGTAATAAAGAACCATTGGAGGCATTTGTAGAAGAACTAAAAAAGTTTGCGGAGGGGCGCTAGCGTGTATAGGTATAGCCAAACAAATCAGGTTTTCGACGGCGAAAACAGAAAACAGTAATCAGCCGTCCCTACGGGACTCAATTAATCGTTTTTTCCGCACAGGCAATGAATTGCCTGCCTATTAGCAGTCGCCCCTACGGGGCAAAACGGCAAATGCTTTGATTTACTAGCACCCAGGCTCCAGCTTGGGAACGTACCTGTTTCGTCCCGTTAGGGACGTCTGGTAATAGGCAGGCAATTCATTGCCTGCTAAGCGGATTAGAGAAAAAAGTCCCGTAGGGACGACTGAATGTTTGGCGTTTGCAACCAATGTGGCAACACGATTGGGTGGTGAATTGACGGGTTATCACGAAATATTCCGCCAGGTTCAATCAACAATGAACCTTGTGAATAACACGACGCAATCAGCCGTCCCGATGGGACTCAATTGCTCGTTTTTTCCGCACAGGCAATGAATTGCCTGCCTATTAGCAATTGCCCCTACGGGGCAGAACAGCGACACACTACAGGGCAAAACAGCGTTACATTACGTGGCAAACCGGGAATACACCTTGGTGTATTCCCGGTTTTTACAAAATATGCCTCTTGTCCCGTAGGGACAGACGGAAATAGCCCACCGATTCATCGGTGGGTCAAGACGCCGAAATTTTTAGTCCCGTAGGGACGGTTGAATGTTTGACGTTTTCAGCCGTCATTGTGGAACTGTGGCTACATGATTCGGCAATGAACTGCCGGACTATCATAAAATATCCCGTTGGGATCAATCAGCAAGGAACATTGAGGATAAATATTATGGCAAATACTTACATCAATATTCTTGTACACACGGTTTTTAGCACGAAAAATCGCGAAAGGTGGCTTTCTCCTTCATTACGTGAACGCCTCTATCCTTATTTATGTGGTATTGCAAGGGAAAATAAGTTTAAGGTTCTTTCTGCAGGTGGCGTCGATAATCATAGCCATATTTTATTGTCATTAAATTCAACCATTTCAATCGCCAAAGCAATTCAATTTCTTAAAGGTGGGTCATCGAAATGGATTCATGAAACCTTTCCCGAACAGAAGCTGTTTTCGTGGCAAGAGGGCTACGGGGCATTTAGTATAGGTATTTCAAACGTGGATGAAACGGTAAAGTATATTGAAAATCAGGAAAACCACCATAAGAAAATTGGCTTTCAGGATGAGTATCTCAACTTTCTCAGAAAGAACAACGTCGAATTTGACGTAAAATATCTTTGGGGGGAATAGCATGACGCAATCAGCCGTCCCTACTGCACAGGCAATGAATTGCCTGCCTATTAGCAGTTGCCCCTACGGGGCAAAACAACAAATGATTAGATCGTTTTCAGAGGACAACAAAATGGAATCTATAGAAAAAAACGGGTTGAAGCTGTGGCATATAAAATCAAAGCCCATCACAGAAGGTATGACGTTGAAACCGGGGGATACAGAAACGTTGGAGGCATTTGTGTCTCAAAAAATCCCTTGTAAATCCTTTGCCGTCGCATACC
>JACVXV010000249.1 GCA_015661205.1 Candidatus Brocadiaceae bacterium
AACAGTAACAGAAAAAACTACCGATAAAATGGGTATTTCATACCTTTTTACTGTACAAAGGCTGTCCATGCAAAGTTCATTTGGCACAGTCTGGAAGCGAAACCCAACATTTTTTGCTGTTTAGGGCAATACGCTCGGCCCGGACAGCTTGTGCTGGTCGTTAGCGCGTAGGATGGATTAAGGCGATTGTCTTTTATCGCCGTACCACCATTTATTTTACAACCTCATTCAAGGGAATAAGGAAAAAATCATAATATTAACCAAGAACGGTTGACCTACCGTGCAGTACACATAATTTTAATGCTATGCCCCGTTAGGGGCAACGCAATCGTAGCCCACTGCGCAAGCCGGTGGGATATATTTTGAAGCCCCGGAGGGGCGGTACAAACACCTCAAACATTTTTGTTTACCATCAAAAGTAACCACGGGAACCCACCCCTGCACCACTCCCAGGATGGGAATACTGGATGATGTATTAATTTATCAATTCCACAGAACAAAATTGACAGGTAACATGGTTGTATCATAGAATTAAACTTATGAAAACAACAACTACTCAACCACCACCCGGCACCCACCAAATCGAGCATATCATTATCGGTACGGCCGGGCATATTGACCACGGGAAGACCTCGTTGGTAAAGGCCTTGACGGGGATTGACGCCGACCGGCTTCCGGAAGAAAAACAGCGTGGTATGACGATCGACCTGGGTTACGCATACCTGGACCTCGACGCCGGCAGGAGGATCAGTATCGTTGACATGCCGGGGCATGAACGTTTTGTGAAAAATATGCTGGCCGGCGCTACCAGCATTAGCCTGGTACTGTTCGTTATTGCGGCTGATGACGGCGTGATGCCGCAGACTATAGAGCACCTGGAGATTATCAATCTCCTGGGCATAAAACAGGGAATTGTTGTTTTGACAAAAAGGGACCTTGTTACGGATGAATGGTTTGCTGCGGTTCAGGACGACGTGAAAGACGTCCTCAAGGGAACCACCCTGGAGCAAGCTCCAATGGTTTCTGTATCTACTGTTACGGATGAAGGGATTGAGGATTGTAAGGCGATAATAAAAGACTTGATTGCACAGGTGAAAACCAGGGACGTCCTTCGCGTATTCCGCCTTGCTATAGACAGGTCGTTTACCATCCCTGGTTATGGGTGCGTGGTAACCGGGCCGGTACTGGGCGGTCAGGTTGCGGTAGAAGATGAAGTAGAGATTGTGTCCCTCAAGAAAATCGTGCGCGTGAGAGGGATTGAGGTAACGGGAGAGCGGGTAAACGTAGCCTTTGCAGGGCAGCGCGCTGCGGTTAATCTCACGGGTATCAAATCCGGTGAAATAAAGCGGGGATATGAACTCTCACTGCCCGGATACTTGCACACCGTGAACGTTATTGACGCATCGCTGCTCCTGATAAAAAGTGTGAAAAATCCCTTGAAAAACAGGGCAAGGATACGATTCCACATTAACACCTCCGAGGTGATGGGGCGCGTTGTCTTGTTGGATAGAGAATCGTTGAAACCCGGTGAAAAATCCCTGGTTCAGATACTTCTTGAAAGCCCGATTGTAACGGAGCGGGAAGACCGGTTCATCATCCGTTCCTATTCACCGCCGTATACCATCGGCGGTGGGAAGGTCTTGCAGCATAACACCGTCCGGCTGAAACGATTCAACGAGGATTCTTTAAAAACCCTTAAAATTCTGGCCGGTGGAAACCTTTCCGATATTGTAGAAAAGGTTTATTTGAATGACGGCAATGCCGGCAAGGGCAGGTTTCCGCACGTGTTTACGCTGGAAGAAATTTCCAGGCGGGTCAATATCCACCCTCTTCTCTTAAAAGATATTGTGGCGGGATTGTTGAAAAGGGGGGTACTGTTAAAGTTTGACATCGACAGTAAAGAGGTTGTTATCCATCGCGACGTTATTGCTTCCCTAAAGGATATCATTGTAAAGACACTCAAGGCGTTTCATAAAGAGCATCCGTTAAAGACGGGGGTTGAGGATGGGCAATTCAAGACCCTTTTAGGTAATAACATTCATTCTTCCATAATCACTGCGGCCCTTTCCCAGTTAAAGCTTGAAAAGGCCGTCAAATCTGTCGATAACAAATGGTCATTGGCAGGGTTTAAGATTGAGGTGACAAAACAGGAAAAAGGTGTTTTAGAAAAAATGGAAGAGTTCTTTCTGCTAGGGGGCGTTACTCCCCCTTCGAAGGAAGAGGGAATTACTAAATTTGGCGCTTCCGGCAAGAGCGCCTTTGCTGTGCTGGTTGAGCAAAAGAGGCTCATCGCGGTAGATAAGGAGCTTTATTATCATACCCTGACGCTTGATAAGGTAAAGGAGCTTGTCCGTGAACACATCAAGAAACTTGGTCCTATAACAGCGGCACAGTTCCGGGACATAACAAAAACTTCCAGGAAATTTGCCATACCGCTCCTGGAATATTTCGATGCAATCCACTTTACCAAGCGGACTGGTGACGTGCGGATATTGTTCTGACTTGATTATAGCAATTTTGTAAACTCGTCCACACTTAGTCCCGATTGCCTTATAATGGCTCTCAACGTGCCTCTGTCAAGTTCTTTATGGTAACTTGTGCAAATGGATTATCCCTGCGCAAAATGATATGGCTTCCTTCCTGGCGTTTAAAATAGAAGGCGGCTTTTCCTAACGCTTTAATACACTCTCGACCTGTTAGTTGTATTTCAATTTTTAATCTGCCCCTCTCTCTATTTTCCAGTTGTCCTGCCGTTTAGATTATGCCTACGGCGGCTTTTGTTTTGCGGACGCACGTAGGGGAGAAGCAGGTGCTTGTTTATATTGCCAACGGGCATAAACGGAACATTCCAAAAGACCAAAGTCCCTCCATATTCAAGGGTTATCTGGCATTTGCGACACTTTCAAAAGTTTATATTATGCCCGTTCGTAGTTGATGCATTCATACCAAAGCGGCAAATGTTTCGCCCCTACAACGGCTTTGAAATTCCTGTACATGGACGGATGACGTGTAGAGATTTCTCTGACTTTTCGTAAACCTCCACCCGGTTTCTTCCCCTTTGAATGGCGGTTGAAAGGGCAAGTTCTGCCGTGTGTAAGAAGTCTTCAGGCGTTTCTTCTTTATACGCTGAAAGTCCTATACTGGCAGTAATCTTGCCATTGGGTTGAACTTCCTCGTGGAGAAATGGATAATCGGAAATTATGGTAACAAATCTCCTGGCCAATAGGATACTTGGTGAAAGAAGGGTGTTCGTTAATATTATGGCGAAGGAGTCCCTGCCGTAGCGCGCAAGGGCATCGGACCCTCTTAAGTTTTTTCTAAGGATGTCAGCCACTTTTTTAAGAATAAGATTTCCATAGTATTCCCCTTTAATGCCCACGTAATGATTAAATTGGTCAATATCCAGGATAATAAGGGATAACGGCAGCTTGTATCTTGTGGCCCTTAGCGTTTCCTGGGCAAGTCTTATCTGGAAATACCGGTAATTAAAAACCCCGGTTAGTTCATCAATAAGGCCCGCCCTTTTGGGATGTAATAACTCAAGACTCCTTAAATGTCCGATAAGTTCCCTGGAGTTAATGGAATCCTTGCACAACACCCTTTTGTGCTGGTTCACCGTGAATTGGAATTTTCAAATCAAAACTAAGCTACTATAAGGATGGGGCTTTGCCCCAGACCCCAGGGTTTATTTTAGGCATAAGA
>JACVXV010000010.1 GCA_015661205.1 Candidatus Brocadiaceae bacterium
GCTTGCATTTAAAATATTTCCTAAATCCTTTAGTTGTCGTAGGATAGCTCTTGCTTTTTGTTTTGTTGGCGGGATATGAGGTCAGGAGGTCTGAAGTTACCGCATTGTAAGTGTAACTGATTAACAAGTCAAGTTGAATCAAATCTGGTGTTTTCAAGCAAATCGCTGTAAAAACAAGCCCATACCTATTCCACGCAACAAAATAGTTCCGGCCTGGGTGGTGTTTTTCGCCGTAACCTCTTGACTTAAAGACGCTAACACCGCCCGCATCCGGGGAATATCCAGCCAAGCGCCGGCGACCGGATGTTTCTGTAATTGATCGAGCAAGGCAACAATCTCCGCTTGTTGCGCCACGACCCGGTGTCCTATATCAGCAGCTTGTAAGCCCTTTCGACGATCGTCCAGCACCGCATCAGGCATAAAAGGCCGTAATGCGCGACGCAACAGCCAACGCCGTTCACCACCACGGCAATACTGCCGGTTTGGAACTTTCCAACAAAACTCAATCACCCGTCGGTCCAGGGTTGGATCTCGCACTTCTAACTTATATGCAGCACCGATGGTATACCAGAGACCTCCAGCACCCAAGCCCACCGTGCGAAAGCGTGTCCGGAGCGTGGGATTGTCCCGGGTGAAAGTCGGATCATGGCCGCTGGCGCGAATCTTCTCTTGTAGCTTAAGTTGTTTGGCAAACGCAGGGTGGATTGCTGAATATTCTGCCCACGGCGGATGGGCGCTGTTGTGGCCTTGCCGGCTACGCCATTGATGCAGTAGCGGTAAGGCTAGCGGTTTGATAACCTGCCATTTTAATGCCTGCCAGGGATTGACGCTCATATCGCGCAAGGCTTGACAAACCCCTCGCCAGTCGCCTCGAACCAAACAGGGTTGTAAAGAGCTTTCGCCGGAACGTGACACCGTAGCATTGCCATTTTGGCCGGTGAGCAAGACGCCTGCCCCCAGCGCTTGCGCAGCGTCAAGTATTGCCAATATCCAGTGAAGATTGGAGGCGGTATGTTGTGGGGTATTGACGATGGTTAACGTCCTCTCCAGGCTGTCCATGAGGCTGAGGTTTTCGGCGCGGATCGCCGTCAGGTCGATATATCCGCTATGGACGGCGGTGGCCTGGGCGAGTTCCCACTCATTGCCACGGCGTTTTGCGCTTGCACCGGTTGGCAGATACTGCGGCACAGCAGTATAGGCGCGGAGCCGTTGCCCGCGTGCCGCCAGTTGCCGGGCCGCCAGCGCACATACTGAACCGGAATCCAAACCGCCGCTGAGGGTTGCGGCTATTGGACGTGTGCTGTGCAGACAAGCCGCAACTGCCGTGTTGTAAACCTCCAAAAATGCCTCTTCATAAGCAGTGTCGTCCGGCAAAATCAGTTCCGGCAACTGTTCCGGATGCCAATAGCGGCTGATGTTCAGTTGTCCCGCCTCAAATGACAGCCAATGCCCCGGCATCAAACGCCGAATACCTTGAAACACCGTGGCTTCCGGTTCGGGGCCAAACCAAACCACGAGGGTTTGCGCCACTTTCATCGGATCGGGTCGGCGGGGAATTTCCGGTAGGGCAAATAATCCTAAAAGACCGGAGGAAAACGCGAACAGGCCGGGTGCGTGATAGTAAAGCAAATCGGTGTTACCGCCATGATCGCGGGCAATGAACAATCGTTTGCTGTGGCGATTCCACACCGCAATTGCCCAGTCACCCACGAAATGGGCAAGACAAGCTTCTCCCCAGCGCCGCCAGGCATGATGCATAAGTTCACTGTCCGGCAACGTTATATCACCGGGAATTGCCAGTTCCCGGCGTAATTCGGCTCGGTTGTCCAATCGTGCCGCCGCGATAAAAACTTCATCTTTGTCTACCAGTGGCTGACGCTCGAGCAACGCCTCGGCAGTCACCGCTTGTTGGCTTTGTCCAAAACCTGCGCCGTCGAGACACCACTCGCCGCCACCATCACCGCCCCAGTGTCGCATAGCGCCGGACATTGCCGCCAGAGAATCTGCTGCCGGGGAACCATTCGCACGGATCAATCCGAATATAGCGCTCATATCTTTTTCTCCATCCATAAAAACTGCACAGCAGAGATGACAGCCCTGTTAATAATCATGCATTGATGCATTATAGGGTTCCAGCTTGTTGCCAGTCCGCTTCGATTCGTTCCACGCACGCCGGCAATGACCAGGTTTCTCGTGGTCGCTTTATACGTGTGATAGGGACACGGTTAGCCACTGCGCCCAACAACGGTAGATAGTTGGCGTTTTGTCCTAATTGCAGGGCAAGGCCAGCCCGGTAAGTATGCCGCGTCACTATTTCTAATTGGGTTATATTTTGAAACGGCATAATGTCCATTTCCACCTTTGTTGTGTCGGACGGTTTTAATTCATAGAGCATTCCCAGTGGCGCCGGCATTAAACCGGAACCGACCATTGACAAAAAATATTTTTCTACGCCAGGCCGCACTTTTCGTGTGGTAGCCGGATCCAGGCATAGCTCAGTCAGCAATTTTTGCCCTAGCTTGTGTTGCGGTAAACCAGGGTACATCCATAAAGCGCCGCCGGCGTCTTTTCGTAGCGGACTTATGTCGTCACTTAACGGTGTATGGCCGCGCAGGCATAACGCTGCGGCCAAAGTCGATTTCCCCGCTCCGGGTTTACCTAAGAATACCGCTGCCCGCCCATCCGGCATTTGCACCGCACTGCCGTGTAATGGCAGATAACCGCGTTGATGCAATAAGGCTCCAAACGCAGAGCCAAACAGGAACAGGCGCAGATAATCGGGATGGGCATGTGGATTGGGCTGAATAGTGATGGAGTTTCCGTTAACTATATAGTAGCGGGCAACGTCCTGAACCGTGAGCAGGCATTCGCCGGTTTTTCCTTCCCAATATTGATAAGGTTGCTGCAATTGGCGGGATGCCGGTAAATGTATTGGCGTTTCGCCACAGTGAATAGCAACATCGACATCGGAATGTGATTTATCCTCGGCGAAGAATTCAGAAAAAGGAAGTTCTGAAGCAAAATGCAGTCCGAAACAACGGAAATGATATGGCATGTGGTTACGCAATCAACGGATAAAACGTTTAATTTACAGCGAGCCTTTGTTTTTTGCTACAAAATAAGGATATGTCAATATTATAGTACAAATATAACACTGACACGGCAAGCTTAAAAGGGTTTTTGTAAATTTTATCGTAACTACCCGGCCATGTTGTGCATCCTTTTCTGTCACCCCTTCGGGGCTGGTAATGTTATTGTATTTACCAAGGGTTCCACCCCCTGGCTATATCCTTTCAGCGCTTTGGGCCTGTTGTAGAGCCGTTGTAGGGACGTATTGCAATACGCCCCTACGTGCGAACGTGAAAAATGTCGCCGAATTCCTAATTTAACACATATCGGCAGGACAGGCGCGTTAAAAAACCCGTTTAGAACCACAGATTGCAGACATCTTGGATGATTCAATCACACGAAGGATTGTTTATTGCCGCTTCCAAAATGAGATCGCACGTTCGGGAAATAGCTTTGGGGCCGTTGAGGCGGGCGCTTAGCTGCTTTGCGCCGCTTGTCATGCATCAACCGATGCAAAGCGGACGTTACGGTTCCTGGTTGATAATTCCTGGGGAAGACTTGTTCGCCCAAGCCCAGGCGGATTATGCGTGAGGCGTTGTCAAATTGATCGTGAGCAAAAGGCGACACCTGTTGCGGGACTCCGGCGGCAAGCGCCTGCGCCGTCGTGCCAATTCCGCCGTGATGGACAACGGCTGCGGAAGACGGCTCGTCAGAAAGAACTACAGATCAAACCGCCAATGAACGCCAATAAAGAAACCCATTCGCGTGTATTAGCGTGTATTAGCGGTTAAAAGTTGTCGTTGTTTCTCCGCGTTCTCAGCTATGAATTGTCTTTGCAGTATTGGCGTTTGTTTGCCTTATAATCAAGCCGCTCGCAAATAGACTTGCCATCCTTTAAAGACGGCAGGCTGGAAGCCTGCGCTACTTTTCCGTTGTATTCGCAAAGCACAATATATATGATAAACGCGCATCTTAAATCCATGAGCCACAAGAAGCGTTTAGTTGTTGAAACAACGAAAGCATAATATATGATGCTGGGTATCTCTTTCGGCTTGTTCGGGTTGGGGGGCTTTGACAACTATTTCTGGTGTTGTACAGAGAATATTTGCACGCTTTGATGTTTGTGTCGCCCCTCCGGGGCTTTATAACGTCTTGCAATAGCTTTCCCACCGCTTACGCAGTTGTTGCCCCTAATGGGGCATGACAAAGACACCCCATCGGGGTGTAACAATCGTAGCCACTGCGTGAGCGGTGGGTAATGAGAGAGACCTATTGTTTTAGCCCCGTAGGGGCAGCACAACCTAGATAAGCAGTATAGACGCGTGGTGTGCAGGCACGGCAAAACCCATTTGTCGGCTTAAACGGTACGAATACCGGCGGATTTAGGCCTACGGCGGCTTTTAACGCGTAGTGGCAAGGCGCTCCTTGCCACTAACACGTACGTTTGAATTTCCTGTACGTTAAATTAGTCCTATGGCGACTTTTTTGTGTTCACACGTGAGGACACGGGCACCGTGTCCCTACAATGGCATTGAAATTCCTATACATCAAGCTGGAGCTTGGGAACGAGAGAATTCGTGAAAATTCGTGTAATTCGTGTCTTTTGTGGTTAAACGCGTTTTAGTTTTACTCTTGGGAAGGGCGTAGAATGCAGATACTGGTTGACGCCGACGCGTTTCCCGGCGTGATCGTGGATATCCTGTACCGGGCGGTGGAGCGTGTTCGCGTGCCGTTGATCCTGGTCTCGAACAAGCATATAAAGACTCCTCGATCACTGTACATTTCAACTATTACGGTATCTGCGGGTTTTGACGTGGCGGATGACCGTATCGTTGCGATGGTTCAACAGGGCGACCTGGTCATTACCGCCGACATACCGCTTGCTGACCGCGTCGTTGATAAGGGCGGATACGCGATTGACCCGCGCGGCGAGCTTTATACGGAATCGAACGTAAAACATCGGCTGGCTATGCGCAATCTTTTGAATGAACTTCGTAACGGCGGTATCATTACCGGCGGCCCCTCTTCGTTTGGCCGAAAGGACGCCCAGTCATTTGCCTGCCAACTGGACCGTTTTTTGACGAAATATTGCAAGAGGTGAAAGAGTATACCCAAGGCGCGCTTATTTACCGATGCAAAGCGGCCGTCACGGTTCTTACTTGATATAGCTCGTAACGAATCAAATGCGACATTTGTCTTGACTTAGGGGCTGTAAATAAACAATTTTTGCAACTTCATTCTAACGATTATAGAATTTTATCGTTCCAATCACAGGGAAAAACAAATTCACCGCAGAGGACGCAGGAACAGCGTGTGATTTACGATGGAAATGATGATACCGTCGCGCGGCAGACGGCCAAGTGGTTGCGATATAAATTCCGGTGCGAGGCAAAGGCAGTAATCGACAGCGCGTATTCTCTGCGCACGGTGGTTAATTATCAATAAACATAACCTCCATCTTTTCAATAGAAAACCTTACAGGCTGCCCCACCTCATACCGCTCACGAGCGTGCAGCTTGATTTCTTCACCGGAGGAGGAGATATTGTACTTGTACACATCGCCCACAAAGCCCCGGTTTGTGATTATGCCGTCGCAACAGCCGCACTTCACTATCGTTGCGTGATGCGGACGGAAGAGGAGGGTGGCATTCCCACTCTCACGGCCTTTTGTATTACACGCCCACTCGCCCCACGGCGTTACTATCTTGTTCTCACCGGGTATTTTTACGGGTATGATGTTGGATTCTCCTACGAAGTTGGCTACAAATAATGAGTTTGGTGTGGAATATATTTCTTCGGGACTCCCTATCTGTTCCACACGGCCTGCATTCATTACAACCACCTGGTCGGCCAGGAGAAAGGCGTCATCCTGGTCGTGGGTTACGTATACGGTGGTTATTTGTGTCTCTTGTTGAATGCGTTTCATTTCTTGCCGGATATCTTCGCGCAATTTCACGTCAATGTTCGATAACGGTTCGTCCATAAGCAACAACTTCGGCTCCGTAACAATGGCCCGCGCAATGGCAATCAACTGCTGCTGGCCACCGGAGAGTTTGCCGGGATACTCTTTGGCATATCTACCCATATTGACCTTTTTCAAAACGGCCTCAATTTTTTCCCGCCTTTCAGCCTTTACAAGCCCAGCCGCCTTCAATCCGAACTCGATGTTTTCGTACACCGTTATATGAGGCCAGAGCGCCAGGTCTTGAAAGACCATGCCGATGTGCCGCTGTTTTTGAGAAATCATTGCTTTGCTACCTTGACTTGCAAGCACGCCTTCCATCCAAATCTCGCCGGCATCCGGGGACTCAAGACCGGCAATCATCCTCAAGGTTGTTGTCTTACCGCATCCGGAAGACCCCAATAAGGCCAGGAGTTGTCCCTTCTTAACACCAAAGGAAACACCCCTTAAAACCTCTTTATTGCCAAAACGTTTGGTTAATTGCTTTACTTCTAAGGTATTCATAGTTTTTTCAGGTAAGATTGAACGGATAAACAGACAGGGTCTTGGCTCAATTAAAAACATTCGGAACCACAGATTTCACAGATTACACAGATTTAAATTTAGCAACAAATGGACACGAATTACACGAATTTACACGAACAGGCACGTATAAACGTAGAGACGCCCTGCCAAGGTGTCTGTAGAGTCTATGCAACCCAATATTCTACAAAAATTAACGCATCCTTCAGCATTCCCCTACTGGGAGGAGTGCCGAGGTGGGTTTCCCGTGGCATACAAGATCGTATCGCTTTGCCGTAGCAATTGTTGCCATTACACCCCACCCACAAACCCGCATAAACAAAATGAAAACTCCTATACAATAAATTTATCTCTGTCGTATCTCTGGCTTTTTTAATACCGAACGAACTGTTACGATTTTCATCTGTGTCATCTGTGAAATCTGTGGTTCCGGTCTTTCTTTTCAAGCGGGGAAGTGTTACATAGTCTCTAAATCGGGAGAGCCCTGTCTTATTGAATTATTCTCGCCAAATATCTTGAGATTACAAGGAAAACAGCCACTGGCAATAAGGTCATAACGACAATGAGAAGGGACATTGCAGAGACGACGTCTACCGGGCTGTTTGCCATGACCGTAAATAATGCGATTGGAAGGGTTTCGTGTCCGGGTGGATAAACCAATATCGTTGTCCCCATCTCTCCAATGCAAAACAGAAAGCAGATCAACCAGGTGGCAATGATCCCGTAACCCTGCAAGGGTATCATAATTTTTCCTATAACACGAAACCACGAGGCGCCTATTACCGTTCCGGCCTCCTCCATGGAATCCGGGATTTGTTTGAAATAGTTTGCCATAATACGGCTCGATAACGGCAAAAACCGTGCGATGTATCCGATGATCACAATCCACAAAGAACCGTAGATGAATTGGCAGATATCTTCCGGCCTGTTATACAACTTGATCAGCCCCACCCCTATTACCGTAGCAGGCACGGCGAAGAAAATCCAGATAAACGCCGCCGCACTGCTTTTTAACCCGGACCGGGTTTTTTCCGAAAGATAACCCAAAAAGAAACCCACGCAGGTGAGAAAGGTAGCGCCAATGGCGCCAAACAAGAGGCTGTTCACGATGCCATTCTTTGCCAGGAGAAAGGCGTCATGATATGCGGATACGGTTTGGGCATGTAAAAAAAGTGTTGCCAGGGGAGTGACAACACCAATTATCAGCACAAGGGTGCAAAAGATTACCCCGGACACCGTTAGCCAGCGAATATCATATAGTATCGCGCCATTTGAAGCCTTTTTTCCCAGCGCCTCAAAGGATTTTTCGCGGAGATACACCCGCTCTATTATTATTAAAACAAAGGTAATTGCAATGAGGGGAAAGGCAATAGCGGTGGCCGCCTTCTCATTATAAAAGGCGCTAAATTCGGTGAATATCCGGGTGGTGAGGACGTTCACCTGCAACAGGGACGGTATTCCAAACTCAGAGATGGACAGCACAAAGACGATCATCATACCGGAAAGAATTGCCGGGGCAATCAAAGGCAAGGTAATCTTTCGTATCACCTGAAAGGCGCTACCCACAACCAGGCCGCCTTCCTCCAGCCGGGGATTGAGGCCTTTCAAGGCATATTCGGCCACTAACATCACGACGGGAAAGAGGTTTATTGAGAGGACAAAAGCAGCCCCGTAAATGCTGTAGATAAAGCCGGAAACACCTTCGGGCGAGAGAGGTAAACCGCGGGTCAACAGGGTATTCAAAAACCCCGTTTTGCCCAAGAGATTTGCCCATGCAATGCCCGTGATATACGAGGGGATAATCAGCGGCACCAAAAAACATATTCGAAAAATGTTTTTAAAAGGAAGGTGTACTTTAGCCAGGAAAAATCCGGCAGGAACGCCGGTCAGGGAAGATAAGACGGTTGTGACAGAGGCAAATATAAGGCTATTGCAGATAACCTTTACGTATCCCCGCGTTAAAAAGATATCCCGGTAATAGACGAAAGAAATTCCGTTGCCATCATAAACCGAATTCCCAAACATCCACACAACCGGCAACAGGGCGACACAGACAAACAGCGTAAAGAAAAAGCCTAATGTCAATTTTTTCTGCATAGAGGCGTTATTAAACAAAAAATGAATAGATTGCAAGCTTTTTCGTACCAAGCTCAACCATTGGAAAAACGCGACTATGGTTTACCTCCGGCGGAGTTGTGCCTTTCGGACAAAAAGAGAGACTCTGTAAGGGAGCTTTACTTCTGCCTAGCCGATGCTGGGCAGGGTTATGTCTTTCCAGGAAGAGACGGTAATCCCCTGATGAAGAGAGCTTTGCTCTCCGCCGTAGATTAAACGCGCGTTCCCGGAGAATTCCCCCGCTATTTTTTGCCATTTCTTCAGTCCCTTAAAAAAGTCGCTGTTTAACGTCTGGCCGGCCTTTATCTCTATCGGAAAAAGAACCTCTCCCTTTTCTTCAAGAAGGTCAATTTCGTCACCAAGGTTATTCCTCCAATAAAAAAGATTAGAAGCAAGCCCATGGTTGAAACGGTTTTTGAGCATTTCTCCTAAAATAAATCCTTCAAAAAGCGAACCTTTTAAAGGGTGAACTCCAAGATGCTTCGCGTCTTGAATGTTTAACAGCCATGCAGCAAGACCGGTATCGTAAAAATAGAGTTTCGGAGTCTTGACCAAACGTTTGCCGAAATTCCGGTAGTGGGGACGCAGCAGGTGGATTATGTAACTTGCCTCAAGAACGCTAATCCATGCTTGCGCGGTATTATGGGTAATGCCGCAATCATTTGCCAGAGACGACAGATTCAGCATTTGTCCGTTCCTCGCGGCACACATGCGAACAAACCGTTGAAAAACCGACAAATCCTTTACATTCAGAATTTGCCTTACGTCCCTTTCAATATAGGTAAGGACATAATTGGAAAACCAGATTTCAGGCAAAATGTTCCGGTCGTAAATTGGCGGGTACAGTCCTTTATATAAAAGCTCATCAAGATTAATATTGCCGAAAGAAGATGCGCCTTTATTGCCCTCGTTATGGACTAATTCCCGGTATGAGAAAGGAAGAAGTTGTACAAGCCCGACCCTTCCGGCAAGCGACTGGCTGATCCTTGAAAGAAGTCCAAATTGTTGAGAGCCTGTCAGGACGTAGAGTCCGGTTCTTCCGTCGAGATCAACAACGGATTGAAGGTAGGAAAACAATGCAGGGTTGCGTTGTATCTCATCGATAATCGCCCCGTCAGGGAAACCGGCAAGAAAACCACGCGGGTCCTTTTCTGCAATCTCAAGGGTATCGGGGGCTTCAAGGGTTATATAGGTTTTTTGAGGAAAGACCGAACGGGCGAGGGTGGTTTTCCCCGACTGTCTTGGTCCCGTAAGTGCAACAACCGGGAAACCTTTTGCAAGCTCACGAATGGTCTGCTCTGCGTCTCTCTTTATCATGAGTGATATTTTAAGGCAATTTATACAAATTGTCAATTGGATTGACAGTTTGTATAAATTGGCTGGACAAGGAAACAATGGATGGGGCACCTGCGGAGCAACGGCCGTCAGACTATCGCCGTATCCACGAGGTATTTCTCAAACGTCTTATCGACAATTGCGGGTTGCTCTGGTGTTGGTACCGGCGTATGGAATTTCATCAATAACTTTAGCTATCATATTTAAAAAACCAGTCCACCAGAGCAGCTCCTCCAAGGTCACGCCTTGCCTTTTCACTTTCAATCCACTTGTAATCAAGTAGATTTTTGATTTTAGGGGCTAACGATGGCTTTAAATCTATGAGATTTTTGAAGGCATCTTCTGCCAGTTCCAATTCAACCCTCACCTGATTAGGGCATACCAGCATCATGATAATAAACAATGCATCATATTTTTCCTGCTGAGCCAGTTTAACGACGTCAGGGCAAATCGTAAAATATTCAAAGATAAATGAGGGGTCATATTTATCTTTTGCAATGAATAATTTGTCTTCTATTCTTCTAAATACTATCATAGGGTGAATATCATTGGATCCGATGGAACAAAAAAAGGATTTCTTTGGTCACGTCCGTGCCACGCTATGTTACTTATTAACATTTTACCCATTCTATCCAGGGAAAGGCAAATAATTTATTGCACAATGATTAACAGGCTGTATAATCATCATACGGTAAAGATGAAAAAAATGAGAGATATAATAATGAGTCCTTTAAACAATCCCGTTGGAAATAGATGCCTGATCTGACCAAAATTCTTTTTAACTACAAGTTCCAAATCGCCGGCAATCTTGTTTTGGCCGGCATTGGGGCAATTATCATCTACTTTAACAGCCGCAAAAACCGCCACGCTGCCGCCGCCGAAAAATTCAGGGCCGTCTTTTGTGCGAAATTAAAAGGGCTTTACCCCACCCCATCTCAATGGCCTCAAGACTTCAATATCCTCAATAACCGCCTGAGAGAAGCCTTCGTTAGTCTCCAAGCCGCCGTTGACGAGTTCAAACGGTTCGTTCCTTTGTATCGGCGAAAGGGTTTCAACCTGGCATGGCGCCAGTATCGTCTCGGCAAAGAGGGGCAAGACACTGAGCAGCAAGATTACAAACACTATCAAAGTGGCGAAGGCGCGGCTGCGATTGCCGGTAATGAAAGTACAGAAATAACCGACGGTAAGGCACGCTTTAAGCAAAACGTTGACAAGCTTCTTTCTTTTGCAAAACAAAAAAAACCATCCCTTACGGTACCGTTACCATCACACTGAACATTTCATTGCCGGCTAAACCGTTAGCCCTCTGTGTCCTTACAGACACGTTAAAGTCGCTGCTCAAGGAGTCCACTTTTGTTATCTTAGCGAAGTATTTGTTTGTCATAGCGCTATTGTAGCTTGACACCTGAGCGTTTCCGCCACTACCGGTGCCACTGGTCCCGGTGGAGGTGGCGCCAAGCCCAACGAAGGTAACCAAGTATAAGCCAGTACCGGTTCGTGTGATAGTGACTGCACCTCCGGTCGAGTTGTACGCAAAAAGCGGGTTGGGTGTGTAGGGAACACCGATAGCGCTGACCGCGTTGTTCGACCAGACAAAGCCCGAATGTGCCGCATTTGCTGCCTGTGGATTACCGAAAATGCTCCACAACAGAAGCAGCATGGGAAATACCGTAAGCTTTGTGATTTTCATAGTCATGTTTTTCTCCTCTTGATAAATTGCTTAGCAATAGTATATAGATTAATCTTGTCAACGTAACAGACAAGTACCATGAAAATAAAATATCTCCTTTTCAGAGAGCGGGTTGACTGTGCATACGGCAACACCGGCCATTAATACCCCACCCACTGCTTCAAAAACGGCCCTATCTCGTCCAGTTTCACGGCAACAGTATGGTAATTAATGTTCATACCATTGATGGCGGCAATGGTTAGCACGTCCGCAGGCGTCTGCACGTAGTGCCTCAGCGGCATTTGCGCGCACATCGCGTATGCCAGATTCTTTTCAACGTCACCGCTGACGAGGTAATCAATTAACTTCTTCCCGTTTTCCCGGTTAGGGTTGTTTTTTATGAGACAAACCATGTTGGGTATAATGAGGGTGCCTATGCCGGATTCATCCGGATATACGATTTTCACCGCGCTACCCTCCCGAACCGCCACGTTGGCATCATCCGTGTCCGTAATACCCACCTTGACCTCTCCCCGCGCCACGAGCCGCCGTACTTCGCTATTTGAGGAAACGATTTTCACGCCGTTGGCCTTCAAATCATTCAGAAAATTTACGGCCTTTTCGTCGCCCAGGGTGATAAACAAGGCCGCAATGTGTATTGCGGTGGTGCCGAATAATGGGTTGGCTATGGCTACCTGACCCCTCCACCGGGGTTTGGCAAGGTCGAACAGGGACATCGGCCTTTCATCCATACTTACCAGGTTTGAATTGTAAAGAATGACGCGCGCCCGCGCAGAGAAACCGGTCCAATGGCCTTCCGGATCCTTGTATGCCGCTGGAATATCCGTTGCGGAACCTGATACGTATGGCATGGTTACGCCCTTAATTTTAAGCAGGACTGGGCGCACCGGGTCTCCACTCCAAAACACGTCGGCCTGCGGATACTCCTTCTCCGCAATCAAACGGTTCACAACACCGGTGCTTTTGGTTTCTTCCGTATCATAGATAGCCCGTACCTTTATCCCCGTCTTCTTTTCAAATTGTTGAAGAACCGGTTCTGAAAAAATCTTGTCCTCGGAGGTATAAACAACCACCTCGCCCCCGGCAAGACACGCCTTTGCCAGTGCAAAGATCGTCAAACATGTAATCGCAATAAACTTCATCATTCACCTCACTTTTTGCCGATAATAAATGTAATACCCATAGTCATGCCCCAATCCACGCTTTCGTTGTTCAAACCTTTAAATCCCGCAACGTCATATTCTATATCCGTTGGCCCTTCCCATACCACACCACCCAATAATTGATGCTGCAACAAGGCGCTTTCAACCTTTTCCCCGCTATATTCCGTTACCAGATGGAGTTTTTGATATTGCGGCACAGGCGCATCCAATATGATACCGTAAAGAAAGATGCCTTGCCTGCCATGCTCGCCACTCTCCGTCGTTGTGCCGCCCCCCAACGTCGTATGGCAGGTAAAGTCTTTCAGATACCACGAAAATATGCCTGCCCCCTCAAGGCCCAATCCGGAAGTGCCTTTTTCCGTAGGAAATAACGCGCCAGTCTCCGTAGCAAAATTAGGTATCCAGCCGCCACGTTCTGCACGCCACCAGACCTTCTTAAAAAAGCCCGCCGTATCGGCAAACTGCTTCTCCTTTATACCCAATTCTCCCGTATATTCAGTATCAATTAACTCACCAACCGTTTCCAAAACAAGCTCACTATCCCACGGCAGCCCGTAATTGAAGCGAATGCCCGGCACTTCCAACGTCAGTTCATCAGGACCGGGTTGTTTTTGCCTACGCACCCCAAGCAGCCCTAATTCGATTTCTACCAAATTGGTTTCAACTACGTCTGCATCCGTTGTGACGAACGGCCTCAACGCAAACACCGTTGAAGGCAACAGAAATCCTTGCACAACACAGAGTGTTAACAACCATCTCCTCCATAGACGTCGCATACTATTTCAGCTCCTGCATCACCAGGTCATCGAAAAAAGTATAGGAATCCGCCTTTGTCCAAAGTCCCACGCTTCCGCTGTTAAAGACGCCATCAGTTGCCTCTATTACCAGGGCATTATCAAAAAAACATTGTATCTTGTTTGCCTTACAAATAACTTTCAGCAGATGCCACTCGCCCGGCGTTACCTTCGTGTTTTTACCCGCAATCTGCTTTCGATTTCCATTGATTACGATATACAAACGCACGTTGTTTTCCAGGGCGTTGGCCCTGAGTACGTAATAGTTGTTATTATCTTTATATCGAAAGGCCAGCCCCCCGGCCTGATCCGTCTTCCCGCTAACGGCCAGAAATCTTACGGATACCATAATATCTTTATACGAAACACCATCCAATATCAAGAGAGGGAAGCGATAATCCGTGATATCCAGCTTGGTTTGCACCACCACGTTATCGGCGGAAGGGGCGTTTTCTATCTTCTTAACTACCCAAAGTCCCGGTTCGCCTTTTCCCGTAAAGGCGCTTTGGAATCCGGGAGGGGGTTCATTCGGTTTATTATCGTCAAAATAATATTCCTTTCTTTCACCCAGGATTTCTGAGACGGTAACTTTTTGTCCTTGCTGTGCGTGGACATAATTTGAAACCGGTAAAACTAATAAACAAACTATAACCGCAATTGGAGTTTTCTTCATCATAATAATCTCATTTCAGTTGGCGAGGCGATGCCTCGGGACAGTAAAAACGTTTGAAAACCACCGGTTTCACAGATTTTAATTTATTACGTCAGGCATTGGGCGGCTTTTAGCAGCGTAGTGGCAAGGCGCGCCTTGCCACTACACATACGTTTGAAATTCCTATACATTAAATTAGACCTTCGGCGAATTTTTCATGTAGAGCGAAGAGCCTCTTCGCTCTACAACAGGCCCGAAGGGCAGAAAGTATATAGCCAGGGGTGAAGCCCCTGGTTAAAGAAATACTATAACAAGCCCCAAAGGGGCGACAGAAAAGGATGCTTAACATGGCTGGGGCGCTTAGCATTTATTATTGTTTTAATCACGAAAACAAAACGTCCTGTCTCCCCTTCGGGGCTTGTATTATTTTATTATCTTTCAGGGGGCTTCACCCCCCGCTATGCCCTGTCGGCCTTTCAGGCCTAACGGCAAAAAAGGGCTGCTTATTTGATCACAACAGAAAGCGAAGCACTGGAAAGCGCCGTCTGGTCATCTGCAAAACCCCGCTCATTGTAACGATTCAGATCGTAGATAAGGCCGGTTTGAACGGTATAATTGCCTGCCTTGAGTTCCGGCGTCCAGGACAGCACCCGTTCTTCTCCGGCGCGGATAATCTGCTCATGCGGCCCTTGTGCATCGGCCTGAATAGCCGCTTCCGCGTCGGGACGCTTCTTGTCCTCTTCCAAAAAAGCCTTGTCGTCTGGGCGCATTCCATACCAGGGGGCAAACATCCACTCCTGGCTTGCTATACCGTTTCCGCCTTCGTCAAGGACGTTCGCCTTGAGATATATGGCACGGCGATTAGATCCGGTCGGCACGGAGTGTCCGGCGCCGATATTAATAACATGGAATTCAAGCGCCGATTTTCCCTCCTGCGGCTGGATAGTCACCAGGCTCAAGGCGGTTCTCAGGCGCTGTGTCGAGTGGCCGCCAGTCCACAAATGCCTGGCAACGGCCCTTACGGGGACATTGAAATCCTCTGCAACCTTACGGATGGTGCGTGGCATGTGGCAGTCCTGGCAGTGCTGCCGTCCTAAGCCGGGTTTGTTAAAGTCCTCGTACCACTCCAGGAAGGTCTGTGTTTGCTTGCCAACCACACGCTTGCCCAGGGAATGGCAATAGGCGCACATATCTGAAGTTTGCATCTTCAAGTTCTTGACCGTCTGGTGCGGCGACGAAACGTCGTAAGGCCCGCGCATCTTACCATCCGGTGTCAGATGGCAGCTTGCGCACGTAAGGCCACCTGCTTCCTGTGTCTTCGGACGCGCCTTTGGCTTGGGGACGTCACGTTCTGCCGTGTCAGCAAAATCCACTATTTCAAAGGGCTCGGGGAAATGGCATACGTCGCATGATTTTCCTTCCTCTTCCATGCCCCGCGCATGGAGGGGAAAAGGGTCTACTCCAGCAAGGGAGTGTGCCGTCCCGGTAATTGAAACGTGAGAAGGAAGGTTGAGAAGCTGTTCCTGTGCTGATTTGTAGACGATACCCTTGAATTGCAGGTCTGCCCCAAACCCTAACGCATATTCACGATAAATTGCCTGATGGCAAACACCGCACGTCTCCGATGGCGTAGCCGTTCCCAGCGGCCACTGAACCGGCGCCGCAACTTGCTCGCCAGGTTGGCGCTCCACCACAGCAGCTTGCTCACGAGGTTGGTGCTCCGCGGTGGTTTGAGTGGCTGCACAACCGGAAAAAAGGATTGTTTCCGTAACAATAACCATCCAAACCAATACGCCTGTTTTTTTACCGCTAACCCACTTCATCGTTTTTTCCCTCCAGGATTGAAGATTGTTAAATACCTAATATATTTGTAACACTTTAATATTATGAAAAACAACCCCAGAGGGGTGAAATATTAATAGCTAACCCCCCAAATACAATAAAGCTCCGGAGGAGCGGCATATAAGGTGCGTAAACAATATATCGCTCCTCGCGGAGCTTTTCAGGATTTTTCGCAACGTATAAGGTCACAGCGCTTCACTGCAAATGCCACTACTACGCCAGCCCGCAAACCCACACAAATAAAACAAAAAGCCACGAAGGGGCGACAGAAAAGGATGTATAGCATTGCTGAAACACGTATGTTTCCTGGAATTTACCATTGTTTTGTTCCCGAATACTATAATGAAGCTGGAGCTTGGGAACGAGAGTAGATCATAATGTCAACCGGGGACGGTTGATCTACCGAGAAACATCTCCAGCTTTTCTTTCCTGCACCGTCAGCGCGAAAACAAACGAAGCAAGAACTAAGATTGTGGCAATAATGAGAAAAGAGTATTGATAACTGAGGTGCGCCAGAAGTAGTCCGGCTAAAATAGGGCCAGACGCATGGCCTATATCAAAGATACTCCCAAAGGTTCCCATAGCAATGCCATAATGCTGTTCCCTGCAGAATCCTGCTACCATAGCGGCTGAAGAAGAGGTCACAAACGCCTCGCCAATGCCAAAAATTGACGCCAGAAAAATTAAAAAATAAAAATCCCGCGTCAATGGAATACAAGCAAAGGGAATCGCACAAATCCACATTCCGAAAAAGATAACAGGCTTTCCGCCATATCGGTCAGAGATTTTTCCCATAACGGGCTTTGCCAGGATAGTAGTAAAAATCTGCGCCCCCCAGAGAACCCCGGCCTGAAAAGCCGTCAGGCCGGCAACCGTAACTGCATAGATCGGCAAAAACGCCTCTAATGCGCCGACCGATAGATTTTGTATGCCCTCCATGTTGCTGGTAATAATTATCCGATAATCGCTCATAATCTCTTTTATACCTTTGGATAATTTCTTCCAGGCGTCTATCAGAGAGATTTTGTTTTGATTTGTTTCACGGTTCTGTGGTTTGCCGGCATAGAGCTTCAACGTAAAACCCAGAGAAATCAGGCCAAAAAGCCCACAGATAAAATAGGCTATGTGAAAATGGCGTAGAAAATGACTCCCATTCGGGGACAGGCAATACAGAATATATCCCCCGAAAGGAGCGCCGATAAGATTTCCTATAATGGTAATGGAAGAAAACCATGAAAGCCTTTCCCCTTTTTTCTCGCCGGCGGTATCTGCGATCATTGCCATAGCAACAGGACCGTAGATTGACGTGGCGAGTCCGTGGAAAAATCGAATACCCACCAATTGCCAATAATTAGTTACAAAGTAATAGGCGAAAGGAGTAAATGCAAAAACCAGAACACCCACAAAAAGCATTTTATACCTGCCAAATATGTCTGACAGGGCACCTGCCGGCAGTTTGAACAATATCCCTGTTATCGTAGATGCGCCAACCACAAATCCAATAGCCTCCGGTTTCGCGCCTAAGGTCAGGGCAAATAAAGGCAGTATGGGGGTTCTTGCCATAGCATAACTCATCCGAGCAAAGAAACCCACCGTGCACAAGGCAAGAAAAGGAGAAAGGATTTTTGTCATTTGAAAAGCCCGAAATATTGGAGATTTTCTTTCAACCGGTGTTCCATGTCCTCCTTAATATGAAGAACAAACTCCGTAACTGCTTCTTTTCCCCATTTCTCCCCGACATATTTCATATTCTCAGGAATTCTTGAAATATCATGAATATCCGGGGACTTTACCTTGTCATCATCCATCCAGTGATGAAGCTCCTTATATTCTTTTCCGGTTCTGTGTTTGCTGTTCTCTAAGTGTATATCGAGTAGTGGCATATTAGTTACCTCCCGCTGTATTTGAAGAGTAATACTGATAAAGAGCGTCAAATATTTCTGCTCCCTTTTCAAGCAACTTGTTGTCATTCTTTAATTTTTGACTCAGCCCGGTAACAATTTGAGACAATCCCTCGGCCTCTTTTCGTCCGTACTTATCGTCCTTTAAATCAATGTCATGGACGATCTCTGCGATCGGCGCCAATGCTGCATCTTTTAGGCCAAATGCCTTAATAAGAGTCTCAAAGGTGCAGTCGTCCCCATGATGGGTAAATTCCGCGCCGTACATATCAAAGGGTATCGCGCCTTTGGGTGTTTTATCGGTACTTTTTGGCAAAAAAATAAACCTTGCCTTTGTATCAATAAATCTTCTGATAAGCCAGGCCGAAGCCATCCGGTCGATGTATACGTCTCTTCGTGTCACCCACTTTTTACCCACATAATCCTTGGCTTGATATGTCTTATCAATACCGCATACTTTCCTCTTTGTCGCCTTAGACCATCCATCTAACTTCTGTTGTATTACTTGTACCTTTTGGGAAACCCGTTCTTTTTGTGGGGCATTGAAAAAGTCAATTTTGGCCAAATCTTCAACATTTTTGATGGTTTCGTTCAGACGTTTTTTGACGTCATGAGTAAGGCTATCCGTTATGCCTTCCGTTCCCTCAATTTGTTCAACCGTCTTCAGTATATTATCGCACGCATTGGACAGCACAAGGTACTCCTTGTCACAGGCATCGTTAAAGGTCTTAACAATCTCTTCGTCTTGTTTTTTATCCAGTGACTCCGTGATGAATAAAGATGCGTCACTCCCGCTGTCCTTGATGTGCTTGCATAGCCACAGTATGATCTCCTCGTATTCTTTTGTGTAGGGAAGCACATATACCGCATTTTTAAAAAGCGCTGCCCCATATTTTTTCAAATCACGCCAGACCTTAACCCGGAGACTCGGCGCATCCTGTGCGATTTGATGTATGAAGAGTATCCACTTATTCATAGGACATCCGAAAAGTGTATGTTATATAAATTACATTGTGTAACCATGGTAACATTTAGCCGGTATCGTGTCAACGTATTTTGACACCCTGCCGGAGCCACAGGTTGCGCGTAAGCGTTGATCTTTGTGTTACTATTTTGCCGTTAACGGGTTCAGGCTTGCAATTTGAACCCTGATTTTGATAGCATTAATGAACTGTGCTGTCTATCGGGTGCTTTTAAAAAATAACAGATTCCTTCACACCCATCCCATGAACGTAATGCCGGCAGAGCTTTTAAAGAGTATCGTTATTAAACAACTCCAATCACGTTTTTTTAAGGGAATACAAAATGTTGACCCGTATTCAAATCCGAAACTTCAAAAAATTGGAAAACGTTGATTTTGAGCTTGGTAATTCCGTTGTGCTGATCGGCCCCAATAATAGCGGCAAGACGACGGCGCTTCAGGCTCTCGCCCTCTGGGATATTGGCCTCCGGCTGTGGAATACAAAGCGTGGCGGAAAGACTTCCCCTGAGAAACGTCCGGGGGTAACGATAAACCGGAGGGATATTATTGCCATCCCCGTTCCCGTTGCAAATCTCCTTTGGCGTGACCTGCACGTGCGCAACGTTGAGCGGATAGAAGGAAAGCCGAGAACCCAAAATATCCTGATTGAAATAGTTGTTGATGGCGTAACCAACGGCGCATCATGGACGTGTGGTCTTGAATTTGACTATGCCAACGAGGAGTCATTCTACTGTCGCCCGCTTCGTATGACAGATGAAAAACACCCGCAAAGGATGCCTGTTCCCGATGAAGCGTCCGGCACAAGGGTAGCCTTTCTTCCACCAATGTCGGGATTAGCAGCGGTCGAACCAAAGCTCGAGTCGGGGCGGATTAACGTGCTTATCGGAGAGGGCCAAACCGCCCAGGTGCTGCGTAATTTATGTTATCATATCTACGAAAAAACGGAAGCGAATACGGATTGGCCCGAACTGACTGAACACATAAAGAAACTTTTCGGGGTAACCCTGCTCACACCTCAATACATCAAGGAGCGGGGAGAAATTGCCATGTCTTATAAAGAAGCGATCGGCATTCAGTTGGACATCGCTTCTTCCGGCAGAGGATTACAACAAACGTTACTGTTGTTAACGCATCTTTACGCAAATCCCGGAACCGTCCTCCTCCTGGACGAACCGGACGCCCACCTTGAAATCCTTCGGCAAAGGCAGACGTATCAATTGCTGACAGAGATTGCAGAGAAAATGGGGTCGCAGGTAATCGCCGCCAGCCATTCAGAGGTAATCCTGAATGAGGCCGCCGACCGCGACGTCGTTATCGCCTTTGTTGGAAAACCTCACCGGCTTTTCTTTCCTGCACCGTCAGCGCAAAAACAAACGAAGCGATCACCAGGATTGTGGCAATAATAAGAAAAGAGCCTTGATAACTGAGGTGCGCCAGAAGGAGTCCCGTCAGGATAGGACCGGAGGCGTGGCCGACGTCAAAGATACTCCCAAACGTCCCCATCGCAGCGCCATAGTGCTGTTCTTTGCAGAATTCTGCTACCATGGCGGCGGAAGAAGAGGTCACAAAGGCCTCGCCAATGGAGAAAACCACTGAGATGCTACCATTCAATATCATTCACTCATTTCATTGCTGCCGCCCAATACGGCTATTTCCTGCCATACGGCGAGATTTCCCTTAATCTTTTGATAATGGGCGGTATCTGTTCGATGATGTAATCAACCTCTTCCATTGTGTTATAGCGGCTGAGGCTGAGCCGTATCGAACCATGCACCGCGGTGAAGGGAACGCCCATGGCGCGCAACACGTGGGACGGTTCCAGCGAACCGGAGGTGCAGGCAGAGCCGGATGACGCGCAAATGCCCTTTTCGTTCATGAGTAGCAGTATCGCCTCCCCCTCTACAAATTCGAAGCTGATATTGGTCGTGTTGGGGAGACGATTGATTTGGCTTCCGTTTACCCTGGCGTCGGGCGCCCTCTTCATGATTTCAGATTCCAGCTTGTCCCTTGCCTGTTTCACAAACGTATGCTCGTCAGGCAGGTATTTTTTAGCCAGCTCGCACGCCTTGCCGAGACCGATGATGGCGGGGACGTTTTCCGTGCCGCCGCGCCGGTTCTTTTCCTGGTGTCCCCCGATAATAAAGGGGGTACATGTCGTTCCCTTTCTGATAAAAAGCGCTCCAATCCCTTTCGGCGCATGGAGTTTATGTCCGGAAAGGGTGAGCAGGTCTATCGTGCTCATGGCAAGATTTAAGGGTAGCTTGCCTACGGCCTGAACGGCGTCCGTATGCAGGAGGGAGCCTTTCTGTTTTACAATGACCCCGATCTCCTCAATGGGGAAAATCACGCCGGTCTCATTGTTTGCGTACATTATTGAAACGATTGCCGTGTCTTCCCGTACGGCGTCGGATAATTCATTGAGGTTGAGCATCCCCTGGCTGTCTACGCCCAGTTCCGTCACGTGATAACCGTTTTGCGCAAGATACTTGCACAGGTTGTAAACGGCGGGATGTTCCACCCGCGAGGTAACAATGTGCCTCTTGTGCGGATGCGCCCGGAGTACCCCTAAAATGGCTGCGTTATCGCTTTCCGTGCCGCAGCTCGTGAATACGATCTCAGAAGGGTCGGCGCCGAGGATATCCGCCACCTGCTGTCTTGCAACATCAATCTTTTTAGCAACCTGCCCGCCAAAGGAGTGCATACTGGAGGGATTACCGTAATATTCCCCAAAATAGGGCATCATCGTCTCCGTCACTTCCGGCGCCACCCTGGTGGAGGCGTTGTTGTCTGCGTATACTACCTTCATGCGGTTATCTCCTCAACGATCAGTGAATCGGCGACAAGCTCCCTCAGCTTTGCCTCTACCGTGGATTTTAAGGTGACCTTCGAACCGGAGCAGGCCGCGCAGCTTCCCCGGAAGGAGACCATAACCCGGTCGCCGTCAACGTCGATCAATTCGATATCGCCGCCGTCGGCCTGAAGGATAGGCCGAATAACCCGTTCAACAGTTTCCTGCGTCATCATTATTTTTTGTATGTTCGTCAATTTTTTGACAGGCATAGCGCCCTTGCCGACCAGCGCCTTTTCCTTTTCTTTTTGCCACACCTCATCGATAATTGCCTGGATCTGAGGATGACAGGAACGGCAGCCGCCCCCGGCCTTGCAAAAGTTGGTAACCTGTTCGATAGTCGTTAATTTGTGTTCTCTGACCTCGTGGGCGATCTTGTTATCCGTCACCCCGAAACACTTGCAGACAATAATGCCTTCGTCAACGGGCTTTTCTATCTTAACCCCTTTGTAGTTGGCAATAGCCGCTTCGAGGGCCTCACGCCCCATTACGGAGCAGTGCATCTTTTGTTCGGGCAGGCCATCGAGGTAATCCGCGATGTCGTTGTCGGTAATCATGGCAGCCTCGTCCAACGTCTTTCCCCGCACCATTTCCGTTAAGGCGCTTGCCGAGGCAATTGCGCTTCCGCAGCCGAACGTCTTGAATTTTGCATCCACAATCCGCTTCGATTTGTCAACTTTCAACATCAGCTTTAATGCGTCGCCACAGGCCAAGCTGCCCACCTCGCCCACGGCATCCGGATTCTCTATATCGCCGACGTTTCTTGGATGGAAAAAATGGTCTTTAACCTTTTCAGTATAGTCCCACACCCTTTATCCCTTTCCACAAATAATTATTTTTATTAATAACTTCCATGCCTGGCAAGAAATTTCGCGATCTTCGCCTTTTCGGATTCTTCTATCTCATGGAAAAAAATAGCAACGTTATATACACTATGATTCGCCTTTATGGTATCTTTCTCAACCCTAACCACCACCCCGCCACATTCTACCTGGTTTGCGCCCTCCCCCTCTTCATCATCCGCCAACGCAAACGATATCATCAGATGCGACATAAACGAGAGGGGCTTATTGACCTGGCAGCATACGCCGATGCAACTCAAATCCGTTGTTTCCGCAACAATATCGGAATCATGCGTCTTCAGTTTAAATTGGATACGCTTACTCGTCCGGGGATGTTTTCTGTTCTCTTTGTGGGGTTTTTGTTGTCTCATCGTCACCGTTTTACCGTATAAAGACGCCGTTTTTCGGGGTATTACCTGCAGATTATTATCGATGGAACCGTTATCCGCGAAGGACGAATATAGCAAAAACGCGGCCGAAAAACAACAGAAAAGCAGTTAGTCCTGACACACCTTCTCCTTTATCTCCCTAACAAGCAAAGGGATATCCCGGCTGAATTCTCCGTTAAAATACAATTTGAAATAATATCTTCCCGGTCTCGGTATAAGCAAATTAATCGTCCTTATCCCCATCTCCGGATTGTGCAGACGGGAAGAAACCGTTAACGTTATTCCCTCAAAAACACCCAGGATGCAGTCGTTGTCGTCACAGAATTCCACCCGAACGGCATAATCGCCTTCTGCGTCTGATAAACGAATGTACAAGGCCAGGTTCGGATGTACAAATGGAAAATTGGCCGTTTGAATCCTGTCGAATATGCCTATAGCGCTCCATTTGTTGGTTTCCTTTTCCTGGATTACCATATCTGCAAGGAGAAACGACGTTATTTCAGGTTTTACGGGCGGCATCTAATGTCCCTTTCATGCTAAGAATTCAATATCAATTGCTATTCAGACCATATTTTGGAACTATCTGGAATCTCTTTATTTGTTCATGCCTTCCACAACAAATAGTGTAACTATAACAATTTTATTGATAAATGTGTATTGAAAATCCCAATTACAGTGCGTATTACCGGATGGCCGTATCGTCTTGCTATGGTTGGATAGGTCAGGCAATGTAAATAATCTTCACAAAATAAAGGCGCTGTTTCCAGACGGTAGCGCTTTCATGATGTTCTTAAAAACCACTGTTATTTAGTGGCAATAAATTATTTCCAACCACTAAAGTAGGAAATATTCAACCTATTTTACCTGCCATTCCACCAGGCTAACATGCCAATTAACAGGAACTTATATATTACCCGCCTCCACCGGTATTAGTATATTTATTGAATCTGCCTCGAAAAATATGGTATTATTGGACACGTTTTTTGCGTAAAGACAGCACGGTAAACAGTGAATAAATACTTTTTTTTGTACACACGGAGATAATAAGCCCTCCTTGTTTTATAACAGATAGCCATGTTCCTTTCGTGACGCACCAGGCATGGCGCACATTTTTTGTACCATTTAAGGTGATAAGAAAGATGAAGCTGATAAACAAAGGTGTTTTGGCCGGTGGCGTTAGTCTCGTAGTTGCGGTGTGCGTTTCTTTTTCCCCAAATTTTTCCGGCAAGCGGGTGGAAACAGCCAATCCACACCAGGCAAACGAGGTTATTCAAAAGGCGCAGGGAATTCAACTGCCTTTTATCAAGAATGAAGAGCAAATGGATGAAGAGGTCGCCTTTTTTACCAATACATTTCAGGGCGGCGTATTTGTTACAAAACGGGGAGAACTCGTTTATTCACTGAAGGAAAGGCGCTATGAGGCACAGACAGAAAATCCAAATACGGGCACGGAAAAAGAGCATAATGGCGACGCCTCCGGCCTCTCGCATCCGGCAGGAAACGGGCAAGACGTTGCCCTTGAAAAGGAAGGGGCCTTTGCAGGATTTGCTGCTAAAAATCGGGTAAAAAGGGTGGTGCTGAAGGAAGAATTTATTGACGGAAAGGTTGAAAACATAACCGGAGAGGGAAAAACGGCCACGGAGGTTTCTTGTTTTAAAGGAAACGACCCATCCAGGTGGAAAAGCAACATATCGGCGTACGACGTCGTCAGCCTCGGAGAAGTGTACCAGGGCATCGAATTAAAATTGAAGGCCTACGGAAACAATATTGAGAAGCTTTTTTACGTCAAGCCTGATGCCGGAACGGAACAGATCAAGATAGGCCTCAGCGGCGCAAATTCCCTGGGGGTAAATAAAGAAGGACAGCTTGAGGCGGAAACAGGGCTTGGTACGGTTAGGTTCACGAAACCCGTGGCATATCAGGAGATTGATGGAAAGCGGGTGGCGGTGGAGGTGGAGTATTGTGTTTTGGCTAGCGGGGGACTGGGGGCGGCGGAGCAGGGGGGCAGGGGAGCAGGGGGGCAAGAGAGCGGGAAAGCGGGGGAGATGGGAGCGATTAATTATGGGTTTAAGGTGGCTGCTTACGATACAACAAAGGAACTGGTTATTGATCCCCTTCTTGCCTCCACCTATTTAGGAGGGCTTGATTCGGATTTTGGCTATGCTATTGCTATCGATGCGGATAAAAACATCTTAGTTGCAGGGTATACCATGTCGCCAGAGTTCCCGATAACGGCTGGCGCTTGGGGAATAACGTATAACAACAATGACATCTTCATATCCAAATTCAGCGGGGATTTGAAGTGCCTCCTGGCATCCACCTTTATCGGCGGCTCTTCCGACGATTATGTGCGCGCTATGGTTATAGATACGGCCAAAAACATTTATATAACCGGCCAAACCTCATCCTCAAATTATCCGGTAACCCGCGATGCATATACGGTTACCAAACACGGCGGTAGCGACGTCTTCCTGACAAAGCTTGACGGGAATTTAACGCACCTCACCGCGTCTACTTTTTTAGGCGGGACTTCTGATGATTATGCACAGTCTATCGTCCTTGCGAAAAGCGGTATTTTTATCTATGTAACCGGCGGTACCTCGTCACCTGACTTTCCAACGACCCCCGGCGCCTACAGTTCTTCACATAAGGACTCCGACGCCTTTGTTGCAAAGCTGAATTCCAACCTCTCCCTCCTTCTCGCATCGACATACCTGGGAGGAGACAATAAAGACTACGGTATTTCGGTATGTCTTGACTTACAGAATGACATAATTGTGAGCGGCGATACCTGTTCGCCTGATTTCCCGATAGCTTCTGGCGCTTATGACACGACATTTAACGGCGGTTTTGGCGACGTTTTTGTAGCTAAATTTAATTCAGACTTGTCGAAACTTCTCGCGTCCACGTATTTGGGAGGGACTTCGGATGATTTGGCGCACGGGAGCACCATAGACTCACAAGGAAATATTTACGTTACCGGCCAGACGGAATCGTTGGACTTTCCGGCCACGCCGAATGCTTATAGCACCTCGTTTCGCAATGGCGACGTCTTTGTGTCCAAATTCAATTGGAATCTAACCGAGCTTGCCGCATCTACCTATTTGGGCGGGGCAGACGACGACGCGGGTAATTCAGTCGTCATCGGTCCGGACGGAAAGATATACGTAGGCGGCTACACTGGCTCAACGGATTTTCCAACCACACCCGGTGCTTATTGCACCACGAAAGGGGCCTTCTTTGATGCCTTTGTCGTAAAACTGAGCACCGATTTGTCGAAGCTTCTCGCCTCCACGTTTATCGGCGGGTTTTATCGGGATGCTGCCCACTCTATCACGACAGACCCCCAGGGGTATGTTTATGTGGTGGGTGAAACGCGCTCAGCAGACTTTCCGGTAACACCGGGGGTTTTTGATAGTGGTTACAATGGAGATGCAGCCGGCTCCTATACCTACGACGCCTTTATATCAAAGCTGGACAATACCCTGTCGGCATCGCCCGGCGGCGGCGACAAAAAGCGGTAACAGTTCTGTGTGAAAAGTTCATACGTAAGGACACGGGTGCCGTGTCCCTACAACGGCTTTGAAATTCCTATACATTAAATTAGGTCGTCTACGGCGACTGCTTTTGCATGTAGGGCGAAGAGATTCTTCGCTCTACAACAGGCCCGAAGGGCAGAAAGAATATAGCCAGGGGTGAAGCCCCTGGTAAAGAAACAAAAGATACCCAGCCCCGAAGGGGAGACAGAGAAGGACACACAACTTGGCTAACGATTCTCTTCATGCCCTTCAGGCACATAAATTACCTTTCCGTCTTTTAACCGGTAAGCGGTACCCAGACGAGTGCCTTCCCCTTGCAGTTTTTTGTCGGTGACTTTTTCTACTTTTACCTGCTTGCCTTTTTTCGTAACGATCTCTACCTGGCAGGCATCGTTTTTCCTGACCAGGGTGATTTCTGATTTTAGTGAGAGGACGTCTGGCAGGCTGTAAGCGCTGATTAAGGCGCCGATAAGACCTACAATAAATACTATCCCCACATCAAAAAGGTTGGCTACGCCCGACAGGGGATCTTCCTGATGGAGATCGACCTCTTTTCCGATGACCCTACGCCTTCTTTTAAGGTATCTCATTTTTTATAATGCATTCCGTAAAATACTCAAGATTCTTTATGTCTTCATAAATCCATCGGTTTTTTATCATCGAGAGAAAGTATGCAATCATTCCAATAGCCAGCCCCACGACCGTCGTAGTAAAGGCAATGGTGATATTACTGGAAAGTTTATCAATATCGCCCTGAGATAATCCCGACAGTGCAGGCCCCATCGGAATTATGGTTCCCATCAAACCAAGGGTCGGGCCAGCGCGCACCATGAGGCGGAGGGTATCCAGGCTTTTTGCCATCTGCTGTTCCTTGCTTTGCAACAGATATTCAATGCGCATCTCTTTATCCGTTGCCTCTTTTAATTCATCCTTTAACTCTTTGAGATATTCCCGCAAATAACAGGGTATTTCCTGAAATGCTACTTGCCGAACATCTTTATTTGATAATAATTCTATATATTCCCTGGGATTTTGCAGCCCGGCTTGTTTCTTGCGTTGCAAGTATTCGGAAGCAAATCCACCGGCGGCGAAAATAACCCGGACAAAAAAAGCAACTAACAAAATCATAACCGGGTAAAGCATTATGGATGAAAAAACGGAAAGAACGTCTTGTAATAATTTGAGAAGATTCATAGTAACACTTTATACACACGAAAATGAGTTAAGTTTTAAAAGCGGGCGGCCCGAAGCGTTGCCTCGTCAGAATTTCTTCCTTATCCACCCAAAAGTAAATAAACTGATGCATCCAAGCGTTATTGCGACTAATAACCACGGTTTGACGGCGCTGTTAACGTTCCGGTTGTTTTTGCTATCTTTTATCTCTTCCATTTCCAATCCTTCAACAGTCCCGGTTTTTCCAGCATCGTCATCCTCTATTTTCCAATCGTCCACCTTTGGAGCGGCTAATCGTCTCTCACCGCTGTCCTGCAAGGGAGGAGGGGCTTGAACAATCTTGTCCATCTCTGTTTGCCGCTCGTTTAGTGTTTTACCGGTGACGGTTTTTAAGACTTCGGCATACTGAATCAAGGTGTCGGGATGTACGAGGCCGGGAGTAGACAAAACATCTGTTGTATATTGTTGAAAGGCCGGGTTGCCGCAGGTATGTTCACAGCAGGCCACACCATGCTCTATCACCGTTCCCAGATATTCCTTCGCCAGGGTTTGTTTGATGCTTTCCGTAGGTTGCCAGTAACCTTTTCGTATCGTCTCCAGCATGCGCGCGGTGAGCGCCTGATACGCGTAGGGATTATTTTTACTAAAAAATTCTTTTAAGGCCATTCCGTATTTATCTTCAACGTAGACTTCAAATGTCTGACCCCATCGGGCGGCGTCCATTGTCTCCGGCATCGTAACCTGCCAACCCCACATATTTTCAACAAATTCAGACATCTTGTTGGCCCCTTCAAAGCCCTCTTTCTTCATTCCTTCAATCCATTCCGGATTCCAATAGCGTGACCGTAATTCCATGCCCATCATCCTGTCAATCGCCGTCATTTCAGGCCGGGCTGGATTCATCATATTGGTAACGACCAGTCCGGGTGACTTTCCGTCCAGGTTTCTGATTGCTGCAGCAAGCCCTCCCGCATACATGAAAAAATCGTCATTATCGACCGTGCCATAAAGGTTGGTAGAGCGGCTGTGGACAACCATCCTGGTTCCGCTGAGCGCCATTTTATAAACGTCTTCCATCGGCTCACCCCACAAACCGTTTCCATATCCACAACACATACGTTTTAAGTATTCTTCTGCCACAACAGAGGCGTCTTCCCAGGTTCCACTTGCGCTTACGATACGTGACACATTCAGGTCATAATGACCGGGGGCCTCATCAAAGATTCTTACGGCAGCGTACTGCTCAGCCTTCTTTTGCGGCCAGCCTTTTTGAACCAGTTTTTTTGTCACTTCCCTGACATGTTGTTGAACCTGGTTATCTTTTTCGTCAAGCCCTTTTACCATTTGAACGGCCTGGTCTATGTATTGAGTCAACTGGCCAAACATTTCTTCAGCAGCCGAAGAAACAACGATATCAATGCGTGGACGGCCTAACTTCTCTCTTGATATTATTTTAATTCCTGTTACCTTACCCCACTCATTCCAAATGGGCTCAACACCTAATAAGTAGAGAATCTGGGATTCCAGTACCCCCTCGTGGCGTATGGTCTCTGTACCCCAGATAACGAAGGATAACTTTTCCGGATACTTTCCGTCGTTATTTGCACGATAATTATCGAGTAGTTCTTGTGTTAATTTTACACCCACCTGCCAGGCCTCTTTCTTGGGTATCTTATCCGGGTCGAAGGCATAGAAGTTCTTCCCCGTCGGCAATGAGCCGGGATTTCTTACCGGATCGTTTCCCGTTCCCGTCGGTATATAGTGCCCATTCATAGACTTAATCAGGCTGGACAATTCCCGCTTTGCGCCTTCCTGAATATTTTTGTCTAACTCATCAGCAGAAACATCCTTAACAACCTCTTTTACCGCTTGAATGGTAGATAAGCGAAGCGGTTCATCAGGCACATTGCCAAAGGTATGCAGTCCGTACGGCATATTGAGCTGTTTCAACTCTTTAAGAAACCCTTCAATTTCATGAATGACCTCATGGTCAAATTTGTGTGGATTGCCCTCTTTAGCATCAACGTTTAGAAATTCACTGATATCGATATCTTTATCAAGCCCCAGGGATTTTACCTTGTTTATGATGTTTTCCTGGTACTGCTTTGCATGTGCTGCCCCTTGCTCAAGGGCTTGATCATGGCTCCTTATCATCTCCTCAAGTTCGGCGTATTCATGATAAAGCCCGCCCTTTTTTAAGGGGGGGATCATGTGGTCTATGACAACGGCAGCGCCCCTCCGTTTCGCCACAAGCCCTTCACCCACATCGTCTACAATGTAAGGATAGATTACCGGCAAATCCTGAATCAATGCCTCCGGCGGGTCGTCACCCGAAAGACCGTTGCTTTTTCCTGGCAGCCACTCATGCGTGCCGTGTGTGCCAAAGTGAATAACCGCATCCGCGCCAAAACCATATTTCAGCCATAAATAGGTACCGAAATACTGATGATGCGGAGACAGGTCTTTACTATGATAGATGGCCTCTTTGTCTTGCAGCCAGCCCCTGACCGGCTGTGGGAGGATAACGACATTTCCCCGCCTTACAGCAGGAATGACCATATATTTCTTCTTTTGTACCGGGTCCGTCCACATCATTACATTGGATTCTTCAACGGAACCCCAATCCTTATGAACGTCTTTCATACTATTCGCGGGTAAATTTCTGACCCATCTTTGGTAATCCTCTAACGGAACTAATACACATTTTCCTTTACTTGCCATTTCGTCGAGTTCGCCCGGCGCCCAATTCCCCACATTCCTTCCGTACCTGAGAGAATTCTCGAGAAGTATTTCAGGGTCAATCGCTTCATTACCTACGTCATATCCAGCCTCTTTCATTTTTTTCAAGACGTTATCAATGCTAGCGAAGACATTCAGGTAGCTAGCGCCAATATGTTGCTTCCCCGGTGGATAGTTCCAGTAAAATATGGCAACCTTTTTGTTTGAGTTATTTTTTCTTTGCAAATTGACCCAGGCGTTTATACGGTTGACAGCGCGATTAACGCGCTCAGGTATGGGCTTTCGTTGCTCAACAAAGAAACCTGTTCCTTCGTCTTTTTCACGAATACGATAGGAGACGACCGTGGGTTGGATAAGACCGGCAATTTCCGGGATAGCCAACTGCCAGCTTACCTCCAGAGAACTCAAGCCTTCGGGGTCGTTCTCCCACGTCTTTCCGTCTTTCCCATAAACAGTAATCAGGTTGATTACCGGCGCCCCGCATTTCTCTAATGCATTCGTTGCCTTAAAATCTGAAAAACGAAATAAGAAAGAAAGGATACCGGAAGCCCTTGAGACCCCTTTGGTATCAACTAATAGTCTTTCAACGACAGCGCCTTCAGGGTAACCAAATGCCACAAAGGCATTCAACCCTTTTTCTTCAAGGGCGCGAATCAAATCGTCTTCTACTTCATTTTGATCCTGTTCGCAAAACGACGGGTAGGTCAGGACTGCAATCCATTTTGCTTTTTCCTTGAAATAACCTTCTTTCCTGTACCAATTCTTATATTCCTCATATGTCTCAAAAAACATCGCCTGAGAGTTATGACGATGATAGTAGCCTTCTTTCATCTGCCTCCTGGGTGGTTCCACCGGTATTCCCGAAATGCCTTGGTATTTTGCCAGGGAAAATAGCACCATGTTCTGAAAGTTATCCGGCCCTCCATAATCAAAATAAGAGCGAAATTCTTCGTCATAGATAAGGCCTAAATCGATGTACTCCTTATCTAATCCGGCCGAGTGGTTAATGGGCAATATACGCGCTCCCTGTGAAATAGCCCTCTGAATCGCCTCATGGGCAAAACCCGATTGTGTAGGAGTTGAAATCAGGATACCCATAATATCGACAACAATAATGTCGGAATCATCAATCTCATGGGGATTAAAGTTGGCATCTAAATCAGTTTTGCTAATGAGTTCAAAATTGACCCGGTTTTTCAGCGAGGGATGTTTTGTCCAAATATTTTTTATGGCTTTAACGACCGCAGGAGTCAGGTAGTTTCCTACAAGAAAAGTGTATTTTACCGGTTTGGTTTCTTCCGCGAGAGATAGAGGAAGATAGAAAAGAAACACGGTAAAGAAGAACGCCGCCACACCCCTTTTCATTATTCACCCCTTCCCGGAGAACAAACATCCTTAGTATACGTCCATCTCATGCAGTCATCTTCATTGAGAATACATTTATCGGCAAAAAGGGTCGCACTTTTATCGTTAATGCGGTAATACCATACCTTAATCCCCACTTGCCCTTCAACGCCGTCAATGGACGCAACCAAAAGGTGATCGCCGATTAACCGTGTTTCGGTTTGTGCTGCGGATTGAAGCGCGTCCAGGGCGGTAATGCCCTGTTTCCATTTTATGTCTACCTTGCGATTTTGTTGTAGCCCTCCATAGTCGATTTCAACCGTCACCTTTTGTCCTGCGCCGCACGCAGCAGTCAAAACCACGAAAAGGACAAACATCATCACGATTTTTTGTAAGTATTTCATAACACTCAATTCTCCTTCCTTAAATTAGGCCTTTCGGCACTTTTAACAGCGTAGTGGCAAGGCGCGCCTTGCCACTACACGTACGTTTGAATTTTCTAAACATTAAATGAGGCCTTTTCGGCGACTTAACACGTAAGGACACGGTTCCCGTGTCCTTACTTTGAAATTCCTATACATTCATGTAGAGCGAAGAGCTTCTTCGCTCTACAACAGGCCCGAAGGGCAGAAAGGATATAGCCAGGGGTGAAGCCCCTGGTA
>JACVXV010000123.1 GCA_015661205.1 Candidatus Brocadiaceae bacterium
CACAGATGGCCGTCACGTTGTCATGAGCCGCTATACTCAACCGGAAAAGGATGTTTCTCTCCTTTTAGCGCAACTGGGATTGCCGCTTCCCGATCAACCTCCGCCCAAGGTTTATGCCACCGGCCAAACAGGTCTGTAGTGCCAACCTTTTTACATGACCCCTTGAATTTACTGGCTTAGCGGCTCGTATACCCCTCGAATTGCGAAGGTCGGGCTAAGAGGAAAGTAAAAATGCCGGCGACTGCCCTTTCCGGTGGCTGCAACGACAATAGCTGTCATGTTGTAGGCGACGGTAAGGCAGGCAGGGTTTTCATCACCACGAACGATCATGACCTCACCGGTACGCTAACTGAGGCAAATGGAAACTCAGGGATAAGCTATCGTGGTAATATAAAGGCTATTATTGATGCAAAATGTACTGTGTGCCACAAGGCCAGTGGGTCGAAGGGTGATGTGTCTCTCACTACTTATGCTGAGGTGACAATCCCAAGACTAGTAACACCGGGAAGTGAGGATTCTCTTTTAATAAGGAAGCTTAATAAGAAATTGTCTGAAGGCACGATGTGGCCAAGCCTCAAAAACACGAGTGAATACAACAATATTAAGGACTGGATCGTCTCGTATGACGCACAGGAGGATTCATCCAATAGAGCAGCCAGGGTTGTTGTATCTGGAGCCAAAATTCAGCTTATGCAGGACGGTTACATCAAATACAGTACAACCACAAGCCAAACAGGCGTATTTGTTCTAAAAAGTGTTATGGCCTGTGAATACAAAGTGAGAGTTTCTAAGAAGGGCTACAAAACGTATACGCAGCCATACCAGATGGGTCAGATCAACATTCATCCGCTGGATATTACTATAAAAAGAAGGTAAAAGGTTCTGTGGATAACCTTAACATACCGATCGTTGTAACGGGTTGTAAAGCGTCCTGGCACAACATTCCCACGCGGGAGTGTGGTAACGGCCATCTGTGAAACGGAAAATGGTTTGACACAAATGCGGTAAAAAGATAGTATTTACTCTCAAAGAAAGATAGTGTCTCTCTTGGGGAGCAACCTACGGGGTAATAGCCGAACGAGGGACGACGGTTTGTCTTTCCGGGAGAGGAGACAAATCTCCCCTCTCTAATTCTCAATCAAATCTCCGGCCTCCAGGGCTATTTTTCAAAAACTAAACAGTTACAAAGAATCCCCATTTACGATAAACCAGCACAGATAAGGAGGAAATTCTGTAGCGAGAATCATTAGTAGTGGATATCCACAAACAAATTTTAGTTAAAGGAGACTAACTTTGAAACGCAAATTATTTTTCGCATTAGACGTGATTGCGATGGCGCTGTTGCTTGGCAGTACGACTCTTGCCGCGCCCGCGCCAAAAACTTTTCCGCAAGCGGTTCAAGCAAATGCGCACGCAGCTATCAAAACCACGTTTAACATCAATGTTGTGTTTGTCGGTTACGATACGGATGATGTTGATATCTCCAGGTTTGAAGCCGAGTTGCCGACGACCTACAATCCGCAGGTGATTGCGCCTTTGTATTATGGGATCGAGTTTCCGGTGGGTATCGAAGGCGACTATGCCTTTAATTATACTTTTGCGCCCACCTCTTTTGCTGATACGCTATTTGAGCATTTGGCGTCCATTGGCACTAAAGATTCTTTGACCAACTTCCAAAAAGACTACAACAATCAAGTGAACAAATCATTAACCATCACGGGCAAGGTGTTGTACATTGATG
Organism: Candidatus Brocadiaceae bacterium; assembly: GCA_015661205.1. Lineage (GTDB taxonomy): Bacteria > Planctomycetota > Brocadiia > Brocadiales > Brocadiaceae > JACVXV01. Next base: position 1,742 of record JACVXV010000123.1, read on the forward strand.
CGCCTTCCACCGAAAAATGGTTAATGACTCATGCGCGCCGGGATTTGGGAATTGATGTAAGCACGTACACCATCTTTTTTATAAATTGGCACGGTCGCTCCGATTTTCAATTTCATGTGTACACAAAAACAGACTCGCCCGATCCCGACACGGGCTATAATTTCGGCATAGAGCGAGCGTCACGCAAAATGATTGCGTGGGGCGGTTCGCACGGACGCACGTGGTTTTACGATTTATCGGCAGGTCCCGAATTCTGGTCAGACAATTGGAATGTGGATGATGCGGATTTGAACAGTGACGGGATAACGGATTATCGGATGCCGCCAGTGTGGGAATACGGCAACGTGAGCGGCTATCGCCCGTTTGATGATCTTTCGGGTGATTTAGGAAAAATAGCACGCTGGGTTGCAATTGATTTATTGTTCACGACGTCGCCGTTCTATGACCCGCTGGCGTCAGCGCCGCACTCCGGACGCGGCAAACGAATATTTATTAATATGCTTGAGGACGCCGCCAAGTCATCCCACGGTTCGACTTGGATTGACAAGGCGTATATCCTCAAGACGATGCAACAGTTTCAGCCGTATTACAAATGGAGCGTTACGCTCAAAGAACGGCGCATTGGTAAGGCAAAGCAACCCTTTCGCATCTGGGTGGGTCTGGTTTCAATGTCCGATTGTTGGGATGTGTATGAGGACATACTTGCGGAGCTGTTCTGCTTTTTTGACAACAACCGCGATGATTACTTACCAATTACGCAGAAAGATTACATTGGTGGTGTATTCGCATTCAATACAACCGATAAAAATTTGAACGACATGGGTTGGCTCTGGTTTGCTGACGATAATTGGTTGGATGGAACGCCCTCGTATGTATTTACATTCAGTACTCCCCAATTTCGCGACTTGGGTTACGGTTTCAGCACGACGACAACTTCTGCGTTTGGGCTTCACATCGGCGGGTCGTTTTCGACCTCAGGTTACGATTCCGATACGAAAACCGACTTTGGACCGGATGGTGATTTATATTTCGTATGGTCCGGCGATGAAAGCCATACCGTTATGTCGGGTATTAAGCTCTCAAATGATTTTGGCCGGTTCGATCACGACAATATGGAACGCTTTTTGGCGGCGCGCGCACTCTCTCGCGCGAGTGAAATCGCAGCGCAAGTACGTCAGATAAACAATGGACGCGAAACGCGCGAACTACTTGAAGACGCCGATACGGAATTAAACCGGGCGCGCGAGTCATTCCGCGCGATGGAATACGAACACGCGGCACAGCAAGCCCTGGCAGGTCTTGAACGTGTCAGGAATGCTGCGCAGCTTGCTAATCTGAATGTGCCGATAGTAGAACCCTTGTCGCGTGGTGGACCGCGTAAAGGGCCGAAATACGTGAATCCGATTCGATTTCCCAAAAATTAAGCAGCGGACGAGTGTACCCGTCATGAAGTTGTGACGGGTACGCTCGCATCGTGCAAATCATTACGCAAAAAGAGTAAACCATTCAAACCCGCTGAAGAATTTTATCGGCAAGTCAAAGCTGAGGGGTCAAATCTTATACGGTTAACGTGGCGCATCATCTTCATCTCCCGACAGAGTTGATGCGCCGGCCTTCGTAGAAGGAAATACCCGCGCAAATACCGCCTTAAGGTAGCGTCCTTCCGGAAATATGGAGGAAAAGGGGTGGTCGGGGGATGCGCCTTCTATCTTGAAGATTTGCAGCACAACCCCGCCCTCAGCCGCTGAGCGGTTCAGGATGGACAGGAAGTCCTGCTCGGAAACCAAACCGGAGCAGGAACAGGTCAGCAGAATGCCGCCCGGCCTTACCACCTGCATGCCAAGCCGGTTAACGTCGCCATAGGTTCGGTGCGCCAGCTTGATTTCGTCCGTACATCCGGCAAGTTTTGAGGGATCAAGGATAACGACGTCCGCCTGCTCACCCTTGCTTTGCATGGCGCGCAGATGGTCAAATACGTTTGCGTGCTGAAACTTCACCGATACCGAGTTGAGCCTCGCGTTCTCCTGAGCCGTCAGCAAGGCCTTTTCATCCAGGTCTATGCCCGTAGCGGATTTTGCGCCCGCCAGCATGGCGGAAATGGCAAATCCCCCCGTGTAGCAAAAACAATCAAGTACCTCTTTGCCGTAACAGTACTGCGACAGCGCTAGCCGATTCTCACGCTGATCCAGAAAAAAGCCTGTTTTGTGTCCCGTACTGAGGTTCACCTGCATCCGCAGGCGATGTTCCTTAATCTCGACTGAGTCTGGGCCGGGATATGCCCTTGCCACCTTTGAAAAGTCTACGTTCTCTTTTGTCGCGGTTCGTTCATCCGGACGAACGACAACCCGGCAACCGGGATACAACGCCTGCAGTGATGACGATATCCATCCCATTATTTCAATGTATCCTGCGGAATACGGCTCAACGACAAACACGTCGGCAAACTTATCAATAATCAGTCCCGATAGGCCGTCTGCCTCACCGTGTATGAGGCGGTAGCAGTTCGACGTCTTGCCAATGCCAAGTATTTCTTCGCGAAGCGCCTTGGCAGTCTCCAGCTTATGGTGGAAAAATTCCCTCCCCACCATTTCGGATATATCTTCGGTCAACAAGCGGATGCCGATATTGCTGTTGTGGTTATAAATACCCCTGCCGATGAATTCCCCCTCCCTGGAAACGACCTCCACCAGCGAGCCTGCTTTCAGGGTTTGGCGGGGATGGCGGATCATGCGATCAAATATCCACGGGTGAAGCGAATTCCTTCTGGCTTTCAACGAGACAACAGGTAAGTCCATAATATACACCTTTATCAAAAATAACCGCAAAGTAGGGCAGGCATCGCCTGCCGTAACAAGGCGCGAAAACTAGAATAATAGCCTCAAACCACTCAAAACCACGAAGCCGCAAAACCACGAAACCACGAAACCACGAAACCACGAAACCACGAAACCACAGATTTCACAGCTTACACAGATTTTTTGTAACTACTCAGGTGTTTAGACTGAAGGCTGAAGGTTGAAAGCCTTCGCTTGCCGGAAATTTTGTGTAATCACATACGATTTAGCCTTCAGTCTTCAGCCTATTTTAATAATTCACGCAGATAGGCCAAGAGCCATCGCCTGTTATTATCATGATTATAGCTAAAAGCGGCTGTTTTTCAAAAAATACAGGGCAAACCTTCAGGCGTGCCCGTTTACTTACGCACAGGTCGTCAAGGCAAAAGGCCTTTTCCATCCTTGCTTTTCCCGCTAGTTCTGGTTATTCTTTAAAGAGCGCTTTTAAAATCCTCCTAAGAAATAAGGACGCGTATGGGTTATCTCCCCGTATCCTTTAACACGGGTAGCGTCGTTACTGTTGCAATCGATTGTCAATGATGCCTTGAATGGTAGGCAATGCCTACCCTACATGGCTCAAAACCTTTATTATACCGGCTTCACACCGAAGTTGCAATTCCATCTTTAGCGGCGGCATGGATTAAATTCCTTGACAAAAAATAAGCTGTACTTATAATAAAATTTCGAGGCCACGAAAATATTTAAAGATAATAAATATGGTTTTGGTTTCTTTGTGGAAAGAGGGAAAATAAGGTATGAATTATTTCAAAACAACATTGCTGTTGGTTGCGCTAACACTCCTGCTCCTCTGGGTTGGGAGCATGATAGGTGGGAGGGACGGGATGGTCTTTGCCTTTGTTATCGCAATGGGAATGAACTTTTTCAGTTACTGGTTCAGCGATAAAATTGTTCTCATGATGTATAAAGCCAAGGAAGTCACTGAACAGGAATCTTCCGATTATTATAGAATCGTTAAAGAATTAACTGCGCGTGCGGGGCTTCCAATGCCAAAAATGTATATCATCCCCACAAGAGCCATGAATGCCTTTGCGACGGGTAGGAATCCGCGCCATGCCGCGGTTGCGGTCACCGAGGGAATGCTGGGTTCGCTGTCCCGTGAAGAATTAAAAGGGGTGTTGGGGCATGAGCTAAGCCATGTCAAGAACCGAGACATACTCATCTCGGCCATCGTTGCTACCGTTGCCGGCGCCATAATGATGCTGGCGAATATGGCACGGTATGCCGCCATTTTTGGCGGTTATGGCGGTGGAAGGAACGAAGAAGAGAATAGAGGCGGCGGGTTTGCGATGCTTTTTTTGGCGATTTTAGCGCCTATCGCCGCCCTTTTAATCCAGATGGCAATCTCCCGCTCGCGTGAATATGCGGCGGATAAAGGGGGCGCTCAAATAGCCGGGAACCCCCTTGCGTTGGCAAACGCCCTTGAGAAGTTGCAGCAAGCCGCGGTCGTAAGGCCGATGGATGCCGGGCAGACCACGGCGCATTTGTTTATTGTAAACCCTTTGAGTGGACGTTCTTTTGCATCAATTTTCAGCACCCACCCGCCAATCGAAGAAAGGGTTAAGAGACTCAGGGCTATGGTTTAAGATGTTGTTTTTACAAAAGTAGTAACCTTACAGGAGGAAAGATTTAATGATGCACTATACTTGCGATATGTGCGGGAAACCATTGCAGACGGAAGAAGACACTCGGTACGTAGTAAAAATCGAGGTTTATACCGCATGTGACGCAATGGATATGGACGATGATATAGATGAAGAAGGCATGGATTTGGAAGATGACGATGAATGTTTTGAAGATAGGACGATGGAGGCGGGGATTGACGGTGAGTACAAGGCCTTCCGTTTTGATTTGTGCGCCAAATGCCACAAAAAATACCTGGATGACCCGTTGTTCTTAAAAGCGCGGCATCAGATACGTTTTTCAGAAAATTAGGAATCCTACATCCGTTAACAACATCACTCACAGTAGCTTGTGTTTGGAGAAAAACAAGGCATACTGCTATGGTAAAAATATATTATGGGAATGACAATAACAGAAAAGATCATTGCTGCACACGCAGGCCTCAAGGAAGCGCGTCCGGGGCAGTTCGTTTATGCAAATGTGGACATGTGTCTGGGCAACGACATTACTGCGCCCATCGCTATCGAAGAGTTTGAAAAAGCAGGGATACAAAAGGTTTTTGACCCTGACAAGATTGCCTTAGTACCCGACCATTTTACCCCCAATAAAGACATCAAATCTGCACAACAGGCGAAAACCCTCCGTGAATTTGCCGAAAAGCATCACTTAAAGCATTACTTTGAAATCGGACGCATGGGCATTGAACATGCCCTCCTTCCGGAAAAGGGGATTGTCGCTCCGGGAGACCTTGTGATAGGTGCCGATTCTCATACCTGCACCTACGGCGCCCTAGGCGCGTTTTCGACGGGCGTAGGCAGCACCGACCTGGCCGCCTGTTTTGCTACGGGTAAGGTGTGGCTGAAGGTTCCGGAATCAATCAAGTTTGTCTTCCACGGCAAGGTGAGGAACTGGACATCCGGCAAGGATTTAATCCTTTATACCATCGGTAAAATCGGGGTGGATGGCGCACTTTACAAGGCGATGGAATTCGTCGGGAGCGCTATTAGCACGTTGCCGATAGATGACCGCTTCAGTATATGCAACATGGCTATCGAAGCGGGCGCAAAGAGCGGCATCATTGCCTCCGACGAAATCACGGAAGAGTACATCAAAGGCCGGGTAAAGAAAAAACACGTGACGTACCACAGCGACCCCGACAGCGTCTACACCAAAACGTACGAATTTAACGCCGATGAAATCTCTCCCCAGATAGCCCTACCCAACTTGCCCTCAAACACAAAACCGGTTGAGGACGTAGCCGGAATCAAGATAGATCAAGTAATTATCGGTTCCTGTACCAACGGGAGGATTTCCGACCTGAGGGTGGCGGCTCAATTCCTGAAAGGGAAAAAGGTGCATCCTTCCCTTCGCGTTATCATCATACCGGCAACCCAGGATATCTACAAACAGGCGCTAAAAGAGGGGTTGATTGAAACATTTATCGACGCCGAGGCGGTAGTCTCCACGCCCACGTGCGGCCCCTGCTTGGGCGGCCACATGGGCATCCTGGCCGCAGGCGAGCGTGCGCTATCGACCACCAACCGGAACTTTGTAGGCCGGATGGGCCACCCCACAAGCGAAATCTACCTTTGCAGCCCCGCCGTTGCCGCAGCATCAGCCATTACGGGGATGATTACACCGCCGGATAAGGTGTAATAAGCCAACGCCATCGCGCAGCAAAGCCGCACCTGTGCTGGTTCACCGTAAATTGGAATTTTCAAAGAGCGCAGGCATGCTTCGATATCTAGGAGGCTTTCTCTGTAGGTCAATTGGGCAAATGCCATACACAAAAATTGTTCGAAGTATGAAAAACTCTTTACCTTGTGGTTGCCATTATAACGTTGAACACATTTACGAAATTTATGCATAGGTAAAAAATCCATTATTTGTGAGAAATAATCCGGCCGGTTCAGGTTTGTCGCCTGAACTGAAACGTTTTGCAACTTGCAACGTTTCAAAATATACATAGCCTTATCCTGTTCCTACGCGCTGTACCGTCGCCAAACGTTGCGGTTCAATCTACAAGATTGAACCGGCAGAAGCGGTAATGCTTTAAATTAACACATCCAACAGTATTCCCCTCCTGGGGGGTGTTGGGATGGGTTTGCCGTAACGTACAAGTGCATACCACCTGGCTGTAGCAATTGTTACATCCACCCGCAAACCTGCGCAAAAAAATGAAAAGTCCTATACAATCAAGGTACAACCCCTTCACAAACAAACCTTATTCGTTCATTAGTATTGCAAATGGCTTCAAGGTTTCAATGGAATTCTACCGATTTGGGGTTGACATAAAATAGTTTGCGAGATAATATGCAAAAGACGAGGTATAAATAAAACTGGATAAATTAGGCCTACGGCGACTTATTTGTGTTCACACGCAAGGACACGGGAACCGTGTCCCTACAACAGCTTTGAAATTCCTATACATTAAATTAGGCCGCCAACAGCGACGGCTTTTCGTATATACTCAATCGAATTGAAACCACTGGTTTAAACTTCTGGAAATTATCATTAATTCTTTCTTGCAAACATTGTTTCTTACATGCTTATTCGTTGCCTTCCACGCCATTTCAATGGGTTTAAATTGGGACTATATTCAATCAGGCTGAAAACCAGTGGTTTCAATCTGATTGGGTATAGCGCCGACCCTCGTGGTCTGCCAATGGCGGGGGATGCACCTCCGCGCTACAGATTACTTTGAAATTCCTATACATAACTGGTATGTAATTCATGGACAAGCAAGTACCCCTAACTATTGAGTTGACGCCGGGCAACTACCTGTGGTGCGCATGCGGAAAGACGCGAAAGGAGCCGTTTTGTGACGGTTCACACACAGGGACGGACAAAGCGCCGCATTCGTTTAAAATCATATTGAAGCGGAAATATATCATCTGCAATTGTCAATTAACGGGAAATCCGCCGTTCTGCGACGGCGTCTGCCGGCGTATTAAAGGTACCACGGTAAAATAGCCATTTTCGAAATACGTAACAGTTCACTCCACCGTAGAAAACATCTAAGGCTGGGGATTTACCTTGGTTTTTCAACGATACACACCCAATCAATGACCGTTAAAAATTTCATAGAAGCATGCTTCAAGGGCATCAGCCAGGTATTTTTGATTGAAAATGTGATAACGGGCGTCTTTTTTCTGTCCGGGATTTTTTACCACTCACGCTGCCTGGGTGTGGGCGCAGTCTTTGGCGCGCTTGTCGGCACGGGACTCGCCTTGCTTTTAAGATACAAGGACGACGACATCAGGCTGGGGCTTTACGGATACAACAGCACGCTTGTGTGGCTGGCGATTCTTTACTTCTTTGGGCTCACAATACCCGCTCTCATCGCCTCATTCCTGGGCGCAATCCTCTCGGTGTTCATTACTAACATCATGCGACACACGTGGAGACTGCCAACCTTTACGGCGCCTTTCATCGTGTCAACCTGGATTGTGATGTCGGTGATCCTGACGTTCCGCTTTGCGCCATTGCAAACGTCCCTCCTTCCCAATGTAAATACGATATCGATGATTTCCGCCCTGAGCCTGGGTATTGGGCAGGTGATGTTTCTGGATAGCGTCGTTGCAGGCGCGATACTGCTTGTCGGGATTTTGGTTGGATCTAGGGTGCTGGGGTTGTACGCTCTGCTGGGGGCGGCGCTTGGGGTTGCCGTGTCCATTGCCTGTTCACTTCCAATCGGCATGATGAACCTTGGGTTGTTTGGTTTTAATGGGGTCTTATGTGGAATAGCCCTGGCGGAAAGGAAATGGAGCCAGGCATATTGGGCAACGGCAGCAATTATCGTTTCGACCTTTATGGTTTATGGGATGCTGAAGGTTGGTATGATCAGTCTGACATCGCCTTTTGTAATATCAACGTGGGGATTATTACTGATAAAACGTCGCTTTCAGCGCCCATTTTAGACACAAAAACAGGCAATCCCGTTGGTGTTATTATCAACTTTATCCCCATTGCTGAGATTGAGAAGGTCTTATCCGGGGCTTATGCGAAAAAACTCGGAGCAATCTCCTGGGCAAAGGGAAGATGGAATACCCTGGAGGTCTATCTGGTCAATCGGGACAAGCTCATGCTCACAAAATCCCGGTTTGCGAGAGATGCCGTACTGAGACAGTTAGTCAATACCCTGCCGGTGAATGCCTGTCTTACGGAAAATAATACCGAAATAACGAAAATTTATAAGGATTACCGGGGTATAGAGGTGGTGGGCGCATCCATGTGTTTCCCGTCGCTGAAATGGGTGCTATTGGCTGAAATTGACAAGGATGAGGCGCTTGCAGCAACAAAGGATATGTTAAGAAACGCGATAATAACTGCCGTTGTGATTGTCGTAATGTTCTGCCTGCTCCTGGCCGCCTTTCTTGCAAGGGTAGTGAAGCCTATCCGAAGGGTTTCTGACGCAGCGAGGGAAGTTGCCGGCGGCAATTTTGATATTATTGTTCCGGTCAAAACACACGACGAGATCGCCACCCTGTGCGAATCATTCAATTACATGACGTGCCATATCAAGGATAAAACGGCAGCGCTCGTGAAAACGGAGGAGGAATTGCGCCTTCTCCAAACGATGATACTTACCATCATCGAATCAAAAGATACCCATGCCGCTTTTGGCTTCGTACTCCGCAAGGTGTGTGAGACTACCGGGTGGATTTACGGGGAGGCGTGGATTCCCAGCCCCGACGGCACACAACTTGAGTGCTGCCCATCATGGTATAGCATGGTTGAAGGGCTGGAAGAATTTCGGAAGGCAAGCGAGGGCGCCACTTTTTTACCGGGGATAGGGCTGCCTGGAATGGCATGGTTATCGAAGAAGCCTGTATGGATACAGGATGTTCAGACCTCCTGACCTCATATCCCGCCAACAAAACAAAAAGCAAGAGCTATCCTACGACAACTAAAGGATTTAGGAAATATTTTAAATGCAAGCTAC
>JACVXV010000124.1 GCA_015661205.1 Candidatus Brocadiaceae bacterium
GCAATAACAAGCGATATATGTTATCGCCTTTGGTGACAATAAGTACGGGGATTGTAATTTAAAAACCATATCGCTAATTTATGCAATTAAGCACTAGTATAACGTTTCATTAAAATATATACATAGTTAATAGATTGATGTTGTTTTCAATGGCAAATAATATGTCAATGTTTTAATGAAACGCTATACTAGCAGCTGATTTACGCGGATAGACGCGGATCGGGTTGCGCGAGCGTAGGGACACGGTGCCCGTGTCCCGGCATTTGCATTGAATTGGAAAAATAGTAACACTTTAGTTTTTTGAAAAACAACCCCGGAGGGGTGAAATAGTAAAAGCTAAAACGTCAAAAACAATAAAGCTCCAGAGGAGCGATATATTGTTTACGCACCTTATATGCCGCTCCTCTGGTGCTTAGCCTTGGTGTAGATGCTCTTTCTATTAACATACCGCTCCTCACGGAGCTTTTCAGGGTTTTTTTCGTGCCTTTTGTGTCTTTCCGGTTAAACCCTTTTTGGTTGCGGCTTTGCTACGCTATGAAATTACAATACCTAATTTTACCCTCAATCTTATCGCTCATTAGCATGCTATTTACACAAGCATCTTTTGCGCAACTATCATTTGCGCCTCCTACGATTAATGCTACTCCACTTCCCGTAGGTTCCGGCGCCAGGGCGATAGGTCAGGGCGGCGCATTTATTGCCGTTGCGGATGACGCGACGGCGGCGTCCTGGAATCCCGGCGCATTGATTCAATTGGAAAGGCCGGAACTTTCCTTAGTGGGGTCGTTTTTGTCCACACAACAGGACTTTGATCCTGGCGATACCGGTTATTCTTCGGGGGATGAAGGGGTATCACGCGGTGATATAAATCATGCCAGCGTGGCATATCCACTCAGGATATTGAAAAAGAATTTTGTTGCAGCATTAAATTATCAGCAGATATACGATTTCCACATGAACCTTGATTTTAATCAGAAGATAGGGAACCGCCGCCGCTTGAGTTTGATCAGGAGATCGATTTTAAGTCAGAGGGCGGCGTTGGCGCCCTGACTCCCGCTATTTCCATGCTGGCGCTTCCAACGTTGTCGATAGGCATTGCCGTAATTCTATACGGATGAATTTTTCAATGATTATGGCTGGAAAGAAACCACCCGCGCGCGCGGGGCCGGTAAATTAGCCGGATACGATTTACAGACCGTATATGATCGGGACACAACGTATAAAAATTTCCAAGCGGTCAATGTAACGACAGGCCTTCTTTGGGATGTGTGGAGAAAAGAGGAAAAGTCCCTTACTTTGGGCGCTGTTTTTAAGAGTCCATATACGGCACAAGTAGATCGTATTACAGACTCCACCTCTGAAATGTTTTTTTTGGGAGCATCTACGGGTGCGATTGCGGTACGTGAGCGGGATCACTTTGAGGTTGATTATCCTATGTCGGTGGGTGTCGGCCCTGGGCTGCGCTTCAACGACGCTTTGTCATTCTCTACGGATATTATATGGACCGATAGGTCGGAGTATAAACAAAAGAATACTGATACGGATGAAATGTCATACCCACTGGGTGGCCGGGCGAACGATACGCTTGCGGTAAAATGCGGCACAGAATATTTACTGTTTGAACAGAAGACAATAATCCCCCTGCGTGGAGGGCTTTTTTATGACACGCGCCCATCTCAGGATGACCCTGTTGACGTGTATGGATTTAGCCTGGGAAGTGGTATTACCTTTAAAAGGTTTAGCATTGACGGCGCATACCAATTCCGGTGGGTAAATGACGTTGACGGCAGAGACTTCGGCCTGGAAGGCGTCCATTTCGATCTCACCGAACACCTGTTCCTCACCTCGATTATCGTTTGTTTCTGATGAAGTGTTATTCACCTATCGTTTTCAAGCCCTAACACCATTCCGTTTGTGGTCTGTCTTACCATCATTACCGGGCGTAAGAAGGCTGAGAAAACCCTTGCTAACTATAGGATAAACTGATACCATTGAAACGGAAATTCGAGTAAATACTATTAAGAAGGGATTACACTTGAAACCAACCATTTTGTCTACGACAGTTTTAGCGGTTAGAAAAGATAATCAGGTGGCTATTGGCGGGGATGGCCAGGTTACGATGAATTCAGCCATCGTGAAACAAGACGCAAAGAAGATCAGGCGGCTGTACCACGACAAGGTCATTGTCGGTTTTGCCGGTTCGTCTGCCGATGCCTTTGCCCTTATGGAGCGGTTTGACGCGAAGCTTGAACAATATCAGGGGAACGTGTTGCGTAGCGCCCATGAGCTGGCCAGGGAGTGGCGGACGGATAAGGTATTGAGGCGGCTTGAGTCACTGCTTATCGTTGTTGATAAACAACACTCCTTTTTGATTTCAGGCGGTGGGGACGTTATCGAACCGGACGACGGGATTATCGGCATCGGATCGGGCGGCTCGTATGCGATTGCGGCAGCAAGGGCATTGATAAAACATACCTCTATGGGCGCAAAAGAAATCGTGGAAGAGTCTTTGCGTATCGCGGCGGATATTTGCGTATTCACAAACAAAAACATCAAGGTGGAGGAAATCACTTCGTGAAAGAACTTACCCCGCGCAAGATTGTAGAGGAACTGGACAAATACATTATTGGCCAAAAAAACGCCAAACGCTCCGTGGCAATTGCCATTCGTAACCGCTGGAGAAGACACCAACTCTCCGATGATCTGCGGGAAGAGGTACTGCCTAAGAATATTATTATGATTGGTCCTACGGGTGTTGGAAAAACCGAGATTGCAAGGCGTATGGCATCACTCGTCAAGGCGCCGTTTCTGAAGGTAGAGGCGTCAAAATACACGGAGGTTGGCTATCATGGCCGGGACGTGGAGACGATGATCCGCGACATCACCGAAATCGGCGTTAACATGGTTAAGTCGGAAATGATCAAGGGTGTCCAGAAAAAGGCCGAAAAGGCGGCGGAAGAAAAACTCCTGAATCTATTGCTGCCCGCCGTATCCAAAAATGCCGACAAGTCCAGCCCGGAGGATGAGGAGCAACGTGCAACCACCCGCGAAAAGTTTCGGAAAAAATTGCATGCCGGAGAGCTTTCCAACCGCACCGTAGAACTTACCGTTAGTGAAAAGCCTTACGTGCTTCAGGGTTTTGTCGCGGGTATCGAAGAGATAGGCATGGATTTTCAGAATATGCTGGAGAAGATGGTGCCGCCACGCGCCCAGGTACGAAAGGTTTCCGTAGCCGAGGCAAAAAGAATTTTAACGCATGAAGAGGCCGAAAAGCTCATTGATAAAGAAAAGGTCATTCAGGAGGCTATTCATCGAACGGAGAACTTTGGCATTCTCTTTATCGACGAAATAGACAAAATTGCGGGCCGAGAGAGCTCCCACGGCCCTGACGTTTCCCGCGAAGGGGTTCAAAGGGACTTACTGCCCATTGTTGACGGCACTACGGTGCATACCCGTTACGGGATAGTTAAGACGGACCGCATCCTGTTTATTGCAGCGGGGGCGTTTCACGTCTCAAAGCCATCGGACCTCATCCCGGAACTGCAAGGCCGTTTTCCCATCCGCGTGGAATTGGAGGCTTTGGGGAAGGAAGAGTTTTTGCGCATCCTCACGGAGCCTAAAAATGCCTTGATCAAGCAATACAAGGCGCTCCTGGAAACGGAAGGCATCAAGGTTAATTTTGAAAGCGACGCCATAGAGGCCATCGCCGAAATTGCCGTACAAGTCAATACACACACCCAGAATATCGGCGCGCGGCGGTTGCATACGGTGATGGAAAAACTCGTTGAGGAATATTCTTTCGATGCATCGGATATGGATGGAGCTGAGATTACGTTCGATGCCAAATACGTACACAAAAAATTACAGGCAATAGCAAAAGATGAGGATTTGAGCCGGTATATTTTGTGATGCTGGCAAGTTGGATATTTTATTCTATACGATTCAATCTACAAGATTGAACCGGCAGAAACAAACAGGGCTTGCCCATGCCACCCAATGTTCCACACAAAAAAATGCATCCAGTAGTACAACAACGGCTTTTTGCCGGTTAAACGTCGTCGATGCGTTTTAACGGAGAGGCAGGTTCATCGCAAACTTGAGCAATTCATCTTTAGCAATGTCTGAGGTAAGGCAATAAGCTTGCCGTTCATCTTTCCATATCACCGCGTTAAACCCCTTGCAATTCCCCAAATAATATTCTTTGTTGCCCAGGACGATTTTCTCAAGGTTTCTACAGGGGATGTTGCCGTCGCCGAGGACTTGCAGCGACACTTTATAACCGTCTTTGTTAAAAACGACACAGTGGTTGCCCGTTCCGGGCTGCCTGGCGGGAACTCCGCCGGGGAGGCTGATGAGTTCCGCGTCTATCAGGGTAGACGTATTTCCCATAACGGAATTATTCCGCTTCCTGTTAATGTCGCCAACGATTGAGGTGGTCTCGTTGAACACCAGATTATCGTTTACGGCCATGACGTGGTTACTCACCACGGCATCAACAACAGAGGGGGTATTGCCGCTCTGATAGTTTGCGTAATAAAATATCCCTCCTCCCAAGAGGATGAGAATAGAAGCCGCAACTGAGTAAAAACGCCTGGAAGCAAAGAGGCGAATGGTTTTGGATTTGTTTACCGGTTGTTTTTCTTCAACGTCCGGCTGGTAAATGCCGAAGGAGGTGAGGTTTTTAATAATTCTATCGTGAAGGTACGTGGGCGCTACCGTGTTTACACAGTGCGCCTTTATAAGCGCCCGTAATCCCATCTCAAATTCGTATTTTTGACGGCAATCATTACAAACTGCTATATGGTTTGAAACGGCAAGGCGGTGCGCCACATCAAGCTCCTTATCAAGGAACTCGTGGATATGTTTCACGGTTTCAGTACAAGACATCATTTTCTCCTATCAATAAAACCTCTATCTTTCGCATATTCCCAAAGACTTTTTTGAAGCAATTTTCTTCCCCGGTTGAGCCGAGATTTCACCGTCCCGACCGGCACATTTGCAATTTCTGAAATATCCTTGTACGACAGCTCTTCTACGTCTGAAAGCAAGATGACCTCCCGATATTCAACCGGCAGGCTTTCTATCGCGTGTTTTATATCATCTTCCATGAAACTGCTAATCTCATCACATCTTGAGGCAAGGGTATCCGTTAATTTCCCGGAAACACCCTCTTGCTCCGCAGTTTGTTCCGTATGGAGCGTATCAATATCTTCATACAAAACCTCTCCAGGCACGCTTGCGGCCTTTCGGTATTTATTGATAAAGGTATTCCGAAGGATTTTGAAGAGCCACGCCTTTATATTCGTTCCCTGTTGAAAGGAACTGTAAAAACGGTATGCCTTTAAGTAAGTATCCTGTACAAGGTCTTCCGCCTCCTCTTTATTAAAGATATACCGCAATGCCATATTATAGAGGGAATCTATATGCGGCATTGTCAGTTCTTCAAATTCCTTCTGTTTGTTATCGTCATCCCTCATTTGGATACCATTACCTTTACTTTCAACACCCAAAAAGCTTATAAGGTTCCTATTTTTTAAAAATTATAGAGCGATAGTATATAAATTCCGTTAAACAAATTCAACAACTATAAGATTTTAAGTAATAAATTATTAGTTGTTGTTGAATTTGCAATAGAGATATGTTTTTATATACTGATTAATCTGCCTTTGATACTGTTTCACCGCAAAAGAATGCAGTGAAACGTAAGGGAATCAGGGATATTTGCCTCGTTTTCCTGATGCTATTTATCCTGTTCCGGCAACCCCTTTGTTTTCTGTGATGGGGATTTAGAAATTACTACTTGAAAATCTAGCTGCATATTGTATAATTCACCGCAAAATCATACTATCTGTTGCAATAGGGAACGGTGTTGTGCTATGAAAAAGAAAATAAATAACTATAGACGTTTCAAGGTAAGAATACATCAGCCGCGAATGGGTAATTACCGGTTCAGGCGTCCGCAGGGGATGTCTGCCACGATTTTGCAATGGTTTGCGTTAGACCTTGAACCTCCGTCGTGTGGCCAGGGTAGACGCATCACCGCACTAGGAGAGTAACCATTTTACAACTTTTAGAAAAGAGTCTCTCGAAAACAGTTGAAGTTGAGGTTAACGATAGTAACGAAGAAAAATGTAAGCAACTTGGTTTGAAACGGTTAAAAATAGAGGATAAAAAACTTTTTGACAAATATGTAGCAGAAGAAGAAGTAAATTTATGCGATTATTCTTTCGCCAATAATTATATCTGGAAGGGTTCGGTAGAATTATTATGGAAGATAATCAACGGTAATTTTTGTCTCTTTGGTCTGACAACCAAAGGGATGTGTCTGATGCTCCCGCCTTTGGGTAAAACCAATATCCAGGACACCCTGGATGAGTGCTTTTCGTTGATGCGCGAGATTAATGATGCAAACGGCTTTGAATCCTATGTCAATTACGCGTATGAGAAATTCCTGAATTTCTTTGATAACAGTTCCTACCGCATTGTAGAAAGCTATCCTGACTATATTTACAAAACCTCCGATCTGATAAAACTTGCCGGCAGAAAATACGAAAAAAAGCGAAATGAGATAAATTACTTCAAAAAGAATTACGTCGTTTCCTTTGAAAGATTTCTGTCCAAACATATCGCCGATGCGCTCCTCATGATTGATCAATGGAAACGGGAAAAGGTTCATGAATCAAACCTTTTAAACCACAACGAAGCCCACTACGGATACGGCCTTATCCATGAGGCAGAGGCGGCCAAATGCGCCGTTATCTTTTCGGAAGAAATGGGGCTGAATAACGGGGCGGTTATTATCATTGACGGCAGGATTGAAGGCGTCACCCTCGGAGAACGGATTACGGCCAATACCGCATCGGTACTCATCGAGAAGACCAACAACAGTTTTCACGGAATGCCGCAGTTTATTTATCAGCAGTTTTGCGCCGCCCATTTTTCCGACGTGGAATACATCAACGCCGGCGAGGATTGGGGCATAGAGGGTCTCCGCAGGGCAAAGACGTCGTATCACCCCTGTTTTCTGGCAAAAAAGTTTCTTATTTACAAAAAATAAGTGCCTGATGCGTTACGGTAAGGCGAATCTCCTGGATCTGTTATCCCTGGAACGGCTGGAGCAAACTTGTTTTGCCTGCGAGGCATTCAGCCGCCGTCTTATTAAAAATCATTTAGTTAATCCAAGAGCAGTTGTTTTCAAGGCAACGGCCCCGTCAGGAGAGATTATTGGTAATATCATTGGTGTCTTAAAAAAAGAACGTGGCATCCTAACCGGACGGATATTCTCCCTCTGCGTTTTAGAATCCTATCGTAAAGGCGGCGTAGCCGCGCATCTGCTTCGTCTTCTGGAAGAAGAATGGCGGCTCCTGGATGTCGGGCAACTCCGGCTTGAGGTTGGCGTCCTCAATACCGTTGCACAACGGTTTTACATTCGACATGGATATCTCCAAACCCCCGTCATTTTACCCGGCTTTTACCGCAACGGCACCGATGCCCTCATTATGACCAAGTGCCTCTCCGAAAAAAAGACACCCCTGGTTGAAACGCCCTATTTATCGCGGGCAAATGGCATTGCCGGGCCGTTCAAAAGATTGCCACCCTCCTCACGTGTGGCTTACCAGAACCATCATCCGTGAATCGGGACGTCTCTACAACCAAAATATCCCATTGCGCGCCCCCGCCTTACTTTGTTATGATAAGCCAAGTTTCTTCCCTTATCCTGCCGGTTTGTATTTCCCGTAGGGTTCAAAACAAAAATTCATATCCATAAAAAAGGGGGATGTATGCAAATAGAAAAAACGGAGCAGCCCGGCTCTATGATGGAAATACTTACGGAGGCAATTAAGAAAGAGCAGGAGTCGTATGATTATTACTATCGCGCCGCATCGCAAGCGGCAAAGCCCGCCACGCGCAAGATGCTGCTCAACCTTGCCGGGTGGGAAAAAGGCCATATCGAAGAGCTTGAGAATCACGTAAAGGAACTGAAGGCGCAAATGGAGGCAGATCGCGCTATGACGGGCGGATAAAAACGTTTGAAACCACAGATTTCACAGATTTCACCGATTACACAGATTGTTTGGATGTCGGGGCGAAGCATCCGACTCGTTCCCACGCTCCGCGTGGGAATGCTACCCTGGGACGCTCTGCGTCCTCATTGCAGTCGCACCCGTGGGGTAACTCACAGTGGGTTCACATTTGCAACCGGAACCCGCCGGAGTGACTGGACGCGGAGCGTCCTATCGATTCATTCCCACAACCCAAAATCTGTGTAGTCTGTGAAATCTGTGGTTCCCGTAGTTTTTTTCAAAACGGTAACATTTTTTCTCCGTGGAGATACCGATGGATATTAGGCGAGAAGAGTTGTTGCGGTTGTACTATTACCTGAAGCTGGCGCGAAAGTTGGAAGAACGCGCCACGTCACTCTACCACCAGGGAAAAATTCTGGGCGGGGTGTGGACAAGCTATGGTATGGAGGCCGTCTCCGTGGGCTACGGCTGCGCGCTCGAAAGAGATGACGTTGCAGCTCCCTATTTCAGGGACATGGGGGCGTTTCTCGCCCGTGGAATTTCAGCAAAACGCATCATGGCACAGTATCTCGGCAAGAAAACGGGGGTTACCGGCGGCAAGGAAGGAAGCACCCACATTGGTGATTTAAACCTTGGAGTCTTTTCCTTCCCAAGCCACCTTGCGGACAATTATCCGGTGGGAGTGGGCGCTGCACTTGCCTTTAAAATACGGGGCGAGAAGCGGATCGCAGTCACTTGCACGGGTGATGGCGGCACCAGCCGCGGCGATTTCCACGAGGCAATGAACCTTGCCGCCGTCAGAAAGCTCCCCATCGTTTTCTTTTGCAACAATAACCAGTATGCCTATTCCACGCCCTTGCGCCTGCAAATGGCCGTCAACAACGTAGCGGACCGCGCCCTGGCCTACGGCATTCCAAGTAAGACCGTTGACGGAAACAACGTTGTTGAGGTTTATACGGCGGCGAAGGAGGCGTATACCGTTGCAAGAAACAGCGGCGGGCCTACCTTTATAGAATGCAAGACCATGAGGGTACACGGCCATTCTGAACACGATAGTGCAAAGTACGTCCCGCGGGAACTCCTGGATGCCTGGAAAACAAAAGACCCTATCCTGACGATGGAAAGGTATTTGGCCGGGAGCGTGGGCATGAAACAAGAAGAGTTGGACGGCGTTACCGCACAAGTTGTGAAAGAGATTGACGAGGCAGAGAAATTTGCAGAAGAAAGCCCATACCCTGACGGGACAGACTGTTTCACTGGCCTTTATGCAACACCGATAGAAGAGGAGTAGGCTGTCTATGAAAGAAATTACTTACCTTGAGGCGATTAAAGAGGCGTTGGACGAGGAAATGGCACGCGACCCAAGCGTTTTTATCCTCGGCGAGGACGTTGGCGTTTACGGCGGGGCATTTCGCGTGACGGAGGGGCTTATCGAAAAGTATGGCGAGTGGCGCGTCCTGGATACCCCGCTTGCGGAGTCCGGATTCACCGGCGCCGCTATCGGCGCGGCGCTCATGGGCATGAGGCCCGTAGTGGAGATGCAATTTGCCGATTTTATTTCATGCGCATTCGACCAACTGGTTAACGTGGCCGCAAAGAATCATTACCGGTGGGGCGCGGCAACACCCATTGTCGTCCGCGCACCATTTGGAGGAAATATCCACGGCGGCCCCTTCCACTCACAGTGCATAGAAGGATTTTTCTCCAACGTGCCGGGGCTCAAAATCGTTGCGCCTTCCACCGCGTATGACGCGAAAGGATTGTTAAAAGCGGCGATTCGCGACAACGACCCCGTTATCTATTGCGAGCACAAGTATCTCTACAGACGAGTGAAGGATTCCGTGCCGGAGGAGGACTATGTGGTGCCGATTGGAAAGGCGCGTGTTGCCCTCGAAGGCAAGGACGTGTCGATCATCACCTACGGGGCGATGGTGCATACAGCGCTGGAGGCCGCGCAAACACTTGGAGGAAACGGAATATCCTGTGAGATTATAGACCTGAGAACGCTCCTGCCGCTCGATAAGAAGGCCATTTTCAACACCGTGAAGAAGACCAGCAAGGTAGTAGTGTTACACGAACAGACCAAAACCGGCGGCATTGGCGCTGAAGTATCAGCGATCATTAGTGAAAACTGCTTTGGTTACCTGGACGGCCCTATAATCCGCGTCGCCGCGCCTGACACCCCCGTGCCATACAGCGCCCAGATGGAAGAGGTTTTTATCCCTCAGACAAAAGACGTTATTGACGCGGTGGAGAAGTTGATGCGATACTAGACACGAATTGACACGAATGTTTAAATGTTTTCGGTATTTGTATCGCCCCTCTGGGGCTTGACAATGTCTTACTATAGCTTTCCCACCGCTTGCGCAGTGGGCTGCTATTGTGTTGCCCCTAACGGGGCATAACAAAGACACCCCTTCGGGGTGCAACAACCGTAGCCCACTGCGTGAGCGGTGGGTAGAGAAAAACCTCTATTGTTTTAGCCCCGTAGGGGCGACACAACCCGAATAAGCAGTATAGGCCGTTGCAGACAAAGACAATCATGGATTTACCATGCGCCCCAAAAACCGCTTAAATTAACCTGTATAGGGTATTGGGGTGGGTTAAACTCGTTCAGCTCACACCCACACGCTTGCGATGGGAATGCAATAATATGTCGCCCTATGGAACGCGATATTTAACGTGATATTTAAAATCCGTACTACAATCCATCAACTTCTTGTTTTTTCTGCGTGTTTTTCATGCAGCTACAT
This sequence comes from Candidatus Brocadiaceae bacterium, assembly GCA_015661205.1. Taxonomy (GTDB): domain Bacteria; phylum Planctomycetota; class Brocadiia; order Brocadiales; family Brocadiaceae; genus JACVXV01. Next base: position 10,778 of record JACVXV010000124.1, read on the forward strand.
CCGTAAGCGCTTTAATATCAAGGGCTGAAGCGGTCATCAGCGAACAAGAGAACTTCTGGCCTTTCTCCGTCAAAACATAGCGGTTGGCTCGCGGAACTTTGCGGATTAGGCCGTGTGCCCGCAGCATCTTTATCCGTCGGGTCGTACGGCCGGAATACTTCTTTTGCTGATCCTTGCCGGCTTGTTCGGATTCCCGGTAAAGCCACTTACGCAAATCATGGTTGCGGAATCCGTTTATCGCGTTTTCACC
>JACVXV010000125.1 GCA_015661205.1 Candidatus Brocadiaceae bacterium
ATTTTGAACAGTAACAGAAAAAACTACCGATAAAATGGGTATTTCATACCTTTTTACTGTACAAAGGCTGTCCATACAAAGTTCATTTGGCACAGTCTGAAAGCGAAACCCAACGACAACCTTTTCCTGTAGAGCGAAGAGCCTCTTCGCTCTACAAAAAGCACGAAGCACGAGTGCGCCAATTAGTGACACTGCCGCGCCATTTCCAGCAGACGGCATAAGACGCTACGATCTGTTGGGTTTCGTGCCTCAACCCAACCTACCGCACTGTGCATTACCTGACCTTCACCTTTACGGTTGTTGACTTGCTCATGCCGTTTGCGCGGAATCGAATTGCCGCTGTGCCCTTTTTGTCTTTTGCATTCATGGCAAATATGGCCTGCCCGTTGGCGTCGGTCGCCTGGCTGACTGGTGAAACGGCTATAATTTGATTGCCGTTCCCACTAATCGTTGCCGTCACCGTTGCGCCTTCAACCAGGCAATTGCCTGCGCCTTTCACCGTTATAGTCACGTCGCCATTACCGTTTTTCGTGAGCGACAGGTTCTTAGGAGCGGCGGTTATTGATTTTGCCTTGCACTGAGCGCTACCTTCTTGTGTTACGGTGAAGGTTTGGCCCGCAATAGTTATCGTACCTGTCCGTGCGCTGGTGCCGGTATTAGCCGACACCGAGTAGGCTACCGTCCCATTCCCCGTGCCACTGCCGCCTGAGGTGACGGTTATCCATGCCGCGTTGCTCACGTCCGTCCAAGTGCAACTGCTTGATGATGCCGTTACCCCGACACTGCCGGTACCTCCGCTATTACTGAATGATTTGCTGATTGGTGAGATGGTATATGTACAGGAGATACCACTATCTTGTGTTATGGTAAAGGTCCTTGCTGCAATGGTCATGGTACCAGTGCGTGCGCTGCCAGTATTAGCCAATACCGAATAGGCAACCGTCCCATTTCCCGTGCCACTGCCGCCTGAGGTGACCGTTATCCATGCTACGTTGCTCACTGCCGTCCAAGTGCAATTGCTTGATGATGCATATACCCCGACACTGCCCGTACCGCCGCTATTACTGAATGATTTGCTGATTGGTGAGATGGAATATGTGCAGGAGATTTCACTAGAAAGATTACCGTCCAGCTTCGAGACAAATCCTTCAAAGTTCCCCGTGGTATCATACGCCCCTTTCGTCGTCGGAAAGTCTTGTGACTGAGTAAACCCCGTTACACACACGTTCCCGCCTGTGTCGAGGGCGATAGAATACGAGAGATCTTCACTCTCCCCGCCCAGGAACGTGGATGCCAGCAGGCTCGTTAATCCACCGTCCAGCTTCGAGACAAAGACATCACCCAAACCACGATAAGAGATATCATACGCCCCGCTCGCCGTCGGAAAGTTTGTTGAAGCAGTGAATCCCGTCACATATACGTTCCCACTTGTGTCGAGGGTGAGAGAATAACCAATATCACCATCAGACCCGCCCAGGAATGTGGATGCCAGCAGGCTCGTTAATCCACTGTTCAGCTTCGAGACAAAGGCATCAGCATAACCCTCTGGACCATTAAGAGAGGTATCATAAGCCCCGCTCGTCGTCGGAAAGTCTGATGAAAAAGTAACTCCAGTCACATATACGTCCCCGCTTGTGTCGAGGATGAGAGAATTAAAATCCTCACCACCTCGGCCCCCGCCCAGGTACGTGGATACCAGCAAGGGGTCGATGATGAGGTCTTTGGTTTTGTCGTAGGAGGCGACGGTGAAAGAGTATTCGGATGCGGAGTGCGGAATTGGGGAGTCGGAGGTTGTTGATTGCGGATTTGTTTTATATTCCGCATTCTGCACTCCACACTCCGCAATCGTATATTTACATGCCACCTCCACCCGCTTACCCGCTATCTCCTGATAGGCTATTGGCCTGGTGAATTTCACCTGACCAAGCTCCGTATCCACCTCAAGCTGCCCATCCTGGTTTACCCGCAGGGATTTACTGCCGTCAAGCTGTACTGTTATAAGCTCAGGGCTTGCGCCCGGCTTTACGCAGAAGAGTTTTTCTACGTTGTCCCCATACGCCTTGAGGCTCAGTTCTATCCCCTTGTAGACCTCTCCCAGGTTTACTATGTCATACGTGGGGACGTTCGTCTTCCATTTAGATTTGTCATTACCCGTGAAGTAATTGACCGTTGTAACGGCAGGTTGTTCACCCGTTATCCCGCCAATCTTTGCGCCTATTATGGTCTCTTTGAGGGCGACGCCCTTTATGGGGGATTTTGGATTTCGGAATGCGGAATGCGGATTGTCCGTGCCTTTTTGCAATCCGGGGAGATATGCGGCTATTAGTGATTTTGCAAAAACGCGATCCGGCGAACAATGGGTATTATCTGCGTGTAAAAAAGGCAAATATACATAAGCCACTACCAATTCAACGCCCCTGCCCCCTTGCCTCCCATCCGGCAATGCATACACAATCTCGCCTTCCTTCGTCACGAACACCGTGCCGCCAAAGGTCTTTGCGTAGAACGCCACCTGCCCATCCACCTGCCCGTTATTGGCGATGAAGGGCATTTGGAGCGTTTTGGTTTTTGTGATTAGCTCTTCCCTTGTTGGGCAAGCGTCCCCGCTTGTCATAACATCATTCCTTATTCCTTGTGAATCTTGTGAATAATTCATCATGTCAAGCAAGGATGCCTGACCTACCTCACCGGCAAGGATGGATGACGTAAGGCAAGCCGACGTCAAGAGAAATAAAAATACCCCCTTTACCCATTGAGAAACGCCACACCGCTTTCCGTTTCTTGCCAAAAATATACTTTTCATACCCTTTTTTTCCTTTTCTGTTAAAGTTAAACGTTACTTTATTAAAAGTGAACTTTTTTTGAATACACCATTAAATCTTTCCGTTTTGTCTCCTTTCTGTTATTTGTTCATCGTATCGGATTTTCACCTGTAGAACGAAGTGGTACTTCGTTCTTTAGCCGTGTTGTTTCATAGTGAGCGAAGAGGCTCTTCGCTCTACAACGCGCTGCAACACGTTCAATTCAAAAAATCCCATACTGGTTCTGATGAATGAATATCTCATTGTTCCTTGCAACGATAAGTCCGCTCGAAACGAGTGTATTGAATGCCTTCGTTACGGCCTCTCCGGATACGCCCAATTGATTTGAAATAACCTCATCCGAGGGACGGTGTATTTTGACCATGCCGCATCCCGACGATTCACCTTCTATCCGCGCTATGTCCAACAGCAAGCTGGAGACACGGCCGCATACGTCAAGAAATGCAAGTGTTTCTCTCTTTTCACCGGGAAAGGACATAAATTCTACATGGCATACGCCATGTCCCGAAAAACCCGGCAGTCCGATTTTTTTCGGCGCAAGGCAATGCCGGTAACCTGTAACAGTCTTTCTTGCGTTAAGGGTTTTGGAAGATAATCATATACGCCGGCAGCACGCGCGGCTACCGCGTCTTTGTCATCAGGTGAAGCAGTAATTACGACCATTGGGCAATTGCTTGCCCTCTTCAATGATCGCATAATTCCAAGGCATTGTTTCATTTCCCAGATTGTGTCGAAAAAGATTAAATCATATTTGGAATATTTGGTAAGAGACAATGCCTCTTCATAATTTTGGGCAGTATGCACTTCATACCCTTTTTCCGTCAAAAAATATTTGACGGTATCTCGGATGCATTCTTCTGCATCAATTACCAGGATCGTTGACATGTTTTGTGTTGCCCCTTTTCACTATTTTAAAATTAGCCCTTCGGCCGCTTTCACTTGTAGAACGAAGTGGTACTTCGTTCTTTAGCCGTGTTGTTTCATAGAGAGCGAAGAACCTCTTCGCTCTACAACGAGTCGGAAGAATTTTCTCACACAAAGGCACAAAGGCACAAAGATGTATCGCAAGGTTTCAATTCCGTTGCTACAAACAGATCGCCCCTCCGGGGATCTATTCATCTCTATTCATCCATATCCGCCAGTATTCTTACCGTTGTAGGCCCCGTGCCTGCACACGCATCTATACTGCGTATCCGGGTTGTGCCGCCCCTACGGGGCTAAAACAATAGGGATATCTCTTTACCCACCGCTCACGCAGTGGGCTACGGTTGTTACACCCCGATGGGGTGTCTTTGTCATGCCCCGTTAAGGGGCAACACAATAGTAGCCCACTGCGTAAGCGGTGGGAAAGCTATTACAAGAAGATATCAAGCCCCGAAGGGGCGACACACGTAGCAAAACATTCAAATATTCTTTTGTACAACACCAAAAATAGTTGTTAAAGACCTTATTTAACAGATGGTTCATGGTAATCATTGATTTCTTAATTTAACACCTATGGGCTTCACCCCCCGCTCTATCCTGTCGGCCTTTCAGGCCTAACTTTGCATTTCCTATAGCATGTTGTTAGGCAACTGCCATGCCATTGCTTAAGTGCCTGCAAATAGGCATGTTATAAAAACAAGGCACAAAGGTGGCGTGTTCCTTTATGGAACATGTTTGCAGGAATTGCGTTGTAAGGTTTTATTTTTGAATGATTTAAGTATGAATGTACCAATTAGCCACATGCGAACCAAAAAGGGACATGTTTTTTTGGGGGGGGTTGGGGGTTGGTTAAAAAAAGCTGCACTTTCGTTTTTTGAAAAACCCTCTAAGCAAGAATTTTTACCGTTGAAACTTTGAGGATATTTTTGTCATTTTTCTTTTTCAGTATTTTTTTATGAGGGACTCAAGGATTTAACTCGATTGTATAGGAATTTTCATTTTATTTATGCGGGTTTGCGGGAGGGTGCGAATGTAAGTCTGTTGGCAATAGCAATATAGGGTGATTGTAATTGTTTTGTGTCTAAGCGCTAATCCGAAGAATGCCAAGTTGCGTTCCGTCAGGGCTAAAGCCCTGGTTGGCGTGTATCTGGCGCCCCAGCCTAAAGGCTGGGGTTAATGAACAACAGTTCGTGGACGACGCTGTATCGCTTGTTCCCAAGCCCTCCGGCCTTTAGGCTGCGGATGGTCGTGTATGGATGTTGTGGCGCTTTTGTATTAACCCCAGCCTTTAGGCATTAGGTTTATACACAAGTCTCACAAAGCCTGTAAAACGGTGGGATAGCAATCATAACTCCAACAGAAATAACATCTCAGAAGGACTGAAGAGGCGCAGCGGAGGAAAAAGAATTAAAAGTCAGTCCGTCTGTCTGTCTGTCTGTATATGCCCCGGAGGGGCAACTGATAATAGGCAGACAATTCATTGCCTGTTTCCAATGCGTCGAACCATAAAGTCCCGTAGGGACGACTGAAAACAAGGTAAATACCATTAGAAAACATTGATTGTGGAACGTGATATATCGTCCCGATGGGACTAATCAAAGGTGTTATTGCCACACAGGCAATAAATTGCCTGCCTATTACCAAATGTTCCTACGGAACAAAAAGCAGATGAACGAAAAGATGTGTATAAACATGTGGCCTTTAGGCTTGGGTTCTTGATGACCACTGATGGGCTTAAGCCCTGACGGCAATGGGCGAAAGACATGTGGGCTTGGACACAGCGCCTTTCCGGTTAAAGATATCCGGCTGTTAATTGTAAGCAATATCTAATGATTTGTATAAACATAAGGGTTGTTGGTAGGCGTCATGTCTTCGCTTGACAATAAAAAACACAGGTCGCTCCTACGGAGCTAAATAGCTTAATTTGCATAAAATGCTACAAACAGGCCGCCCCTATGGGGCTTAAAGAAAGGCAAACAGCCTTGCAATTGCTAGGCCGGGTCCGCCCGAAGGGCGTTAAGTTCAAATCTGTGCGTTCCGTATTCCGTGTGTTCAGTGTATTCCGTGGTTTTAAAGGTTTTTGAAAACCGGAATCCTTACCTCACAGCCCTTTCCATACAAGCTGTTCTCTCTGCCGACGTATCGTAAATGCCGTCATTATAACCACGCAACACACTGAACACGCGGAAGATATGTGGCCGGACAGCATGGAATTGATTCTACCAATATTTCGTTCCTAACGGAACTTTACTCTGCTCTTTTACAATCCACTATTGACAAAGATATCAATAATGATATTATTGAAGAATGGGTAAAATCGAAGGCATACTTTTGCAAATGAAGCATAATGCTGCAGATGTGCGGTTCACCGATTTGTGCAAGGTATGTGATTTTTATTTCGATAAAAGCCGTATAACAGGAAGCAGCCATCGTATTTACAAAACGCCGTGGTATGGTGATCCACGGGTGAATATTCAGAATAACAAAGGGAAGGCAAAGGCATATCAGGTAAAACAAGTGCTTAAGGCCATTGCAAGATTGGAGTTGAATCATGGCGCTGAAGAATGATCATTATACTTATCGCGTAAGCTGGTCAGAAGAAGATAATGAATACGTGGGAATATGCGCAGAATTTCAAAGCTTAAGCTGGCTATCGAAAACTCCTGAAGAGGCATTAAAAGGTATTCGCAACGTAGTAGCGCTTACGATCGAAGACATGAAAAACAGCGGTGAAATGATACCCGAACCGATTGCTAACCGGCGCTACAGCGGAAAATTCATGATACGCGTTTCCCCTGAACTCCATAGGAACCTTGCTATCAAAGCAGCAGAAGCCGGAGTTAGTTTGAACCGTATCGCAAGTACGAAACTCAGCATGTAGGGCGAAGCGCCGCTTCGCCCGTAACGAAGCAATCGCTTCGTTCTACAACGTTTAATTAGCCGGAAGGTTTACTTTGAACCAGACAAAAGGGAGGTATCTCCCTCGGAACGTACTGCGCGTTGTAGTATCCATTGCACTATTTGTGGTATCAACAACACTCCACGCGATGGAAATCAAGACGGAGGACGATATGGTTTCCGGGAGCTTTGATACGACGGTTTCAACAGGCGCCGCCTGGCGCGTTGAAAAACGCGATGAAGACCTCGTCGGCGCTTATAATGGCGGAAACGCCTCCCACGTTAATGGCGACGACGGCGACCTCAACTACGACAGGGGCCTCATATCGCAGCTTTCCAGGGTTACCCACGAACTCGACCTGAACTACCGGAACTTCAGCTTCTTCGGCAGGATGAATTATTTCTATGACGCCGTGAACGCGAACAAGGATGAATTATCGGGCGACGCGAAGGCACAGGTAGGCGCGGACGTGGATATCCTTGACGCCTATATCAACGGCGACTTCCACGTTGACGACAACCCCCTTAACGTGCGCCTGGGCAACCAGGTATTAAGCTGGGGTGAAAGCGCGTTTATCCAAAACGGCGTGAATATTATCAACCCTGTAGACGTTACGAAGCTCCGCTCTCCGGGGGCGGAACTGCGCGACGCCCTTATCCCCGTTCCCATGATTTCGGCATCCTTCGGCGTCCTTGAGAATATGAGCCTGGAAGGGTTTTACCAAATTGTCTATGAAAACACCGAAATAGACCCGCCCGGCGCCTATTTCAGCACATTCGACTTCATTGGCAACGGCGGAGAGATGCTCTGGCTTGGCCCTGAAGGCGCACCCGGCGCAGGGATTCCAAGGGATAACCGCACTACAAGGGACGCCGGACAGTTCGGCTTCGCCCTCCATGCCTCTGTGCCTTCTCTGAACGAGACGGAATTTGGTTTGTTTTACATAAACTATCACAGCCGTATGCCCGTAATCAGCGTTAAAACCGGCACACAAGAGGGGGCGCTAAACGGTGATTATCCGGGGAGTATGCGGTATATCGTTGAATATCCGGAAGATATTCACGTGGTTGGCGTGAGTTTCAGCACGATGCTCAAGGAGAGCGGCATTGCATTGCAGGGTGAATATTCATTTCGTCCCAATATGCCGCTCCAGATTGACGACACGGAACTGCTTTTAGCCGGGTTTACGCCTTTAAACGATATTGCCGGCACGGCATATAAAAGCCAATTGGGGGGCCTATAGCTTTTCCGACGAGATTCAGGGCTTCAAAACCCGCAAGGTTGACCAGGCGCAGGTAACGGCAAGCAAACTCTTCGGCCCCAATAATCCATTTGGCGCGGCCAGTATTTTGGTGATGGGGGAGACGGGCCTTACCCACGTTTATAACCTGAAAGGCACAGGCGCCTTGAAATATGACGGCCCGGAGGCCTCCACGGCGGATGAGTTTTCGTCGGGATACCGGATGTTAACGAAGCTGGATTACCCGAATGCTATCGGGGCGGTTAAACTCTCTCCGAAGCTGGCGTTTTCCCATGACGTGTTCGGCATTTCTCCCGGTCCTGGCGGTAATTTTATTGAAGGACGCAAGGCGATTTCCGTTGGTTTAGGAGGGGCGTTTTTGGAGAGATGGCTGGCAGACCTTGATTACACGGGGTACTTTGGAGCGGGCGGCCTTAATCAGCTCCACGACCGGGATTTTGTTACGATGAACGTGAAGTACTTTTTTTAATGTGGAGCGAAGTGGCACTTCGCTCTACTGATTATGGAGAACACATCAATGGGGATACACAAGTTTGTTTTGGCAGGCATAGCAGTCCTTCCCGTATTTTTTGCGGCCCATGGGATGGCCGAAACATCGCCGGCAAAAAATCCGGCGTCTGAAAAAGCGCTTACTTCGCCCAATTCCAAAGAGGTTGAAGATGTGCAGGCACATTCAACACCCGACCACAACCCGGCGCTCACCCCTTTAGGCGCTGAAAAGGCAGGCAATGCGGATAAAACCATCCCACCCTGGACGGGCGGCATTACCTCTCCCCCCAAAGGATACAAGAGGGGAGACCACCATCCGGACCCCTATCCGGAAGATAAAATACTCTTTACCATCAGCAGCGCCAATGCAAACGACTACAAAGACAAATTATCGCCCGGACAGGTTGCCCTTATGGAGAAGTATCCGACGTTCAAAATGAACGTGTATCCAACCCGCAGAAGCGCCTCCCTGCCGCAGCGTATTTACGACGCAACGATTGCGAACGGGAAGACCGCGCAATTGACAAAGAATGGGAATGCCGTCACCGGCGTAACCGGAGGGATACCCTTCCCCACCCCAAAAAGCGGGCAGGAGGCTCTATGGAACCACCTGTTGCGGTATCGGGGCGATGCCGTATTACACACGATTAATCATACTGTGGTGACGAAAAGCGGCGACTATACGTTGATAAAAACCGAGGATGACTGGTATTTCCACTATTATAAATCCGGACCTTCATCACGGAAACCGGATGGCCATATTTTTTGTTGCATGCAATCCATCAAAGCGCCGCCCAGCGTGGCCGGTATCATATTACTGCTCGAAGAACCGCGTGATATAACGGCGAAACAGAGAAACGTATGGCAATATGCGCCCGGACAGCGCCGTGTTACACGGCTGCCCGACGTCTCATACGATTATTTGTTCAGTGGGGTAGAAGGCCTGAGGACGATAGACCAATACGATATGTTTATGGGGGCGACCGACCACTATGACTGGAAGCTGCTGGGAAAAAGAGAACTCTACATTCCCTATAACGCATATAAACTTCACAGCGACGCCCTGAAATATACCGACATCCTGAAACCCGGACATATTAATACTGCATACGCCCGTTATGAGCTACACCGCGTCTGGGTGGTTGACGCGACGGTAAAAGAAGGCGTGAAACACCTGTATCCCCACCGTACCTTTTATCTGGACGAGGACAGTTGGCAGATCGTCCTTGAGGACGTTTACGACGAAAAAGGGCGATTATGGCGAGTTTCAGAGGGTCACGCCATCAATTATTATGAAGTGCCTTGTACCAGCGCCACCCTGGAAGTGCATTATGATTTGCAATCGGGGCGATACATAGCGGAGGGACTCGACAATGAAGACCGGATGTATGATTTCAGCATAAAACGAACCCCCGGCAACTACACGCCGCCGGAAATGCGCAGATTGGGGAAACGGTAGGTTAGGCACTGCCTACCAAAAATGACTGGTAGCGCAACCGTCTCGGTTGCGCGGATGAAAGTTGCTGATGGTTTGTAGTTTGTAGCGCGAAGAGGTTCTTCGCGCTCAGTGAAAGGACACCGCTAGGGAACGAAGTGGCACTTCGTTCTACAAGAAAATACGGAGGAAAAAGTGAAAAAAAACGCGACGAAAGACACAATCACAATTCCAAAAGATGAGTATAGATTGCTAAAAGAATTGCATAAAACGGTGAAACGACAGAATTTTTTATTGAGGATAGATGAGGCAGAAAGAAATCTGGTAGCAGGCAAAGTTAAAAAGGTTCCGGTAGATACATTTATCGAAGGCATCTGATGCATGAAACCAAAATATGTTTCCTACGACACCACCTTTGAAAGAAAATTTGAAAGATACAAAAGCCGGCTATCCTGTATTGAAAAGGATAAACTCAAGAAGAAATTGGAGATTTTTAAAGAAGATATTTTCGATAAGCAATTGAAAACCCACAAACTGAGGGGAAATCTCAGGGATTATTATGCTTTTTCAATTAGCTATTCAAACCGAATCGTCTTTAAACTTCTTAAGGACGGAGGGGTATATTTTGTTGAAATAGGAAGTCATGACGTTTGTTATTGAGCGAGTAGGGTAGGCACTGCCTACCAAATAAACTGTACGCCGCCTATCTTGAACGTATAGAAAATTTAAACGTAGGTTTGTAGCGCGAAGAGGTTCTTCGCGCTCTGTGGAAAGGCATCGCAAAGAAAGGCAAACTACAGCACGCCTTTGGGCGGCAAGAATTTTTCGATGAGTTTTTTTATGAAAGAAAGTTCGTCCCGTTGTGTCTCAAGAACGGTTTCTATGCGGGTTTGCCGCTGGTGCATCTGCCATTGCATGCGGAGGACAAATCCAAGGATCACCAGGGCAATGGTAATGAAAATTCCCAGCGTCCAGTGGAGGGAATCAAAACGGCTGTTCATTTCGGAACGAAGGTCAGCAAACTTACCATTCATTTCGGAACGAAGGTCAGTAAACTTGCCATTCATTTCGGAACGAAGGTCGGTAAATTTGC
>JACVXV010000126.1 GCA_015661205.1 Candidatus Brocadiaceae bacterium
GCCCTGAAAGGGCGATATAAAGGTATAAACTAACGTGTAATTCCGTATTACGCCCTTTCAGGGCTTGTTGGTTTTTCCGTATCCCCCAGGGCGTTGCCCAGGGCTAACAAAAACAAGGGTTTGGTGGTTGTCATAGGTTTCTTAAACTTAACACGTATACCCTAACGGGTCACCCTACTGCTGCTTTAAATTTATTATACGTTAAAACAGGGGGAAACAGGTGTGGTAATCAAAACCCTTCCCAATACCGGTCAAACTGCTACAAAGTGCTTGACTCCCACCCACAGAGATGATACGATTTACCTGCCTTTGTTTATTATATTAAACATTTTTACTCTCAATGAACTTTGCCCAAAACTATCCCGGTTGTTCTGATCATAGGCAAGCAAAATGTAGGCAAAACCACCCTCATGAAACAGGTCTTGCCGCTTTTAAAAAAAAAGGGATATCGGGTAGGCACCATTAAATATAACGTACCTTCTTTTGAAATTGATCATGAGGGGAAGGATACTTACAGCTACTACCAGGCAGGCGCCGACGTCGTCTCTATATCGTCGCCTGAAAAACTGGCTGTGATAAAGAAGGTTCACCAAAAGACCCCATCAATAAGAGACATAATAAGGCTTTATCACCGGGACGTGGATGTTGCGCTGGTTGAGGGTTACAAAAAGTGGCGATACCCTTATATTGAAATTCGAAACGAATGGACAGAGAAGGACGCGGGCAATACAAGCCCAAACGCCCTTAAAGTTACCGCAACAAAAGATGATTGCCATGCGATACCCAAATATAGCAAAAAAGCCTTACAGGGCATAATACAATTTATAGAAGCTAAGATAAAGTGATTGTAACCGGCGGCGCCGGTTTTTATTATGCCCATTATTAAGGCCAAAGGGGGGTGCTAAATGAAAGAAGCTATACGATATCTAAATAATGCGAAAGAACTATTAGCAAAGTCGCCAATTGAAGACAATGAATATACAGATGTGAAACCCGTGCGCGAGGCCTTCGGAACGATGTACCTGGCAATACTGGAGGCGATTAACGAGGCATTGACAGAAAAGGGGTTTAAGAAAAAGGAGTTGCCGAAATCAGTCGATGAATATCGAATTGTGTTAAGAAAGCACTTCTCTGTGCATAACGGCAAGCTTATGAGAAAATTTGAACATCTGTACGATACCTTACACATTGCAGGATATTACCGCGGATTAATTTGCAATACCGTGATGGTAAAAGACGCATTTAAAATGTCAAAGGAATTCATAGAGAAATTCAAATTATCGAGTAGGTTGAACTGAGGTACGAAAACCAACCCGCTTGTTTACGTAACACTGCAGAATCGGTAGGTAATGCAAAAACCAAATTGTCGTAGCCCCGTTGGGGTGGCATAATCCAACCTTTAACCGGTCATCGGGATGGGAAAGGAGGAGAAACAGTTATCAAAAAAACCTTAGAGGTATTTTTCTCAATAATTATATTCCATTGATAAGTGTATTGTAATTGTAACAGTTCATCTTTTTTATTCGGAGGGAAGTTCATTTGAAGAAAGTCATTACTTACGGTGTAGCGCCTATTGCAGCAGTTTTCGGTTTGTTTCTTACCGTTGCCCCTGTAAACGCAGGAGACATCAACAAGGTATACAAAGATACCTGTGAATTATGCCACGGAGTTGATGGAAAGGGTAGTGAGGCTGGTAAGGGGTTTGGAGTGCCTGATTTTTCCAGCGCTGACTATCAAAAGTCAAGAACGGACGCACAGATGAAGGAATCAATGACCAACGGCACAAAGAATCCAAACTATGTAAAACTGTCAGACCTCGGCGTTGACGCAGCAGACGTTGACCCGCTGATCAAGAAGGTTCGGGAATTCAGCAAGTAAGCCAAAACCGGCATTCAGTCTGTTGAATAACAAGGCAATTTGAGAAAGGGTAGGACATAACCGTGTTCTACCCTTTTCTGTTGAGTATGCATGAAAATATCATTAAAATTGACGGCTCTTTAGGCGAAGGCGGCGGGCAAATCCTGCGCACGGCCCTTTCCCTATCGGCTATTACGCAAAAACCCTTTGAAATTTACAACATCAGGGCCAACAGAAAAACACCCGGACTCAGCTACCAGCACCTCCAGGCCGCCAACGCCACGGCACAAATCTGCAATGCAAAGGTCAGCGGCAACACCCTCCGTTCCACCGATATTACCTTCTTTCCCGGCAAGGTGGATCACGGCAACTACCGCTTCGATATTGGAACGGCCGGCTCCGTTTCCCTCGTTTTGCAGACCATCTTCTATCCGCTCAGCCTGGCGGGAGAAAAATCTACCATTACTATTACCGGCGGCACACACGTTACCCATAGCCCCTGCATCGACTACCTTGCCTGCCAATGGTTGTATTTCCTTAAACAAATTGGTTTTGATGCGAAAATAGAAACCGTCAAGTCCGGCTTCTATCCCCGCGGCGGCGGTGAGGTTTTTATTGAAATATATCCTGCCAATCCCCAACGTCCTTTGCAAATGAAAGACCGGGGGAGGCTTGTTGCAACAACGGTTACATCGGCGGTAAGCAACCTTGACATGGCAATTGCACAGCGACAGCAATTGCAGGCAAAGAAAAGACTTATGGAAAAAAACATCCAACATGAAAGTGTTTTGGAAGAAAGACCCTCGCCAGGAAAGGGAACCATGCTCCTTATCGTGGGAACGTTTGAACACAGCCAATGTTGTTACTTCAGCCTGGGCGCCATAGGCAAGCGCGCAGAGACCGTCGCGGATGATGCCTGCAACGAGTTTTTGTTTTTTCTGGGGACGAAGGGCGTTATTGACGAACACCTCGCCGACCAGATCATCATCCCCCTTGCGCTAACAAAAGGAACATCTCACTTCATCACCCCTAAAATTACCCAACACCTGTTAACGAATATTGAGATTATAAAACTGTTCCTGCCTGTATCTATTGACATTTCAGGAACTATTGATGGCGAAGGCGCGGTGACGATACAGCATTTATAAATTTCTTCTCATTCCCAAGCTCCAGCTTGGGAATGAGCCTGTAACATAAGCTCTTGCCTCGCTTTTTTAGGAAATCGCATTTCCCCATCAGGTGGTCAGTTTAGCAAAAACAATGAAAATTGCAAGGGTTTTCGCTTTATCCGCTTTCCCACAATGAACCGTTTCAAAAAATGATAGACGAAGGCTATTGGCTCAATGTAAAATACTGCTTCTTTTCAAAAAGCGAATTTCGAATTTCAAGGTCTTCTTCATAAAGGAAATACGGATATGCTAAAAGGTACGGTTGTTACGATACAGCGCCATATTGTAGAGCAAGAAAGAATGTTCCCAAAGGCCACGGGTGACTTTACCGGCCTCTTGTGGGATTTAACCCTTGCCGCAAAGATGATCTCACGTGAGGTGAATAAGGCGGGGATCGTCGATATTATCGGACTTACCGGTGAAAGCAACGTGCACGGTGAGGCGGTAAAGAAACTGGACATCTTTGCCAACGATCTCATCTGTAAGTCCATGGAACACGGCGGACACCTCAGCGTTATGGCTTCGGAGGAGAATGAGGATATTATTCCCATACCAAACGAATTCCCCAAAGGCAAATACGTCCTCCTGTTTGACCCGCTCGACGGTTCTTCAAACATCGATGCCAACGTGAGTGTCGGCACCATTTTTTCCATTTTTCGCAAGAAGACGGCCGGGAGTGAGTCGTTAAAAGAGGATTGCCTCAGGAAAGGGGTGGAGCAGGTTGCTGCAGGGTATATCGTTTATGGTTCCAGCACGATGATGGTTTATACAACCGGAAATGGAGTCCACGGCTTTACCCTCGATCCGAGCATCGGAGAGTTCCTCCTTTCACACGAAAACATCCGGATACCAGCCAAAGGCAGGATATACAGTATTAATGAGGGAAACGCCAATACATGGGACGAGGGTACGAAGCGATATATTGCACACCTCAAGGAGAGCGACTCCGCTACGGGCAGGCCATACTCCCTGCGATACATCGGGTCGCTCGTCGCCGATTTCCACAGGAACCTGCTCTACGGCGGCATCTTCCTGTACCCCGCCGATTATAAAGACCCCAAAAAGCCAAAGGCAAAGCTAAGGCTGCTCTACGAGGCCAACCCGCTCGCCTTCATCGTGGAGCAGGCAGGCGGCATGGCGTCCACCGGCAAAGAACGCATCCTGGATATCCAGGCAACCGAACTGCACCAAAAAATGCCCCTTATTATCGGGAGCAAAGAGGACGTGATGGCATACGAAAGGTTTTTCGGACAGAAGCAATAAATTCCCTGTTCGCCTGTGATCGTATAACGTTATGTGAGGAGTAATGACACCATGGGATTCAAATGGATGGAAAATGGGGTGGTCACCCCTATTACGCCCGGCACTTGGTCTTTGCAGCCGCATGCACAAAGCCCTTCACACGCTTTTAAGGCTCGTAAGACCGCTGACGGCAAGGAAGAAACGCCCTTTCAAAAAGAACTGCATATAGCACGTGGAGGACAAAAGGGCTATCAAAAACAGGCGCAGCAAGAGAGAAAGCCGGCGATTCTTGCAAGCCAAATTATGGCGTCTCCGGTAGTGACACTTCCCCCCGAAGCCACTTTGTCCAATGCCTGGGAACTTATCCGTACGAAAAGGTTTCGCCACGTGCCCATCGTTTCACGTAAAAATATACTTGTCGGAATCATTTCGGATAGGGATATGCTTCTTGAGGCCGGCAATATTTGCAGTACGGCCTCTCCTCAGGACAGTGCAGGCCAGGAGCAAATGACTATTCAGGGCTTGATTAGAAGAAAGGTACTTACGGCCAGCCCCGACACGGGTATTCGTGAGATAGCCCGCATATTATTTGAGGAGCGGATCGGTTCGATGCCTATCGTAGACGACAAAGGCATGCTGGTGGGTATTATCACCAGAAGTGACATCCTACGGACGATTATCAATAACGCCCCGCTTGATCTTTGGATATAGGAAGGGAAATACTATCACCCATGTTTAGAGTCGCTACCAGTCTGGACGATCTGCTCAAGGCATTCGCCGTGCGCAGCGTCGTATTTATGGAAGAAGAGGGTATCCCCTATACAATAGAACATGACGAGTATGACTGTTCGGCAATACACGTTTTGGGGGAAGAGCAGGGAGAACCATTTGCAGCAGGCCGCATCCGCCCTTACCAGGGATACGCAAAGCTGGAACGCATTTCCGTGCGCAAGGTATACCGGGGCAAAAACAGGGGGCACAAGCTGACGGACTTTATGATCTCCGTTGCAAATGAAAAGGGGTTTAAGAAGTATCTCCTGCACGCCCAGTCGCATCTTACCGGCTTTTACCGGAAACACGGATTCGAGATTAGCGGGGACGTGTTTCAACAAGCAGGCATTGACCATTACGTAATGATACGTGACGATTCATAGCGCGGCTACGCCGCAACTAAAGCTTTAAAACCGTCCTTTGCGCCGGTTCAGGCTTGTAGCCTGAACCGAAACGGTTCGCGACGTACCGCGTGTTGCAGGCATCCACCGCATTAATCCGTTCCTACGCATTGTGCAAACGCAAAACGTTGTGGTTCAATCTACAAGATTGAACCGGCGATTTTAGCCGTTAATTACCTCAAAAGAAACAGTCCGCCTAAGACAAGTAATATCCCTATTACCTTCGACAAGGTAACTTCCTCTCCCAGAAAAAGCCATCCTAAAAAAAACGTAAAGAGCGGCGAGCAGCTTACAATGGGAACTATCCTCGATATTTCACCCAACTTGAGAGCCTTGTAAAATACAATTTGCGCCACAAAACCGGCCAGGATACCTGCGAGGACAAGTAAAATGATTGATTTCATCCCCACCTTGCCGAGTGAAGATGCGTGGGGCGTGAAAGCAACAACCGCAACAACACCCAGAAAAACCCCCGAAGAACGTATCAGGTATGCGGCTGTAGGATGCACGGAAGAAAGCCCCACCTTTTCTAAAAAAGGCACAAACCCCCATATCAAGGCCGTAAGCAAGGCAAGTAAAAATGCTTCCATGAAAATTACTCCAAATAAATAGGGTAACGCGTTAGGGTAAGGGGCTGTAAAATAATAACATTTACATGTTGAATATAATGAAATATTTAAAATAATATTATAAATAAATTACATCAATTCCCTCTATGTCCCTGAAATGTTTTTTATCAAAGGTATATATGGCGCCAATACCCCTTTCCTTAGCAAATTCTATAATCCATGCATCTATAAAATCTATCTTCCTATTCTTGTAAAGCCTTAAAGCAGAAATTACCGTTGATTTATCAGTAACATCCAGTCCTTGTGTCGTTACTATAGCCTCAACAAGTTCGAGTATTACATCAGCTTTTATTTGGTAAAAACTCTCTAAAACCCACACAAGTTCGGCAATAACAACAGATGGAACAACAATCCTTACAACACCTTTAATCGCTTGGTCTAAAAGGTTGTCAACAGCTTCTGCTTTTTTCTGATCATCATTGACGAGATATCGAACAAGTAAGTTGGTATCGATAACAACCTTTTTACTACCTTCCACCTTGAATAACCCTCTTTACCACAGAATTTTTAACTATTTTTCTTATCTCTTCAAAGGTTTCTACCTTTTTTGTGTCTTTTAACAAACCTTTAAAATCACGAAGGGTTTTAGCCGATTTGATTACAATTTTATCATTTTCACTTTCAAAAACTATAATATTTCCTTCTTGTACATTTAAAAGTTTGCGTACTTCCTTTGGTAGGGTGATTTGGCCTTTCGATGTGATTTTTGACGTCATTGCCATAGCGATTGTTCTCCTTACAAATATATTTGTCCTTACGAGAATTATATGGCTTACATTTTTATTAGTCAAGTAATTTCATTGGGTACGTTAATGGGGGCATTTTATTTAATGTTAATTTTATAAAAGTTTTGACATTATCAACCTTCAAAGCATATCATATTTATATTTCCCAACGGCCAGGTTCAAAAATACTTCCTTTAATAATAGGTTTTCACAGAGTACCGCCATCATGCTATCCGTTAAGATTGGACAATACCACCCGGCCCTTGAAGACTCGTTTACGGCAACCGTCCATGCAATCAAAAAGGACGACTCTTTAGCGTCCATTGCCGTTGTAACCCCCTCAAATCTGATGTCGCAGCGGCTTCAGAAGCGGCTTGTCCTGGGAACCAAAACAACTTCAACCCCGCCACAGCATGAGACCTGTTTTATGAATGTCTCTTTTATGGACTTCTTTACCCTTGCAAGCGAGATAAATAACTGGGCGGGAATTGAGCCGGGGCGGCTTATCCGGCAATCGTTTGTTTACGAAAGTATTATTGAAGGATTGCTGAGGCAGGACGCACTTGCCGGGACACCCTTTCAGCAGGCGCAATCGCCTCATGCCCTTGCCAGGGCATTATTCCAGGTGGTGCAAGACCTGGATGACGCGAACGTTCACGTTGACGACCTCAAGGCGATTATCAAGGAGGGGTTTGTAGACGGCCCTGAGGCGCAAAAGATATATGGAATTGCTCACTTGTATGACCTGTACCGTCAGCGATTGAGGGACTTACAGATATCCCATTACTCGGACGTCTACCTTACCGCCACCGCATGTGCGCCGCAATCACCATTTCTTGAGGGCTTTACCGCTATTCTGGCTTATGGATTTTATGACCTTACCGGTGTGGAAGAAGATTTTTTCCGGGAGATATTCAGGTCACATCCCTCCACGCTCTTCTTGCCTTACCAGAAGGGCAATCCATCTTTTTTGTATGTAAAACCTTTTTTTGAATCCTTTGTGTTGGGATTGGCGCATGATGTGGAAGAGGTGTCGTCCGATACCTCCGCAAGGTTTACGTCTCTCCTGGATTATAAATTAGGAAGCAGCCCTGTTGCTGAAGGCGGCAACGGCGCGGCCACGCGGGACGCAACGCTAGACGCACCATGTAGATTAAACGTGCAGATGATTAACGCATCGGGCAAAAAGGACGAGATATGGACTGTTGCAAAGGAGGTTCTCCGCCTGGTTGAGGAAGGTTACGCATTGGACGAGATTGGGGTAGTTGCAAGGACGCTCGACCCATACAGGGATACCATCCGAAAAATATTCCAGGAAAACTATATACCATTTTCAACCACCATGAAGGAACCCCTGGAAAGATACCCGATGGTAAAGGTCGTCCGCCAGTTGCTCTTGCTGATGCGTGATGATTATTACCGGCCCGATGTTATCACGTTGCTAAGCTCCCCCTATTTCAAAATGCCTGCATCTGTAGAAGGCACCTTGCCCCCCCGCCCTGACCTATGGGACGCCCTGAGCCGGAAATTGGGCATTCGCGGCGGCATTCAGCGCTGGTTATCACGGCTTCACCAGGCACAGGAGGGGTTATCTGAATCGACTCCTCCTGATTATGAAGCATTTCCAACGGATGGAAACGCAGGGAAAGCTGGAGAACGCCCCCCTTCCCATGAAACCGAAAATGGCGACTATGCATATAACGAGATGTCGGCAAGGCACATTCCATCAGGCCAAATTTTATTGCTTGAAAACATCATGAAGGCGCTGTCAAACGACCTCTCTTCCCTGCCTGAAAGGGCGTCATGGCCGGTTATGAGCCGGCAAGTTGCGCGCCTCCTTCAAAGCTACATTCATATTCCACCGGAAGAGGAAGAGCGTGACCGCGCCCTGATGGACAAGATACTGGGTTTGCTAATCACGGTACGCGCACTTGACTATAGGGATGAGAGAGTAACGCAGGAACTGTTTATTGACACATTTCTGGAGGCATGCCGCCAGGAAGGGATGCCTTTGGGGTTGAACAATGGCGGGGGCGTGCAAGTCCTCGACGCCATGTCGTCGCGCGGCCTTTCTTTCCGCGTCTTGTTTGTATTAGGGCTTAACGAGAAGGTGTTTCCCCGTTCCATTTCCGAAGAGCCGTTTTTAAGGGATCATGTCCGCCGCAGGCTCTCTGAAGTCCTTGGCAACCACATACCAGAAAAACTTCGGGGCTTTGAGGAAGAACGGCTGCTTTTTTATCTCTTGCTCAATGCAGCGGAGGAACACCTCTACCTCCTCTACGAACGTTCAGACGAATCGGGCAAGCCGAAGGTTCTCTCCCACTACTTGATGGACATTATCCAAAAGATTGAGGGAATGTCCGCGTCGGCGGCGGACAACATGGAAAAGCAAAAGACCTACGTCCCACGGGGCATTAAGGAAAAGATTTGTAATAAAGAATCCCGGCTGCTTACCCCGAAAGAAGCGGGCATTCGCATGGCCTTTGACCGGATAAACCCTATCGGTTTCATGAAGGTGCTGGGGATGGAATACGAGGCCTTTGAGCGCGCTCAAAGGGCACAGCGGTTTCTCGAAGGGTATCACCCCACCCTAACGGCGTACGACGGCATCGTCGGCGACGTCTCCCTATGGTGGAATAGGCAGGCGCCGCGCGGCTTCAGCCCAACCGCACTGGAGATATTCGGCAATTGCCCCTTTCAATTTTTCATAAAAAAGGTGCTGGGACTGGAACCCCTGGAAGAGCCGGAACATGACGAGATGATAGCGGCCGTAGACGTCGGCAATCTCTGCCACGGCATACTGCGGGATTTTCATCACTATTTAAAGCGGGAAAAATATTTCACCACACGGTCGCCGGAAACCCACCTGGAAGGGCTTTTGAACCGTGTTGCACAGAAAAATTTTCATGACATGGAACAGCGGCTACCCATGCCCTATCCCATTCTTTGGGAGATCAAGAAAGAAGAAATACTCACCCGGTTAAAAAAATTCGTCGCGTGGGACTTGCTCCATTTGGAGCAGACAGGGTATGTCCCCACGTACCTGGAAAAGGAGGTAAGGCTCCCCCTTGCAGACATCACGCCCGGACACGCGCCTGCCTCCGGCGTGGAGAAAGACGCTTCGGCGGTAACCTTTAAGGGGAAGATCGACCGCATAGATATTAAATACGAGAAGGACAGCGGCGATATGTGTTTCCGTGTGATTGACTACAAAACGGGCAAGCCCCCCCAGGATAATCTCACGAAATCCGCCATTCGTGGCCAAAAGTTGCAAATCCCTTTTTACATTGCCATGACAAAACGGTTGTTGGCAGAAGAGATTGGCAGAAAACTCCTTCATCAAGGCGCAACAAAGTTGGAGGAGGCCGTTTTCTTTTACCTTATGCAGCAAACAGATGCGGGGGCGGCGCAGGAAACCATTTTGGAAAAAGCTATCAAAGGGGATGAGTGGGGAAAAATCGAAAAACAGGTTTGGGAAACCGTAAAGTCATTCCTTCACGATATCCGCAACGGCATATTTCCCATTTCGCCCACGGATGACGCACAGAAGTGTATCTGGTGCGATTTCTCCACCGCCTGCCGGAGGGGTTTTCAGCCGCTCCAATTCCGGCTGGAACACGACGGCAGATTGGAAAACTACCGGGAAATTATTACGAAAAATCTACCGTCACTAAGTAAAGGCAAATCGAAAGCCTTATAAATACTGGCTCTCAAGGTATTTTGCTGTTTGTATTATTTTCCTTTTTCTAAATTCTACCACCAGTGGAATATCTTTTAATCTCTCTTTGAATGAAGATAGTTATCCTTTTTAATGTTTGCAGGGTAAACAGCGCCTACCCAATCACGAAATGAAAAACCTGCTGTGCCGATCTTAATCATATTTGTTTTCACAATGCGACGGGCTAATAACTCCAATTTCCATGGCTTAATGGGCTTCTATTCAACTCCGTTTTATAAGACTTCCACCTTGGTAAATAATTAGTAGCGTTGTCAAGTGGAGACCTGAGAAAAGCCCTCCATTTATGTATGTCATGCATCAAAACCGTTGTAGTAATAGGCGAGTCGAATCTTGGTA
>JACVXV010000127.1 GCA_015661205.1 Candidatus Brocadiaceae bacterium
ATTTTAGCCTGATTTTGCTGCATTTTATGACATTTTTACCCTTAAAGTGGGGAAGAAATATAAAAAATAGCGTAAAATTGTCCATTTGACCCAGTCTGATTGCTCAACCCAACCTACGTAACTGACGAGCGTATTATGGTATCCTCAACCCATTGACAAGATTTCTTCCTTCAACATGGCTGTGGATTTCCCCTGCGATCCATCACGCATTATTGGGAATGTCTTCAACGATTTCTTCAATCTCCCGAATCACCGCAGGTTTCTTGATTGTTATACCAACTCAATCTCCATAATAATGCCGTGGCTGTTTCCTATCCTTTTCGTTTACGAATACGGATAGCTCCTGCCATAATAACGGTGATTGCCTGGTCTAACTCTGCGCCATGTTTATTTAACGCCGAAGCAATCACTTCCGCCTTATTCATCGGGGATAACCCCGTCAAACGGATAAGTATGATGCCTGACATCAGGCGTTGCTGTAAAAACACCAATTCCCCAAAATCCTTGTCTGCTGTTATTAACAGATATCCTCCCCTGTTTTAAAGATCAAGCCCATTCTCATCTGAAATCCCCGCATCTTGCCTTAAACGCTCTACTATCTGCCGGTCTACACTTTCGTCTGCCAGACAGCTCAAGCTACCTCCTGAATCGGATAAACTACCTCATCCCGTAATGAATCAGCAGCAAATGACAAGGCTGCTTGAATGGCATCACGGGTAAGACGGGGGTGAGCGGATAGCATTTGCTCAATGGTTTCACCAGCAGCAAGCTTATCTAAAATAAGCTCTACGGTAATGCGTGTTCCTGCAATAACCGGTTTGCCCATCATCACCGCAGGGTCGGATAGGATTAATTTTTTCTGCATTTTCTCTCCTTTCAAAGGATATATCGTATCACATTCCAATTTTTCAATAATGATACTTGCAGGAGACAATAATGACAGCCTCATCATTTACTTTATAAACTAACCGATGTTCATCATTAATCCTCCGCGACCAATATCCTTTTAAATCGTGCTTGAGTAGTTCTGGTTTGCCTATACCTGAAAATGGTTGACGTAAAACGTCCGTTATCAAATCAACAATTCGCTGATAGAGTTTCTTGTCAATGGTAGCCCATTTTCTTGATTATTATACCAACCTGTACTCCATAAATGATAGATTAATAAATGACGAGCGTATTATTGTATTACCAACCCATTAACAAGATTTCTTCCTTCAACATGGCTGTGGATTTCCCCTTCGATCCATCACGCATTATTGGAAATGTCTTCAATGATTTCTTCAATCTCCCGAATCACTGCAGGTAGATTCGGACGAGAAAAACTCATCTCTGGCGGCCGAAAACATTATCAAAGAAGCGCACCTGTACAAACGGCGATATCCATCCCATGCTGATTAACTCTTCCGCCACTATCCTTTCTCATTCTCCTGAAGGAGACCCATTTCGATGCTATCCACCTCCATAGCAGAGATCACCTTCTCGACAATGATGCCCATCCACTAAGGTCTGGACGAACTACGTAACTCAGGAATTTACTGCCCGGGTAACCGTCCAAATTGAATTTTCCACCATCTGTGCTACGGAAGCCGCCGGCAGGCGGGTAAGTGGTTCCAGTGGGCGTCCTGGCGTGACGGAAGTGTTCCCTCAAAAACCTGCGGTTCAAAACGGTTTTAATTGCCCGGAATTCCCGTCAGGTTAAAATTACCCTTGACAACAAATACCAGGTTATGTAGACTTTTAGTTCAAAATAGCCACCGTAATGCTTGGAAATGTTGTTTATCACTTAAAATCTCCTTGCTGACGAAAGAAACGCGAGGGGGTGAGTTTCTAAAAGACCTATGGTATTTTGCTTATAATGGTGGGGTAATTGATTATGAAATGGTTTTCGGTTTTTTGTTACTTTAGCTACTATTATAAAAGAGGACGGTTATAGGGTTTTATAACAAAAAATCATTGTTTATATTGCCCTAAAACCTATTGTTTTAGGGTTTTTTTTTGTCCACAACCGGTGGAGGGTGTGCCTGATGATTATCGTAATGAAGCCAGATGCAACGAAGAAGGATATTGATCACGTTCTTGAAAGGATTGAATCGGTAGGATTAAAAGGGGTTCTCTTGCAGGGGACGAGCCGAAACGTGATTGCGGTGATTGGGGATGAAAGGGTGGTTCCAGCCGATTTCTGGGATGTTCTGCCAGGCGTGGAAAAGAGTGTACCCATCCTTGCGCCTTACAAATTGGCCAGCAAAGAAGGAAAGGATTTTAAGACGGTTATTCATCTCGGCAACGGCAAGAAGATTGGCGGGGAGCAGATTGCCGTCATCGCTGGTCCATGCGCTATAGAAAGCAAGGAACAGATTGTTGAGATAGCCAAGCGGGTGCGGGACGCGGGTGCCACGGCGTTACGGGGCGGCGCATTCAAGCCCAGGAGCAACCCTTATACCTTCCAGGGTCTTCAGGAAGAAGGTCTTGTGCATCTTGCCCGCGCGCGTGAGGCGTCCGGCTTGCCTATCGTGACCGAGGTATTGACGCCGGAACACGTAAAGCTCGTCAGCAAATACTCCGACATCCTGCAGGTAGGCACGCGAAACATGCAGAACTTTTTACTCCTGCGCGCCGTTGGAGAAGCGGGTAAACCCGTCATTCTCAAGCGCGGGATGTCTGCCACGATTGAAGAATTCCTCCTGGCGGCTGAATATATCCTGGCGCAAAACAATCCGAACGTTATTTTGTGCGAACGGGGTATCCGTACCTTTGAAACGCATACCCGTTTCACCCTGTCGTTAAGCGTTGTTCCGCAGTTGAAGGAAATGACGCACCTGCCCATTATTGTGGATCCGAGCCATGGAACGGGGAAGAGAAGCCTCGTTAATCCTATGTGCAAAGGCGCTGTGGCCGTGGGCGCCGACGGGTTGCTGGTTGAAACCCATCCGGACCCTGAAAGGTCGTTTGTCGATGGCCCGCAGACGATAAACCTGGAGGCATTTGATTGCCTGATGCAGGAGTTAAAACCCGTGGCCGAAGCCGTTGGAAGAAGGATGTAATTCCGATACGCCGTGAGAAGAAAAGATAAAGAAATTACAGACAAAGGCGAAATTGAAGAGATTCTTTCGAGCGCCATGGTGGGCAGGCTGGGTACGTGCGCGCATGAAATGCCCTACATCACCCCTTTAAATTTCACGTATGAGAAGGAGTCCGGCAAGATTTTCCTCCATTGCGCAAATGAGGGAAGGAAGCTGGAAAACATCAGGATTAATCCTCATGTTTGCTTTGAGGTGGAAGAGGTTAAGGATGTTATTGTAAAACAGCCCACGTGCGCTTCTTCGGTGGCGTACCGCACCATTATTTTGTTTGGCAGGATAAAGGTGGTTTCCGACGTTCAGGCAAAGGCTTATGCCCTCCAGAAGCTTGCCGATAAATATGCCCCGCAAAATCCGAAAGTCCCTTTTACTGATGCGATGCTCAACAAGACAAACGTGCTTGAGATAGAAATCAGCGAAACGACGGCGAAGAGAAGCCCTATTAAGCCGGTAATTACTGATCCGTCAAAGAAGTAGAACGGACAATGGCACTGGTGCAGATAGTGACGGTGCGGGTAATGATGTGGTAGTGAAGATTGCGTGAAGGTATATCACAGATTGCGCCGATAGGGAAGAAGGTTTTTCCCATTTGAAAGTATCGGCTGAAATTTTGGCTAATATGCGTCAAGGTAAGCTATGGGCAAAAGGTCTCTGAAAAAGCGGATTGAAAGCCTTAAAAGGAGGGTTGACGAGCACGCATTGAAAATAATGCACGAAAAAGGCCAAAGAAAACCCGATTATGGTTTGATTCACCATTGGGAGGCTGAAATAGCCGCGTTCTCAGGGAGTATCGAAAGAGCAAGAAAGAGGGTGTCAGGTGAAAAAACAAAAAATTAATGCCGGGAATATGTTTGTTTTATTCGATGAATTGGAGCAGGAGTGTTTAAATGCGGTTAAATATATTGAAGCATTGAAAGTAAGCCGGCTCTCCAGCAGCCAGAAAGAGGACATTCTTGGAGAGTTATCTGCCTCCATTACGCATCTAAGGATTCAAACGGAACAACTTGATAAACAATTTGATAATATTTGAAAGCGCGCGGCAAACCTAAAGGTTCGCCCTACGTAAACAACTAATTTTTCGCAGATTCAGTCTTGCAGATTTAACTGCTGAGAAAGGAAAGATGTTCTCATGGAGATTACGGCGTCAAAGAGATTACAATCCATAGGCGCTTACGCCTTTGCAGAGGTTGATAAAGAGGTTGAGAAGCTAAAGGCATTGGGGATTACCCCTATTGATTTCGGCGTGGGAGACCCAACGGCGGCAGGCCATTGCGCAATGGATGCAGAGGCGGTTTGGCGTGAATATGGAACCGGCTACGGAAATATCATCCACCATCGGCTCGAAAGAGGCGGTGTTTAATTTCCCCGAGGGAGTTGTTAATCCCGGCGACGTTGTGATCATCCCAACCCCCGGTTATCCGCCGTATACGCGAGGCACCTTGTTTGCGGAAGGCGTGCCGTACTACGTGCCGTTGCTTCCGGAAAACAACTTTTTGATTGACCTGAAGTCGATCCCCGATGAAATCTGTAAGAAGGCGAAGATACTGTGGATCAATTATCCCAATAGCCCCAGCGGGGCCATTGCGCCTTTATCGTACTTAAAAGAAGTCGTTGAATTCGGGCAAAGGAACAATATCATCATCGCCTCGGACGAGGCATACAGCGAGATATACTTTAAAGAGCCTCCGCACAGCATCCTGGAAGTTACCAAAGAAGGGGTTATTGTATTTAATTCCTTTTCCAAGAGGAGCGCCATGACCTGCTATCGCGTCGGATGGGTGGCGGGTGACAAGCGGATTATTGACCTATTTAAGAAGGTAAAGACGAACGTAGATTCCGGCACGGCAACCTTTATCCAGGACGGCGCGGTGGCCGCACTCAGCGACGAGACCCACGTTGAAAAGATGCGGGAAGAGTACCGTATCAAAAGGGACGTACTGGTAGAGGCATTCCGAAGGATACGCCTGCCTGATTGTACCCCGGAAGCCACGATTTATCTGTGGCAGAAGGTGCCGCAAGGTATGACCTCAGTTGATTTCGCCAAAAAGCTCCTCTCACCGGAGATCGCCATTGTGACGACGCCGGGCGCCTGGATTAGCGACAAGACGGCAAACGGACTCAACCCCGGCGAGGGATACGTACGGTTTGCGCTGGTACCCAGCATCAAGAACACCAAGGAAGCGGCAAAGCGGATTATAAAGTTACTGCCAAAGGCGCTGTTGACATAGTTTTTGTTGTGGCGGTACTGTGCAATACTTAGTTGCTTTCATGCTTTTTCTTCTTGGTTCTAAGATAAGTTCCTGAACTCTTGCTAAAAAGCAGGGTTTGCAACCTTGTATTATAGATATGGGGTTTGGAGTGCCTACAATTATAATAGAGGGATACAAAATTCGTTTCTATTCATCTGATGGAAACGAGCCACCTCACGTTCACGTATTACGCGGTGAGAAAGAGGCTAAAATATGGCTTCAGTCAATGGTTGTTGAACGCAATCATAGATATAATAAATCCGAACTGAACCGTATTTTAAAAGTAGTCCAACAAAATCGAGTGAAGCTATTGGAGATATGGAATGCCCACTTTAACAAATAATCTCACAGAACAAATTTGTGCGACCGGTGTTCGTTTTGTAGGGCGCATGCTTTATGTTTCCCTGAATGATGGCCGGGATATTGGCATACCGCTAGACAAAGTTGAATGGTTGAGATGGCTCGCCAACGCAACGCCGGAGCAACGCTCCAGGTGGTCTATTGAGCCGGGTGGTTTTGCCGTTTATTGGGAAGATTTAGACGACGGCATTGAAGTTTGCCGCCTGCTTGGTGTAGAACCGTTCGCTTGATTGCATGGTTTTGTAGGATGGGGGAAGCAATACTTGGAAGGAGAATAAGTCATGCTTACGGAATATACCGCGGTAGTGAAACAGCAGGAGGATTGGTGGATTGGATGGGTGGAAGAAATTCCTGGGGTTAATTGCCAGGAACACACTTACGAGTATCTCATGGAAAGCCTCCGGCTTACATTAAAAGAAGCCTTGGAGTTCAATCGTAAAGAAACGTGTTGTATTGTGTTTCGTTTTTAATTCTGCCTGCCTGCATAAATTTCAATTAAGGTCAACTACACAATATTTCAATTATAAAGAAATCAAATAAAATTATGAAAAAACGGTTATTTAGCGGAATACAGCCCAGTGGAGACGTACACATCGGCAACTACCTCGGAGCAATCAAAAACTGGGTGCGGTTGATCGAACGGTACGATTGCTTCTTTTGCATCGTTGATTACCATGCAATCACCATCGAATACAACCCGGAGGAGATGCAACGGCGCATCCTCAACGCGGCGGCAGTGAATATTGCCGCCGGACTTGACCCCAACCAGTGCATTATTTTTGTCCAGTCGCACGTCCCGGAACATACCGAACTCGCCTGGATATTGAACTCGGTAACGCCGATGGGGCATTTGGAGCGCATGACTCAGTTCAAAGACAAATCAAAACAACACCGGGAAAACATCAACGCGGGTCTGTTCACCTACCCCGTCCTGCAGGCCGCCGATATCATGCTTTATAAAGGGGAGGCCGTGCCGGTGGGCGAAGACCAGGTGCAGCACATTGAGCTGGCCAGGGAAATAGCCCGGAAATTCAACCAACGATACGGCGAGACGTTCCCCGACCCCGTGGAACTCCTTTCCGAGGCGCCCCGGATTATGGGGCTTGACGGCAAGACCAAGATGAGCAAGAGCCTGGGGAATTACATCTCTCTCGTGGAAACACCGGAATCTATTGGAAAGAAACTCGCCACCGCAGTAACCGACGAAAACCGAAAGCGGCGCGCAGACCCCGGCAACCCCGATATCTGTAACCTCTTTACCCTGCACAAACATTTTTCCCAAAAAGAGCAGATTGAACGCGTCAATACCGAATGCCGTACGGCCGGGATCGGTTGTGTCGAGTGCAAAAAGATACTATCAGAGAACGTTATTGCCGTGCTTAACCCGATTCGCGAAAAATATGAGAGCTTAATTCGGGATCAAGGTTATCTATCAGACCTCTTGCGTTCGTGCGCAAAGAAATGCAAGGCGATTGCGGAAAATACTATGGCCGATGTGAGAAAGAAGATGGGGTTGACGTAACAAAGCTGCCGTAGACATGGCAGGCTACTGTCCCACGCTGGCGGGGGATTAAGGGGGTGGACTGGCACAAGCAAGAAATTTGGCACACTTACAACGGGATATCTACCTGTTTGTTTAGGCGATGGCGCACTATGCAGTAAATAATGCGTCAGCCTTAGCGTTCAAAATGAAAATTTGTATCCATAATAAAGGGGTAGTTGAAATGGTGAGGCATTCCAATCCACCCCCCTACCCCCCCGCCAGCGGGGGACATGTTGTCTCGTTCCCAAGCTCCAGCTTGGGAATGAGCCTGTACCGGAAGCTCCTGCTTCATCTTCTTCTGAGGGTCTCGTTTTTTACTCAAAGCGGAGCTTTTGCTGTAATCCCATTCCCAAACTGGAGCTTGGGAACGAGTTGGATTTTAATTGCATAGGAATTTTCGTTCTATTTATGTTTGTTTAATACTATGCCATCCCAACACAAAAAAAAAGCTTCACCAAAAAAAGAATGTGAGATAATATCAGAGGATGCGGTTGGGTATTGCGTTGCAAATGTTCAGGATCAATTATTTTTTAATTGTATCATCCAGGGCGATAACCTAACTACATTAAAAGCCATTCCCAACAGTACTATAAACCTGGTAGTCACGTCGCCGCCGTATTTCAAGCAAAGAGATTATGGAAGCGGCATTGGTAATGAAAAAACCGTTGATGAGTATATTGATAACCTGATCAACGTTTTTTCGGAATGTGTTCGTGTTTTAAGCGATGAAGGAAGCATCGTATTTAATTTAGGTGATAAATATTTAGACGGCAGCTTGCAATTAATCCCGTATAGCTTTGCCTTAAGAGCGCTAAAGGCCTGCCCGGTAAAACTTGTCAACAACATTACCTGGGTTAAATCTAATCCAACGCCAAGGCAGTATCAGAGGCGGCTTGTCAGTAGTGTTGAACCTTTTTTCCATTTTGTCAAAGGCAGTGAATATTATTACAACCTGAAGGACTATTTGGTTGGCAATGAAGTAAAGATTAAAAAACATAACGGGTCTAATATCGGACAAACATATTTTGAGTTGATTGAAAATTCAACTATTACATTAGAACAAAAAAAGCTGGCGCTCTGTGAACTGCAGGACGTGATTGAAGAGGTAAAGTCGGGAAAGATTGAAAGCTTCAGGATGAAAATAAAGGGTATCCATTCCGAGCCTTTTGGTGGTCAGGAGGGTGGCAGGAAGTACCAGCTTTTGAAAAAAGGATTTACCATCATAAAAATCAAAGGGGAACCTCTTAAAAGAGATGTAATCGAATGTGCCGTTGAGACAATTAAAGGACGCGGACACCCCGCAATATATCCCTTACACATTATAAGAGAACTGATTAAATTGCTTTCAAAACCACACGACGTTGTTCTAGACCCATTTATAGGCAGCGGAACGACTGCCGTTGCCGCAAAGGAGCTTAATAGAAAATATATTGGTATAGAAATAAATGAAGATTATTGCAAATTAGCCAGAGAAAGATTAATGAATACGTTCACTTGTCGGCAAAAACCTCTTGGGTTTGTATTATGACGAATAAAAGTAAGTACGCAGACAAACCACACGCAGAAATACTTTCTGAAATATATCAAAAGGCGTTGGCCATTTACAACGACAGGACAGAATATTTAATGTCAAGTCAATTTGATGAGACTGAAAAATCAAGCCTGCAAATTATTGCGGATAATTTTGAAAATGGAAAGGGCGTCTTAACCGTTCTGATAACAAGCCTTATTCATAAATTGCATAATCCCGTCCAGGATGTTAGATTTCATCAGGAAAATATGAAAGGTGGTTATTCCGGCAGGGGCATTGATAATAAATTTGTAACACCCTTTATGAAAGAAATGAGATTTCCTGCTATGTCTGAAAGTGGGTGGTTAACTAGGTCGTTAGAACAAAACAGACCTTACGACTTTCAATACCCCGGTAAGATAACCCCTCCAAAATTGAAAGCAGCATTTCTTCATTTACTCGATCAAATTCAGAGCCAAAAGAAATCTGCTGAGGGTTATTTATTAGCATTGTTCTTAAGACTTATTGAATATAGAGAACGACAAAATATTGATTTAGCAAAACCAACGAATCTTACGATAGCAACAATCATCAGTTATCTGAAGAAACACTTCGAATCCGATTATTCATCACGAGGGGCTTCAAGATTGCCCACATTGGCTTTTTACGCAATATATCAGTGTATGAGCAAGGAATTAAAGCGTTTTGAGAAAAAGATGTTAATGCCTCTTGAGGAACATACCTCATCCGATAAAAGCTCAGGATGTGTCGGTGACATTGAAGTCAGAGATGCGGATGATAAAGTGTACGAGGCCGTAGAAATTAAACATGGAATTCCGATAAAAACACAGCTTGTAAGAGACGCTTACGAAAAGTTTAAGTCACAGCCAATCCAAAGGTATTATTTACTTTCTACAAGTGGTGAGGATTCTTCAGAAATAGAAAGCATTGCAAAAGAAATTTCCAAAATAATAACTATACACGGATGTCAGGTCATCACAAATGGTATCTATCCTTCCCTGAAATATTATTTGAGGCTCTTAAGCAATACTTATGATTTCATTGATAATTACGTTGAAAATCTAAAAAGAGATTCAACGGTAAAATACGAACATAAGTTGAAATGGAACGAAATAGTCAGCCATAGGACACCAAACTAAACATGCTAACAAACTACTTTATAACCAGGATAGCCTCTCTCTTAAACGAGAAAACCGGACTTCCAGAGGCGGAGATTGAAAAACTCATGGAGGTTCCCCCTGATTTCAAGATGGGGGATTATGCCTTTCCCTGCTATACCCTCTCAAAGGCGCTAAAAAAAGCGCCAAATGTTATCGCCTCTGAATTATCGAAGACACTCCCGTCGGTTAGCCCGGTGGTTGAGATACGGGACATTGGCCCCTATCTAAACTTCTTTATTGATAGGACGATATTTGCGGAAATGGTATTGAAAAAGGTGTGCGAGGAACACGATTGCTATGGGAGCAGCAGCACGGGCGCGGGTAAGCGGGTCGTAATTGATTATTCGTCCCCCAACATCGCCAAACACCTTGCCGTCCACCACCTCCGTTCGGCATTGATTGGGAACGCAATCCTCCATGTTTACAAAACACTTGGATATACCTGCACAGGCATCAACCACCTCGGCGATTGGGGAACGCAATTCGGGCAGTTAATGGTGGCTTACAAGAGATGGGGAAGCGAGGACGCCTATCAGTCCTACACCGTCACAGACCTGAATAATCTTTACGTAAAATTCCATCAGGAGGCGGAAAAGAACCCCCTGTTGGAGGGCGAGGCGCGGGAGTGGTTTAAAAAACTTGAGGCGGGAGACCAGGAAGCTCGGGATCTCTGGCAGCGCTTCAAGGATATCAGCTTAAGGGAATTTCAGAAGATTTACGAAATGCTGGGTATCCATTTTGACGCCTTTGTCGGCGAAAGTTTTTACAATACGATGGTCGTGGACACCGTAATGCGGGCTAAGGAGAAGGGATTGACCCGTGTTAGCGAGGAGGCGCTCATTGTGGATTTGGAGCCTTACGGCATGCCTCCGTGCCTCTTGCGCAAGAAAGACGACGCCACCCTCTACGCCACCCGTGACATCGCTGCCGCAGAATACCGGCAAAAGACGTATAACTTTGATAAAATGATCTACGTCGTCGGTTCCGAGCAGAAACTGCATTTCAAGCAGGTCTTCAAGGTACTTGAACTCATGGGATACGAATGGGGTTCCCATTGCGTCCACGTGGATTTCGGTCTTATGAAATTTAAAGACGCCAAAATGTCCACCCGTAAAGGGACGGTGGTGTTGCTGGAAGACCTGTTAAGCGAGGCTATCGAACGCGCCAAACAAATCATAGAAGCAAAGAATCCCCAGCTCGAAAACAAAGATACCGTCGCACGGCACGTGGGCATTGGCGCCATTATATTTGCGGACCTGAGCGCGAAACGTAATAAGGACGTGGTTTTTGACTGGAATGAGGCATTGAATTTCGACGGGGAGACCGGCCCGTACGTCCAGTATACACACGCCCGCCTTTGCAGCATCTTGAGAAAATACGGCAAGGCGGTGACGACCCGGGTTGATTTCGGACTGCTGAAAGAGGATGAAACTACGGTTCTCCTGAAAAGCCTGGAGCAATTTCCATCCGTCATCGTAAGGGCGGCGGAATTTTACGAACCCTCGCTCATCAGCAACCACCTTATCGCCGTCTGCAGCAATCTCAACCGGTTCTATAATACGCACCGCGTGCTTGCGGATGACGAAGAGCTTGCCAGGGCAAGGATATTGCTCGTAGACGCTACGCGGCAGGTATTAAAAAACGGACTTAAAATACTCGGCATAAACGCACCCGGCCAGATGTAGCCATCATTGTGAAAAAGATACGTTTCGTATCTTCAGATATTAATACTGTCAAACTTTTGGTTGCTGTGGGAGCTTAATATCGAATATTGAACAAGGAATAACGAATGTCGAAGGATAGGAGAACTTCATCACTCGAAATTCCTTGCTCAATATTCGATATTCAATACACCATTAGAATGTATCCAATATACCTGAGATTTTTCTGACTTTACTCTTACGACTCATTCGGGTTATGACTATGTCAAACAATCGTGTGGAAAAAATATTCTCTCACCTGGAAAAGGCTTACCCCGACGCCAAGCTTGTCCTGCGTTACACAAACCCGCTGGAATTGCTGGTGGCCACCATCCTGGCCGCGCAGTGTACCGACGAGCGGGTCAATAAGGTAACTGAAACGTTATTTAAAAAGTATCGCGCGGCACGTGACTATGCCGCCGCGGAGCAATCCGTGTTTGAGCAAGAGATACGTTCGACGGGTTTCTACAGAAATAAGGCAAAAAACATTATTGCTTGTAACAAGACGCTTGAAGAAAAATTTCGGGGAGAGGTGCCTGATAGGATAGAAGACCTCGTAACCTTGTCGGGTGTGGGGAGAAAAACCGCCAACGTGCTGCTGGGGAACGTATTCGGCAAGCAGGCAATTGCCGTGGATACCCATGTATTTCGGGTTTTACACCGCTTAAAACTTGCGCAGTCGAAAGACCCTGACAACGTTGAATCGGAACTGGAAAAAATCATTCCCGGCGACAAACGGACGCATATATGCCTCATCCTGGGTACCCATGGCAGGCTTACGTGCCTTGCGCGAAAACCGCTTTGTGCGGAGTGCGTGGTAGCGGAGTGGTGCGATTCGCCGGATAAAATTGTTAAAGAAGCAATCCATTTAAAGAACTTGTGTTGCACGAGGGGATAAGATTATGAGAACATCTGAAGTCCTCACGAATATAAAATGGCTGATATTACCGAGATATTTGAGGCTGTTATTGAATATAGCGAAAAGCTGATAGAGATTGTCAAAAGGACAAAAGCTTTTGCTGAAAAGAAGAACCTGACTCATGGGTAAAGTTCAATTGTAGTGAATAAGATATGTTTTACGAGGCGGGTACGTTATGATGGGAATGCGTGTGATAATGGTCGGGGCGAGAGGATTTGAACCTCCGACCTCCTGCTCCCAAGGCAGGCGCGCTAGCCAAACTGCGCTACGCCCCGTTTTACCACTAATAAACGGTGAATCTCCGACAGAAGGTTTCTATTATACGTCCGGCTTCATTAAATACAAGAAAAAATAATTTAATTATTTGGAACCAACTCGCTTTTGAGTATGTTATAATAGATGAAATGTAATTTATATTATTAAGTTTCTTTTGGAGTATGTTGATGAGCATCCAACAGAAAGAAAAAACAAGGTCGAGAAACGCAAAAAAATATAGCGAAAAGAACCTTTCCCTGAAGAATGTTTATACTGATAAGGCGGAGAGGTCGTGTCTCATGTGTGGGAAGAAATTTATCAGCCGTGGACCCCACAACCGGAGATGCCAAAAATGTAATCAAAAAATAGACCAGGCGGCTGAAAACACGTTTTACATGCCGACGGTATATGCAAATGACGGCGGCTCTGTCGGAGAGTTTGTGCCTATTGTAGAGTAACTGATACTATTAAACTGTACCTCCCAGGAAGGGGTTATGCAATCAGTTGTTGCATAACCCCTTTTTTATTTGTACAATAACTTTTTATGTTATAAATTCACCGTAAAACCGTAGAAAACGTGCAATGTAAAACAAGAACTTTACTAACAATTCACCCGAGGTTTACATAACCCCATAGGAAACAATTCACTATCACCAACCTAACCAACAACCTGAAACTAGGAACCCGAAACTCGAAACTTAAAAAAACCATGGATAAAAACTCCCCCCAACATCTTTCACTTGCAAAACTCATATACCAATACCTGGATACCGAAAGGTTGATCAGGGAAAACCCCTTGGTAACCGGGGAAATGATTGATGGTTTTTTCAAAAAAATTGTCCCCCTTAAAAAGGAGATGGGAGATGCACCCGTTGTTCATCCACCGCGAAACATCCAGGCGCATGACGGGGCTAAGAAGCCAAATGAACTCATCATCCATACCGATGGCGCATCAAGAGGAAATCCCGGCAAGGCAGGCATTGGCGTGGCTATTTTTGACAAGGGCCATAAGCTGATAGAGGAGGTATGCCGTTTTATTGGAAATGCCACCAACAACGTGGCCGAATATAAGGCGATGATCCTTGCTACCCAAAAAGCTATCGACCACAACGCCAAAAACGTGCTTTTTAAGACCGATAGTGAACTCCTGGTAAGACAACTTACCGGCGTATATCGGGTAAAAAACGAAAATATCCTGCCCCTTTATGCGGAACTCACAGCCCTTTTGCGCAAAATACCCGCATGGAAGATTCAGCATGTATACCGGGAAGAAAATACCTGCGCCGACGCGCTGGCAAACCGCGGAATCGACGAATCAACCCCATAGTACGAAAGGTATCTTGTGACAAAACAGAGGCTTTGTTTCTGTCCAGGTTCTTACCCTTAATCAAAAGTGTCTGAAAAATGTCTTTTGCTGTATATAGCGTTATCCGTTGCAATACAGGTGTGGGGGGTAAAGCAAAAAGAGAGGAAGCCCGGTGATAAAATCATTCCGAGATAAGGGAACTGAGGATATTTTTGACAGAAAAAACACCAAAGAGGCGAGGAATACCTGTCCTCAGCAAATCTGGCGAGTGGCACAGCGAAAGCTTGATCAAATTAATGGCGTGGTTTCTTTAGATTCGCTGAAAATTCCACCGGGAAATGTGCTGGAAGCCCTTAAGGATAATCGAAAGGGGCAGCACTGTATACGGATAACGATCAGTTCCGGGTTTGTTTTGTGTGGGCTGACGATGGTGTAGATAGTGTAGAAATTACAGATTACCACTAAATAGTGAGGAGAAAGAATATGGTTCGCATACCAAAAAATGGTCCGCCTACGCATCCGGGCGAAATGCTGTTGGAGGAATTTCTCAAACCACTGAATATGAGGCAGAGCGAGTTGGCAGAAAAGCTTGGGGTTTCATACCCGTGTGTTAATGAACTGATTCGTGGAAAGCGAGGGGTGACTCCTGACACAGCGCTTCGGCTGGAGAAGTTTTTTGGCATGGACGCACAGTTTTGGCTTAATTTGCAGTTGGCATGGGATCTCTATCATGTAGCTCACTCCTCAACGGCGAAGGAGATACAAAAGATAAAAAGATTACCTGCTTTTATCCACGCATAACTACTTCACTTAATTAAGCCTGGTGTTCCTGGAATTACACTAAATTCAGATATCCTGACCTCGGGGAAATTATTTTGATACCAAATCGTATACCAAGCGCAAATTCGTACCCGGAAAAATGGTTTCCGTGCTGTTTAA
>JACVXV010000128.1 GCA_015661205.1 Candidatus Brocadiaceae bacterium
GCATTTTTGACAATCCCTGCTTTTTTAACTGCCCCTTTTACCATATTCTGAATCGCCTTATCACTTAAATGATGCCGCCTGATTTTCCCGCTTCCCGGGTCAACGGAAAGCCTTTCGGAAGGAAAAACATACTGCCATCCCCAGTCTTTCGGCGCGTTGGGATATTTCCTGTCTAACGCGTTCGGCAAATATACCTCGCCATATCCTTTTCCCACATCCTCATCATGCATTACTTTGACCTTATCCAGATGCAATTTCAGCTCCGATTTAACGAATTCAGGAAGCATGGTTGACCTGTCCTTATCGCCCTTACCGCTGCGTACAAAAATCAGATTCGAATCAAAATCAATATCCTTAACCCTCAATCTGGCCAATTCCATAAGCCTGAGCCCGGAACCGTATATCAACTGAATAATAAGAAGATTCCTTCCTTTTACCTGTTTAAATAATTCCTGCACCTCTTCAACCGTCAAAACCACCGGCAATTTTGGCCCGCGTTTCGCCCTGACAGTATCTCCTAAATCACCCAATTCAACATTCAACACATTTTTAAATAAGAACAACAACGCGCTGAATGCCTGATTCTGAGTTGAAGACGACACCCTTTGCTTCAATGCCAGATAACTTACATAATTACGGACATCATTTGAATCCAATGTATCTATTTCACATTTGATTCCCTTCGAATCTAAAATAAAGGTATGAAATTTTTTTGCCCATTCAATATAAGTTTGCTCCGTGCTGTATGAATAATGTTTTAAACGTATTAATTCCCGTAATGTATCAATAACAGCATTAAAGTCGGGAAATTTACTATGGTTATTCTTCTGGTAGTTTGGATCCATTAACGATTTGTCGCCTTCAAGAAAATTATTAACATATAAATGTAACGCTGTCTTGGCCTGCTCTCTTTGCCAGTCTTTTATTGCTTCATCATTGGATAGAGATTCCAAAAACTTCTCAATCCTGATATCAACGGTAAAACCCTCATTTCTGTTTGAAAACGATAGAAATTTACTCACCCATAAGGCGTAAAACGGGACATTTTTTTCAGGAACAAGTTTATTGAAAATTAAATATGTTTGATATTCAGGTAGTATATTATTCAACATAAAATCCTTAAATTGACAAATATTCCATAAAATACAAAGTTCTCATTTTGTGGAATTATACAGACTATACGAAGTCGTATCAACGTTTTTCCTAATATTTCCTTGACCGACATCAAATATCCGGCTATAATCTGGCAAAGCTATTGTAAGCTTTTTGTAATCGGGAATTTCGTATATTAATTGTTAAATGCAATAAATGATAAAAAAATATAAATTTACAGATTACTTTCTCAATGAAGTTCTTCGCAAGCGACCCTATCTTAAAAAAGAATGGTGTTATA
This sequence comes from Candidatus Brocadiaceae bacterium, assembly GCA_015661205.1. Taxonomy (GTDB): domain Bacteria; phylum Planctomycetota; class Brocadiia; order Brocadiales; family Brocadiaceae; genus JACVXV01. Next base: position 1,394 of record JACVXV010000128.1, read on the forward strand.
ATATAATTGAAAATCCAATTAAAGTTGAAGAACAGGAAAGTAATAGATTTAGGTTTTGGGGTAAGATTGAAGAATTTGACAATAAAATAATTAGAGTAACAACATTAGAAGACAAAATAACCATACATAACGCATTTCCTGATAGGAGGTTTAAAAAATGAAGTTAAATTATTATCCAGATACAGATTCCCTATATATTGATTTATCTGAAAAAACAAGTGTAGATAGCATAGTAATATCTGAAGGGGTAGTCGCTGATTATGATTCTGAAGGTAATATTGTCGGAATTGATATAGACAATGCCAGCAAGAAAATCTTATTAAAACAACTATCAATTAATAAGCTTCCATTTCAACAAGAAATATTAACAGCATAAGATAAAAAACATTTAACAAATCAATCAACCGGACGCTAAAAAGCAGCGCCGGTTATTTCCGGTGTTATGCCTATTAATAAATGAATAAACTGAAATAAAGGAGGAGGCACACTATGCACAACGTACAAGAAATAATGACAAAAATTATTCGAGAACAACCTGAAGATGCATCATATGAAGAAATAATGCGTGAACTTGCTTTTGAGCGAATGGTTGAAAAAGGATTAGAAGATTCGCGCAAAGGAAAAATAATCAGCAATGAAGAAATGGAGCAGCGCATCCGTTCATGGCAAAGATAAGGTGGACAGCAGAATCGGAAAAATGGATGAGAGAGATTTATGACTATATTGCCCAAGATAATGAAAGAGTAGCGCAAAGGGTTATTGCTGGTGTTTATAATAGGGTGCAAATTCTGAAAGATTTTCCAGAAATTGGATATAAATACAGGTCGGAGTTAGAAGGAGAGATAAGAATACTGCTCTATGGTCATTATCGCATTGCATATCTCATTAGGAGTAAAGAACTCATTGATATTTTAGGAGTTTTTCATGGTGCAATGGAAATGGAAAGATACTTAAAGATTCTGGCATAACAAATCGTTTCAGCGGATGCAGGATAAAGTCCCTGCACCGCTGAACTCAAACGTTAGGCGTTTGTGGTATCGCCTTCAGTGCCACGTCAAGATGAGGAAAAACCATGAAAAAAGCAGTATTTTTTTGCGACTGTGGTTGTTGCATTTGGAGTTTTTGGTAGCGCACAAGCGCGTAACGGAAGCAACAACTATAGCTATGGCAATCAAAACGGAAATAGTTACAACACTTACGGGAACGGCTATCAAGGTTCTAACAGTAACACTGGTTCTCAGTGGAATTCAAATACATACGGTAGTACAACAAATGGCACCGACTCCAAAGGTAATCAGTGGACATACGACCAGAATAGTGGTGTCTATCAAAACTATGGCACTGGTGAAACCCGTTATCGTGGGCAGCGGCAATAAAATGTTTAACGCTGTGAGTAGGTTATGATAAAAACTTGTAAGTTGTGTCTGCAACCGGCGAATAAACTCGTAAAATCCCATATTATTCCAAAAGCGTTTTATGAAGAGTTTAGAAAAATTTCCCTTTTGGGTGTTTCTGCTCATACCTATGACAAAACGTATCAAAATGGGATTTATGGGGAATTTTTGTGTGAAAAATGCGAACAAAAATTTAATCAGTACGATGAGTTTGCAATTGGCATCTTTAAACAAGGAAAGCGTCAAAAATCACTGCACGAAGAAGGTAATGTAAGTGCTTTTGTGGTTGAAAATGTGTATTTGCATAGCGGGAAATTACACCAGTTTGCACTATCTGTTCTTTGGAGGGCTGCTGCTTCAGGTAGGGATGAGTACAAAAGCATTAAACTTGGAAACTATCAAGAAAGAATACGTTGTGCATTAGATGGTAATAACTTTGAAAAGGCGCTGTTAGATAGTGCTGGCTTGTATTTTCAGGAGCATAGGGGAGGTACGGAAAATACGTTTAATCAAGTATTTATTCCCTACAAGCAACATCAGAATAGCAAATCATTCAGAGAAACATTTGGCCACTTTCATTGCCACGATTTTGGTTTTCCTTATGGTGAACTGTTAATTCGATTGGGTGGCGAGAAGCCAAAGCAAGGTTTTTTTGATCTTAAATTTGATGGATTCTCAGGTAATGCCGTGCTTTGGACAAGCAACTTGAGTGATGAATACCCCAATTTGTTTTTTAGCAAAACGCCCCAATCAGATGCCAAGAAACAAATGTTTAGGCATTTATACAAAATAAATAGGGACAGCGACCATTAAATGGAACTATAAGAATGCCTAACAAGTCGCTCAAGAGGGACGCGGCAAAAGGCCGCCGCGCCCCTTAGCTTCAGTGTTGGGCTTAGGAAGACACTAACAGCTCTGTGAAGGAGAAACACGATGACTGAGGAACACTTAAAACGTCAACCGATCATATACATTAGTTATAGTTGGATCGACGAATTCGACCAGGCACAAAACCGCTGGGGTCGCGCACCTGACCCACGCGTGCGGGAACTGGCCGACCGTCTACGTGATGATGGTGTAGACGTCAGACTCGACGTCTATTTTCTCCGTGGTCTCCACGGCTTCTCTCAGCCACAGCCAAAGCCAGGCGATCCTCAGGATCCTTGGCTTGCCTGGTCGGCACAGCAAATCGCGGAATCCGATTCTGTGCTGCTCTATTGCACCCCCGACTATGCCCACTCAGATCCAGCGCACCGCAGGTACACCGGCGAATGGTCCGACTGGTCTCAGCTGGACGAACGTACCCGAATCGCTCAGCAACATGATGTACCCGCTCGCTGGTGGGATTGGCATGCGATCAATCGAGAGTCGGTTGATCGGCCACAGAAAGTCATTCCGATTGGCCTTGGACACTACCACAGGGATCAGATGACCCCCATCACCCACGGTGCGAGCTATATTGACCTTGCAACCGAAGCCGGCTATGACGCACTGCTCCTCCGTATACTCCATGTCTGGCACGAGCGCGTCCCACGCCAGGGAATCTTCATCAGCTACGCTCATAAGGATGATGACTACTGGCTGCAGACACTACGCAAACACCTTTCGTGGCTTGAACGCAAGCACCGCGTTGAAATATGGAGTGACCAGAGCATACAGCCTGGAGAAAAGTGGCGAAGCAGTATCCAAGCTGCACTTCATCGCGCGAAGGTGGCCGTACTTCTCGTCTCGCCGGACTTCTTGAACTCCGACTTCATAGCCAACAGCGAGTTGCCAAAGATGCTTCAGGCGGCTGAATCGGATGGCATGACGATCTTTTGGGTTCCCGTCCGCCCCTCCTCGTATAGACACAGCCCGATAAGTGAATTCCAGTCTGCGCACACACCCGAGAAACCACTTTCGAGCCTGCCCGCTCCAGAGCAGGACCAAGCATTCGTCGCAATCGCCGAGAAGCTCGCAGCGACCCTCGGCCTTGTTGAGCGCTAGGCGGTAACTATGCAACACCTGAGACGTGACATTTGCCCAACCGGCAGCTCCAGCTGACGGGCTCCGCCCGCAGCTGAGCAGCAACGTTAGACGTCAGTTCCACGGGACTATGATGAACAAAGAACTCCTTCTATTTCATCTTCAAGAGGCGCTTGAGGAGTTGTCGCGCACAGTCGCACAGTGCGAGAACGATCCCGAGTTTTCGGAAGCTGAGCTTTTGGTTGGAATGCAGCATCTCTACCATCATCTCAACACTGCGTGGAACACTCGCAATCTTGGCCCGGAACGTATTGAGCAAGCTACCGATCAAGACTTCAATGTCTGGGGCTTATTTCCTCATGATCTTCCGCCCATGAGTGTGTAATGGTCACGCTATTGCCGTCTAACCTTACATTCGAGAGGGACTGCGCAAAAGCGCGCAGCCCCTCAATTTCACGTTAGCTGAACGAAACCAATACCTGAAAGGAGAAAGACTATGAAAGATGAGAAGAAGAAACTGACTACCAGAAACGGCGCCCCCGTTGTGGACAACCAGAACGTCATGACAGCTGGACCGCGAGGGCCACAGCTCCTGCAGGACGTCTGGTTTCTCGAGAAACTGGCCCATTTCGACCGGGAGGTGATTCCCGAACGGCGTATGCACGCCAAGGGGTCGGGGGCTTACGGCACCTTCACCGTCACCCACGACATCACCAAGTTCACCATGGCCAAGATCTTCTCCGAGGTGGGCAAGAAGACCGATATGTTCCTCCGTTTTTCCACGGTAGCCGGCGAGCGTGGGGCTGCCGACGCCGAGCGGGACATCCGGGGCTTCGCCATGAAATTCTATACCGAGGAAGGGAACTGGGATCTGGTGGGGAACAACACGCCGGTCTTCTTTCTCCGCGACCCCCTCAAGTTCCCCGATCTCAACCACGCTGTGAAGAGGGACCCCCGTACGAACATGCGGAGCGCCAAAAACAACTGGGACTTCTGGACCTCGCTCCCCGAGGCGCTCCACCAGGTGACCATCGTCATGAGCGACCGGGGCATCCCCGCTTCCTACCGGCATATGCACGGCTTCGGCAGCCACACCTTCAGCTTCATCAACGCCAAGAACGAACGGTACTGGGTTAAGTTCCACCTCAAGACCCAGCAGGGGATCAAGAACCTGACCGACCAGGAGGCCGAGGCGATCGTTGCCAAGGACCGGGAGAGCCATCAGCGCGATCTTTATGAGAGCATCGAAAAGAAGGACTACCCCCGCTGGACATTCTACGTCCAGATCATGCCGGAGAAGGATGCGGCGAAGTTACCCTACCACCCCTTCGACCTCACCAAGGTCTGGCTGCACAAGGATTATCCCCTGATGGAGGTGGGGGTGCTGGAGCTGAACCGGAACCCTGAAAACTACTTTGCCGAAGTCGAGCAGTCGGCCTTCAATCCGGCAAACGTCGTGCCCGGCATTGGCTTCTCGCCGGACAAGATGCTTCAAGGACGTCTGTTCTCCTACGGCGACGCCCAGCGCTATCGGCTCGGCGTGAACCACCACCATATCCCCGTCAACGCCCCCCGCTGCCCTTACCACAGCTTCCACCGCGACGGCGCCATGCGGGTGGACGGCAATTACGGCAGCACCCTTGGATACGAACCCAACAGTTACGGCGAGTGGCAGGAGCAGCCGGATTTTGCCGAACCGCCTCTGAGCCTGGAAGGGGCCGCCGACCACTGGAACCACCGCGTGGATGAGGATTACTACTCCCAGCCCGGCAAGCTCTTCCGCCTGATGAGCGCCGAACAACAGAAAGTGATCTTTACCAACACCGCTCGTGCAATCGGTGGTGCGCCAAGAGAAATCCAGATTCGCCACATTGGTAACTGTCTGAAGGCCGACCAGGCCTATGGCAAGGGGGTTGCAGACGCACTGGGCATTCCGCTGAGCGCAGTTCCAAAGTAAAGGCCATTCAGCTAACAACCGGTTCCAGTGGACGGTGTAATGCGCTGCCCCTGAACCGGGGCGTTAGCTGTAAAGACATGAAATGAAAAATACGAATGAAAACGGGATGAATGAAAACAATGTAATATCTTTCCCGCCGCCCGGTCATTTTAGTCGGGATGCAATGGAAAGATGGAACAAAATACCAAAGTCGGCACAGGTTCTCATTTTAGCGAATGTGTGGTGCGGCGGGTGTTCGGGTACGGCTTCTATCGTTCTGGAGTCTGCAGAAATGGAACGGTGCGATTTGATTCTACGCGGAAAATGCAAAACCTGCGGGCATGAGGTTTGTCGTGCTGTCGAGCCGGAAAACGATTAAGCCAATCATCGTATTGACATTGTTATTATTGAACAACTCCGTAAGGAGCCATCGCGTAGCTTAGATGATTACCTTGGTTTTTCCCTAAGCAAAAAACCGTTTCATTTCTTCAAAAACTACCTCACGTTTATCCTTGATACAACGGGTGTCTGGCAGTGACTGGAGGAACAGGTGTCCATATTTCTTGGTGACCAATCGTCTGTCAAAAATAATCACCACGCCTCTGTCGTCACGGCTGCGGATGAGCCTTCCGAAGCCCTGCTTGAATTTGATTACCGCCATGGGAAGTGAATAGTCATAAAAGGCATCACCCCCGGCAAGTTCAACGGCCTCTGCCCTTGCTTCAATGATCGGCTCCGTGGGTACCTTGAAGGGCAATCGGGTGATGATGACACATTCCAGCGCGTCGCCTTTGACGTCGATGCCTTCCCAGAAGCTGTCGGTTGCAAAGAGGACGGATGTTTTGTCCTTCTTGAAGGTCTGAAGGAGGCGGTGCCGGTTATCCGTCCCTTGCCTCAGACAGGTGTAACCCAGTTGCGTGATGCGCGATTCCAGCTTCCGGTACAGCGTGAAAAGCAGGCTGTACGAGGTAAACAGGACGAGCGCACGCCCGTCCGAGATTTCAACGGCTTTCAGGATGCTATCTTCGAGTGTCTCCCGGTAACCTGGTTCGTTCGGCTCTGCGATGTCCGTAGGAACGCCGATCATGGACTGCTTTTTATAGTCAAAGGGGGAGTCCAGTATCAGTTCCGACAGCCGCTCGCCGGGGAGCAGGTTTAGGCCGACGTTGTCGCGGAAAAACGTGAAGTGCCGGTTAATCGATAGCGTGGCGGAGGTCATGATAATCGTATTATAGTTGTCATACAGGCACGTCTTCAGGCCTTCGGCAATGGAGAGCGGCGCGGCGCAAAAGCGGATAATGGGAGTTCCCTTTTGCCGCCGGACCTCTATCCATTTGCAGGAGTTGGAATCCGGCGTTATAAAGATCGAGATGTCATTGGCCACGGTGGTGAGGCGCTCCTTGCATGAAACAACGTCCACCAGCACGGATGACAGCAAGTCCTGCGATTTTTTAGATAATGCGCCCATTTCGTGCAGCAGGGCTTTTAATGACGTGAGAAATCTATGGACGTCCATGCTGAGCGACTTCAGCTTCGGCTCTAAAATGTTTTGCCACACGTCCGTTGAGGTAAAGCCTGCGGTAATGCGCAATTTGACCTCTTCATCCTTTTTCGGCTCTTCGTTCGTATTAATTGTGGCGTTTCGTATAAAGGTTTTTTGAATGGCAGTGTTTTTGGTCCTTCCGCCGGCCCACGCCTCGCGGGAAGGAGAGGCTCCGAAGGGCTTTTGGGCGGAACCTTGCTGCGACAGGTGTTCAAGCACAGTGTCCGACAATTCCTCGAAGACGTTCAGAACGGCGTCGTAGAGGAGTTGCCGTGCGTCCAGGACTTCCGTATTAATCTTCTCAATGATGTTTATTACAAGGGCATTATCCTGAACGGAACACACCTCTTCGAGTTTCATTTTGAAGTACTGCAAGAGGCCTTTCCTCGCATCCTTCGGGTTGACAAGCCTGCCCAGGAGTTTTAGCGCCCGCATCCTCGAAATGGCGCAACTGAGATTTGCCGTTGCCACCCCTTCAAGGTGATGCGCCTCGTCGATGATTATTTTCTTGAATGGCGGCAGGATGGCGGAGATATTGTGGTTCTTCATCTCCTGGCGCACAACCATGTCTGCCATGAGAAGGTAGTGGTTTACCACCAGCACGTCTGAGCTTGCGGCATTTCTCCTGGCAATGTAAAAGAAGCAATCGTCGTAAAACTGGCACTTTAACCGGGTGCACTGGTCGGCCTCCGACTGTATGGACTCCCAGGCGTCATCCTGGGGTATAAAGTTGAGGTCGGCCTTGCTCCCGTCGCGTGTCTTACCGGCCCATTCCAGCAAATCGCTCAACTGCTGTCTGTCCTTCTCCTCAACCAGGACGCCGCCATCGGCGCGCAGGTTGCTGACTTTTCTCAGGCAGATGTAGTTGTTTCTGCCCTTGACGAGCGCGCATTTAAACTTCTGGCCGCTACACCGCCTCAATATGGGGATATCCTTCTCAATCAACTGCTCCTGAAGGTTTATCGTATGGGTGGAAATTACCACCCGTTCCCTATTCCTTATGGCCCAGAATACCGCAGGAACGAGGTACGCCAGCGACTTTCCGGTGCCGGTGCCTGCCTCAATCACGGCGACCTTGCTTTTATTAAAGGCGTTGGTCACCGACTCCAACATATCTATCTGCTGTTTGCGGTATTCATACTGCGGCAGGTTTTTTGAAAAACTCCCATCCGCCAGAAAGAGCGCCGAAAGCTCTTCGAAGGGCAATTCGTGGTAGGTTTGCCTTTTGCTGGCCTTAACAACAGGGTACAAATACTCTGCGTTGTTATCGACAATGTAGAATCCGACGCCGTCCGCGCCCATCTGCGACGCGATTTCAACGTCCGCATTTGATGGATGGAGTATCCCTTCCGGGTGGTTGTGGATGATAACGTCCCCGAATTTTGCCTCTTTAATGATGGCAGGCACGGCGTTCCGGTTTCCCATGGCATAAACGTCCACGTCCGACACCAAATATTCCTCGTTCAGTCGGCCAACAAGAAATACCTCGTTTCCATCGGCCTTTTTAATAGCGTCCCTGATAGAGGATATTGCGTCCGGTGTAATAAATTCGCCGGTTGACCAGGTGGTTGTCTTCATTCTGACAAGTATAAAATAAGATGCGGGTGTTATACAATGAAAAATGGCGGTAAGTTGGTTTTTTAATTAGGTTTTCGGCAACTTTTAACCGCGTAGTGGCAAGGCGCGCCTTGCTACTACACGTGCGTTTGAATTTCCTATGCATTTAATGAGGCCTTCGGCGGCATCTAATCATCTTTTACCTTATCCCTTGACACTTTTCCTTATTTTCGTATAATAGCAAAATCTCCACGTACCCGATAAAGATAAGTGAAAGGATTTAAACCATGAAGAAGAACTATTTGTTTACCCCAGGCCCGACGATGGTGCCGCCGGAAGTTGCCCTGGCAGAAGCGCAGCCGATGATCCACCACCGGACGCCTCAGTTTTCCCAGATTTTCTACGAAGTAAGCGAGGACTTAAAGTACCTGTTTCAGACAAAGACGGGCGACGTCTTCACCCTCATGTCATCCGGAACGGGCGCTATGGAGGCGTGCGTTGCGAACGTCTTGTCTAAAGGAAATAAGGCGCTGGTCGTCGTTAGCGGGAAATTCGGCGAGCGATGGGCGGAACTCTGCAAATGCTTCGGCATAGAAACGATTACCGTTGACGTTGAAAACGGCAAGGCGATAAACCCCGCCGATATAGACGCGGCGCTCAAGAAGAACAAGGGGATAAACGTCGTATTTACCACACAGTGCGAGACCTCTACCGGCGTCGTTCACGACATAAAGTCCATTTCCCCGATTGTAAAGGGTCATGGGGCATTGCTCGTCGTAGACGCAATTACCGGTATCGGCGTTCACCAACTGCTTATGGATGAGTGGAATATTGATGTGGCAATCACCGGTTCCCAAAAGGGCTGCATGATGCCCCCAGGCCTGGCGTTTGTATGCGTCAACAGCAGCGCGTGGGGCGTTATTGAAAAGACGGATTTGCCCCGATATTATTGGGACTTCAGGAAGATGCGGAAGGACCTGAAGGACAAAACAACCCCATTCACCCCTGCCGTTTCGCTCGTT
>JACVXV010000250.1 GCA_015661205.1 Candidatus Brocadiaceae bacterium
TGTAGTCACAAGAAAAAAACTACCGAAACAAAGAAAATCCCAATAATATTAAGGCATCCCAGTTGATTTTGCTTTTTCGATTGGGGTGAACATCCGCTGTAATGATAACAAAAGCTATTGGAGAGGGATATTGACGATGAATATGCTTATGTCATATAATGAAAAAACGGGAAAAATCCAACATCCATTCAGAACCCCCCTTAAAAATGGACGGTTTTTGTCAAAACAGGGGGAAATTCCAGAAAAGATAAGTGTCCCAGCCATGTTAAGCATCCTTTTCTGTCGCCCCTTCAGGGCTTGTTATATTATTTCATTACCAGGGGCTTCACCCCTGGCTATATACTTTCTGCCCTTCGGGCCTGTTTGTAGAGCGAAGAGATTCTTCGCTCTCCATGAAAAAGAACGAAGTACCACAACTTAACTCGTATGCCCTGAATCCCCCTTTGTTACGGGGGGCTTCTCAATAAAATAATCAAAAAAGGGAGGATAAATGATTGTCCATGCGGTTCTCATTGACACCGTCTCTATCCAGCGGTACGTCTTTGGAAGCAATAAACTCAAGGAAAACCTGGGCGGTTCCCATCTGATTCAGGAGATGTATCGAACACACCTGCGCGACGCGATAAAGGAGATGTTTTCCCCCTGCAATGACACAGATTTTGACGCATGGGAGGCGCAGCCGGAAACCTGTTTTATGAAAACCCACAACGCCCCTTTTGAAATCGGATATATCGGCGGCGGCAATGCCCTGCTTTTCTTCAAAGGGAAAGACCATGCAATAGCCTTTATTAAGGAGTGGACAAAGTCGCTCCTCGCACACGCACCGGGCGTTGTGACCGCGGTGGCCTGCGACACCTTTAACCTTGGTGATTTCCAGGCTCAAAACAAACAGTTATTCAAAAAACTCCAGGCAAACAAATACCAATTCATCCCCCAGACGATCATCCCGCGCCACGGCATAACGGCCGAATGCCCCCATACGGGCTACTCAATGGAGAAAGAGGACACGGAAGAACAGGAATACGTCTCAAGCGTGGCACACGCAAAGATATGCGCTTCAAAAGAAGCAACGAATAAACTGGAGCGAGAGTTTGCTGACGTGTTGAAAGACACCTACTGCTTTACCGACCAATTGGATAAGTTAGGCCAACTCAAAGGGGAAGACAGCCACGTCGCTACCGTGCATATTGACGGCAACGGGATGGGAGAACGGTTTCGGAATGCAGAGTCACTGAAAGCAATACGGGATTTATCAAAATCCGTTCAGATAGCCACGGTTGAGAGTTTTCGCGCAATCCTCACCACCATTACAACTCAATTTCCACAAATCCAGGAAGCGCTGGGTTTCGATAATGAAAAAAGGCCATTCTACCCAAGAGATGGCAAGGGTAATAAGTTGGTCGTCCCCATCCGTTCTATTATCATGGGCGGCGACGATATTACCTTTGTGTGTGATGGGAAACTGGGTGTCTACTTTGCAAAAATCTTTTTAGAAGCCTTTGAAAAGCAAAAGGCGAGCGATAAACAGCCGCTATCCGCCTGCGCCGGCATTGCTATAACAAAGACCAAATATCCCTTTTATCGCGGATGCAGACTTGCGGAACAACTATGCAAAAGCGCCAAAACAAGACGTAAAAAAGAAGGGAATGAAGGCTCCTGGCTCGATTTCCACGTCGCCTACGGCGGCTTCTCCGGCGCCATTGGAGAAATCCGTGCCTCCCATTACACGGCGGCACAGGGAATGTTACCGTTTGGGCCATACCGTATTGGCGATCACGATGAACACGGCCTAAATACCTTAATTGAAAATATCAGGGCGCTAACGGTAACCCCACCGCCGGAAAAGCAATTCTCTCGTTCAAGGCTCAAAGAACTTCGGCAGGTAATAACCCTTGAAAAAGATGCAACGAGTAGATTTGTCCAGGAACTTGAGGCGCGCGGATTACAGCTACCGAAGAGAAATGGGCGCTCTTATCAAAAGACGCTTTGGGAAGAAAAGAAGACCCCCTATTTTGACATGGTGGAGCTAATGGAATTTTATCCTCTAAAACTTGAAGAGACACAGGGAGGCCAGGCGACATGAAGTCATATACGATACAGATACAACTCATATCAGACGCCCTCATCGGTTCCGGCGAGGGATTCGGCTCACTTATCGATACGGACGTCGTCTTCGACGGCCTCGGCGTCCCCTTCATCCCCGCCCGGCGCATAAAGGGATGTTTGAGGGATGCCGCGCAGGAGGTGTGTGAAATGCTGGGCAGTGCTGGAATTAATTCATTTGTAGGTTTGAGAAAAGAAGCCAGGAGTGACGGAACGCAGGGATTTTGCCTTGTGGAAGAAACCTTTGGCAGGCCTGGCCACGTAGCGTCAGCGCCGGTCTTCTTTTCAAACTTCACGATTGAAGAATATGAGACAAACTCGCGCTGGCTTCAATATTTCTGTCATAAATACCCGAACGTTATGTCGCGGGATAGCATCTTATCTACTTACGGTTATACCCGCCAGCAAACCGGGATTAACGAACGGGGCGTGGCCGATGCTCACTCGTTGCGGACTATCCGCGCAGTAAAAAAAGGCGCTGTTTTCAATGGCGAGGTCAGGATAGACAAGGAGAACATCGATACCGAAAAACTCCTTGCGCTTGCCTGCGCTCATTTACAATGTCTTGGCACAAAGCGGAACCGGGGGTTTGGCGAGGTTGAATGCCGGTTGTTTAACGGAACGGCAGACGTCTCAAAAACGATTTTGAATGAATTGGCGGCATTATGCAAAAGCTGACCTACCGGATTACCACCGAGTCCCCCATCCTCTTTGCCCTGAACGTAGGCGACGCTAACATGGTCTCCACCCGCGAATACATCCCGGGCAGCGTCATCATGGGACTCTTTGCAAACGAATATATTCGGAAAAACAATCTTAGTGACGCCCACAAAGATGATACCTTTTACCGGTGGTTTTTAACGGGGACGGTAAGGTTTACCAATGCCTGCATCGTAAGCGAAATCCACCGTAACGTGAAAATGACAACCCCCCTTCCGCTCTCCCTACAGGAAGAAAAGGGAAATGAAAATACTATTTACGACCGGCTCTATACCGATGAGGATTTTGATAAGCAAACAAGCGCTAAGGAAGAATTTGGAAGGATACTCGGCGCGGATATCTACCAACAACCGATAAAAAAAACCCTCAACTTCCACCATCAGCGTGATTACGAGACAGGCACAGTGAAAAAGGGGATGATCTTCAACTATGAATCCATTGACGCCCATCAGACCTTTGAAGGCCATATCTTGGGCGATGGGAACGAGCTAAACAAACTCCTGAATTATTTTAGGGAAGAGCCGGTAGTCCGCATCGGGCGTTCAAAGAATGCCCAGTATGGCAGGGTCAGATTTGTGATGGTTTCTCAGAGTCCGGAGGAATTCACGTCGGAAATAGACGGGTTGAAGCAAGTCAGCGGAGTCGTATCACTTACCCTGCTCTCAAACACCATCCTGTATAATGAGTATGGGTATTCCACCGCAGAGGTACGGGAACTGGAGAAATTACTCCGGAAAGACCTGGGGAATGGCGTTACC
>JACVXV010000251.1 GCA_015661205.1 Candidatus Brocadiaceae bacterium
GGGAAGATATGCAGATGATACAGAAAGCGAGTGTTTACTCACACTTTCTTCTCTGTATACTGTGGTTTTCCTTTTTGGTTTGTGATTTTAGCAGAACACAAAAATCAAGTCAAAAGAATAACTCTGTTTTGGACATACTATTCAAACACTTCTTGTTTATCAATATTGGAATTGGTGTAGGATGTGGGGAAACAAAAGCTCAAAAGTGAAAGGCAAAGAAGAAATGAATACGTGTAAAAACACGAGGATTAGTTATGGTGATTATCCACAAATTTTAAACCTTCTCTATTCATCGTAAATAATTTGAGAATGAATTATCCTGCCGAGCTATTTCAACCGCCGCTCTCAAGTTATTCCTTAATGCACAAATTACATTAAGTTCAAAGAATTGTTCTTTCAATCCATCGGGCTTATTCCTGACAGTAAAATATATTCGGTGACCATCCCGTGATTCCAAATTATTAATATTTTTCATAGCTTTTCACCTCATGTAATATTAGGTTTGTAAATATAGTTTCCATCATATTTGCTATTATCGGCATATTTCTCATATTATTTAGTATTGATTTATTTAATTTTGGGTTCAATCATAAATTAACGGCGCATCCTATTATATCCATATAAATAAGCTTTTTTCATTGACTGTCTTTGTTTTTTTTGTTTGAATCTCTTCTTCATAACATAATTATTCAACTTATCATTGTATGAGGACTATTATGGCTACCAAACTAAAAGTATTTTGTACCCCGTTTTGTCCAAAGTGCAACCAACTGCTGGCTTATTTAAACAAGAAAAAGGCGGATTATATTTCTTATGATATTGACAAAGACGACAACGCAAGAAAAGAGGCGGTAAAAATTGTGGGCACGGATGATATCGAATCACTCGACAAGCTGCCAATCGTGGTAGCCGGTGATAAGGTATTGTATGGATTTGACAAGAAAGAGATCGATAAATATCTCCGCTGAATTTACACTTGACTTTTGCTGCTAAAACGTTTAGCCTCTTAAAGAATTTTTTAGAAACTAAGTTTAATTAGGCCTTTAGCGGCTTTTTCCATGTAGCGCGAACTTCAGTTCGCTTACATCCTATACGAACTGAAGTTCGTGCTACAATTGCAACTTTGAAATTCTTGTGCATTAGACTATGGCAGAACAAAACAATCTGAAAGAATTTACGAAGGGAATATTTCAATATAATCCCATGTTTGTGCTGGTGCTGGGAATATGCCCAAGCCTTGCAGTTACTACCTCGGTGAAAAACGGACTGGCAATGGGAGGGGCTGCAACCTTTGTGCTCGTCTGCTCCAATTTTATTATTTCTATCGTGCGATCGTATATCCCTCGCGAAATCCGTATTCCTTGTTTTATTGTTGTTATCGCCGCCTTTGTAACTATGGTGGAGTTGCTCATGAAGGCATACCTACCACCAGAGTTGAATGCATCGCTGGGTATATTTATCCCGCTCATCGTAGTCAACTGTATCATCATGTATCGCGCAGAATCTTTCGCTTACAAGAACAAACCCTTCGCTTCTGTTTTGGACGGGGCGGGCTTAGGATTAGGTTGGACACTTTCACTCTGCCTTGTTTCGTCCATACGTGAGATAGTTGGGTCTGGAACACTCTTTGGCTTAAAAGTATCAGAATCGTATCAACCTGCCTCGGTAATGATCATGGCTCCGGGTGCGTTTATCGTATTAGGACTCTTATTGGGTTTCTTCAACTGGAGAAAACTCAGAAAGAGCGAAAAGTCAATGAAGGCTGTTATGAAAAATGATTAAAGAGATTGCATTAATTATTGTAAGCGTAGTATTTGTCAACAACTTCGTCCTGTCAAAATTTTTAGGGCTTTGCCCTTTCCTGGGCGTTTCCCAAAAGACGTCGTCCGCCATTGGTATGGGCGCAGCGGTAACATTCGTCATGACCCTTTCTTCGGCAATTACCTGGATCGTTTATAACTTTGTCTTGTTGCCCGGCGATGCAAATATTATCGCAAAGATTTTCCCGTCCATCCGGGAATTGGGACTTATCGAAGTATTAAAAACGATCAGCTATATCCTCGTTATTGCAACATTAGTTCAATTGGTTGAAATGATGCTCAGGAAAATGGCGCCAGCACTATATGAAAGTTTGGGGATTTATTTGCCTCTGATTACAACGAACTGTGCTGTATTGGGCGTGGCGCTTTTAAATACGACCGATTCCCCAAAACATTTGGGTTTTTTACAGGCCACTGTGCAGGGATTTGGCGCTGGCATCGGTTTTATGGTGGCCATGCTGCTGATGTCGGGCATACGGGAACGCCTGGCGCTGGTCAATATCCCGCCGTCACTGCGCGGAGTCCCTATTGCCTTCATCTGTACGGGGCTTATGGCTCTTGCCTTCCTGGGATTTTCAGGAATGGTTCAATAAAGAAAAAAACTTAAACCACAGAGGCCACTGAGACATCGGAGTAATTGGCGTATATTGGCGCTGGTTATAAAGTAGACAACTTTAAAATTTTTACCGTTGCTATAGATTATTTTATGCGACACGTTATTTCAATCCTTGTAGAAAACAAAGCTGGCGTCCTTGCCCGTATCACGTGTCTTATCAGTGGAAGGGGATTTAATATCGACAGCCTTGCAGTTGGCGAGACAGAAAACCCCGCCCTTTCACGCATTACTCTTGTCGTCAAAGGCGACGATGCCATCGTTGAGCAGGTCAAAAAACAAATAGGCAAGATCATCGATGTGATCAAGGTGATCGATTTCACTGATGAGGCGTTTGTTGAACGGGACTTAATGCTGCTCAAGGTCAACTGCCCTGTTGGAAAACGCGGCGAAATCATTGAAATTGTCGATATCTTCAGGGGTAAAATTATCGATGTCGGCCTGAAAGACCTTGTTATAGAGCTCGCAGGCACAGAAGACAAACTAGAGGCCATGACAAATTTATTGAGGCCTTATGGAATCAAGGAATTAGTCCAGACGGGAAGTGTCGCCATTGCGCGCGGTACAAAATAAATCAAACTTATCCCTCCCTTGCTGGGAGGGATAGAGGGAGGGGGATTAACATTTTTTTCTCCCACACCTCAGCCTCACCCATCAAGGGGGAGGAACTGACAGTTTTAAATTCCTTAATATTAAATTACTTTGAAAGGCAAAAGAAAAGGATATGCTAAAAATCTATTATGAAAAAGACGCGGATGTCAGCATTCTAAAAGGAAAGAAGATCGCAGTTATTGGATACGGAAGTCAGGGGCATGCCCAGGCGCAAAATCTCAGGGAATCCGGTATGGACGTAATTGTATCCACACGCACAGGCACACCGAATTATCAATTAGCCGTTAAACATGGTTTTAAACCGGTTACTGTGGATGAGGCGGCACGCCAGGGTGATTTTCTTCAAATACTCATGCCCGATGAAACCCAGAAGTCCGTCTATGAATCACAGATAAAGCCGCATTTGAAAGAAGGAAAGACACTCTGTTTTTCACATGGATTCAATATCCATTTCGGGCAGGTCGTGCCGCCAAACAATGTAGACGTTATCATGGTAGCCCCCAAGGGACCTGGACACCTTGTCCGCAGCGAGTTGTCCGCAGCGAATTTGAAAAGGGAGGCGCTGTTCCGTGTCTTATGGCCATCCACCAGGATGCAACGGGAACGGCCAAAAAAAAGGCTTTGGCCTATGCTCATGGAATTGGCGGCACACGGGCTGGAGTAATTGAAACTACCTTTGCAGAAGAAACAGAGACAGACCTCTTTGGAGAACAGGCCGTATTATGCGGCGGTGCGGTTGAATGACGGCGTCAATTTTCATCCCACGAATAAATACGTGTTGTTCGGCCATCACTTCGCGGCGATTGCTGGGGCAGGTCCGCTGCTTGGGCCGGTGTTGGCGGCGCAGTTCGGATTCTTGCCCGGTTTTCTCTGGCTGGTGATCGGTGCGGTGTTGGCGGGGGCGGTGCAGGATTTCATCATCCTGGTTGCGTCGATGCGGCGGAATGGCCGCTCACTTCCTGAAATCGCGCGGGATGAACTGGGCCTGGTCACCGGCACGGCAACGGCGGTGGCGGTGCTGTTTATCGTGGTGGTGGCGCTGGCCGGGCTGGGCTTTGCCGTCGTGAATGCGCTCTATCGCA